>JAOZID010000004.1:0-300000 GCA_026014465.1 Candidatus Bathyarchaeota archaeon | reverse complement strand
CCTTCAATAAACAGTATGTTCGCTGGCAGAACTATCTTTTGTTGCCGTTTTACATCTTCAACTTCACAGAACTGTTTTGCTGTCTTTACGCAGTTAGTTTTAGGTAGCCCTGGGTCATCAACTAAGCCTACAAACTTCATAGCCCCACCGCGAAGCAGTTCACAGCCGCCACTCTCACTTGAGTCTTGCATGCAGATAACAGCAAGGTATGTGTTTGCTAACACCTCTGGTGAAGCGCTGCTAAAGGGGATAAGTACCTGAAGCTTGGGATCTATTACTAGGCTAATCTTGCCACCAGCCAATATATTCAGTCTATAGAAAAAGCTTTCAACAAGGCGCACAGGTGTTCTGTTGCCTTCAGTGTACTCTACTAGCTTGTATTCTGTCTCATTATAGTGTAAAGTTTCAAAAGACGGAACAGCTATTCTGTCGCCACTACGGCGAAAACGCACAGCATATCCCCTTTTGCCCATGAAGTCCTCAAACCAGTAATACAAAAGGTTTCTAATTATGCGCAAATCAGTTGTAACCTGAAGTGTTGTCTGATATTGGTTTAGTATGTCAAAGTCTGCATACTTGTCTAAGAGCGGTTTGAGGTCTTCTTTAATTAAATCGGGGCCGTCCAAACAGTAAATGTTTTCTCCATCCAGAAAACCGTTCGCCCGCTTCCTAATGAGCCTATGTGCTTCTTTTATGAACTGCCCTTGTTCTGTGATATCATTAATGCTTGGTAGCCTGAGGTTTATTACACAGCAGGGTATGTTAGCTGGTATCTGTCCTTCAAAAATGTTGGTTTCAATAGCTGACATGATTATTCTCCAATTAGTTTTCGCCAGAAGGTACTTGATTTGAATGTTAATGGGATACGCGAGGCTATGGCAAATGCAAGTTCAGGGAATATATAACGCAAGAATCTAGTTAGCCCAGCAAAAGCAAGACCAAAAGACGCCGTGTAAATTATGGCTGTTAAAGCTATCTGTTGTATTATGTCTTGAGCGGCTATAGTTGTGCTAAGCAGAACACCCATCTGCCAAATTGCCGCTAATGATAAAGTAACTAATGCGCTGGCAAGGATGGATTCATAAGTAATTACTCTCCTAGTAGGAACAGGTAGGGTGGGGGTCTCGAAATATGATGCAACCTTTTTGTAATCGCGCTCAGGAACTAGATGAACTACTTTTTCGCCTAAGTCGTTTATCGCAAGGACATATGTGGATAGTACAATCAGGTCTATTCTGCCAAGTATGTCCAGTAGTCCTTTAGAAGGAATTTCGGTTGTTAGTTTAATTGTTGAGTCTGAGAATTCTATATCACGAAGATAGAGGCTGCTTCCTAGTTCTTTGAGTCTGTTTTGCATTTCACGCTTATCGACGCCTGCTCGTAGTAAAAGTAAGGTATCCAATATTTCCTTGCTTATTTTTTTATCAAGCTCAGTTAAGTGGCGTTTTTGTATGATGGCAATTACCTGTCGCTTAGCAGCTTCAAGTAAGGCTGGGTCTAATTTGTTTGCCTTTCGCCATATAGCAAAAGCTACCAATAGGTGTGCCAGCTCTTCGTCAGGCAACTTATCGAGGTTGTTAATAAATACGGTGTCTTTCAGGACTCTATCAAGATACTTTTCTGATACTAGCACTGCAAATGGGTCAGGTTTGATTACAGAAGTTGCATCTAGCATTTGAATGGCTTCTTGTGCATACTGGGAGAGTTCTGTTTTCTGAAGGAAGTAAGCAATATAACTAGCTACTTGGGAATTTAACCAGTTTCTTGACTTAATAAACTCCAATATCAGCTTAAAATTAGCTATAAGCTTGGGTTTACTGTGCCAGAGTTTGTCTCTGGATATAAAGGGGAAAACTGCTATAAGGCCACATAGCTTGCGAGTATGCACATAGTTTGCCATCACAAACTCATCTTCAAGCGCACGAACTATATTGTTTCTTAGGAGATTCATCGCTCCTTTAAGTTGATCGACTAAACCTTGTGAAGAGAGAGCGTGCATGACCCATGCGGTGGGGTATAACCTTTCATCGAGTGATTCTGCCGTGCCCCATGAGCCATCTTCATTTTGCAGAATCAGCAATATTCTATCGATTTCATCATATTCCGGGTCTATCATCTTGGCATGTTCAAATGTCACGCGCACTACGCTCGCCTGCATATTACTACTTTCCAGCCGACAGTCCCCTGAATAGATTATAACCCAATAGAATTACTGTTTAAACTAATAGCATTTTCTAAGTACTCAACATTGAAGTGTATACTTTTTAGGATGCCATTTATTGGCTCTGTAATTTAACGTATTTCAGTACTGGAGTCTACTTTTTTAAGGAGATGTCATTTTTGGGTCATCCCATAGCTCCCAACCTAATATTTTAATCGCGTTTTTGCGAAACTCCTCAGGACGAATTAGTCCTTTGTCTGCGGCTCCAATCAAGTCTGAAGCTGAAATCTCAGGCGTTTCGGGATTGCCAAAATTTAATCTAACCTTCGCCATAGCAGCATCAAACCCAGCTTGACCAAGAATGCTTGTAAAGATTTCCTTTTCGACTTGGCGTTTGATGTAGCGCTGGACGGGTTTTATGAGCATATCTTGCAAGTCTAAGGCAGCTCTCGCTGACGCTTCGGTGAATCCTGGTGTGCTGAACAGCCGTGGCAGGGGCGTTTCGCAGCCAAGATAGAACTGGTCGACCATGTGGTCGATGTAATACTCGAAACGTGCCCTTGGGTCAATAGAAACTGGATAAACGCCGACGTTTTTGGAGCCGCTAAAAAGCCACTGGCCTTCTTCTGGGCGATTTTTAATCGCAGATTCGTACTTTTTGATGGTGTCCTCTTTTTGCCCTTCAAGCTGCACAACGACGTCGGGTCCAGCGTACTTGACAAAGATGTTTGGCAGAATTTTCTCTATCTTAGCTTTCATCCAAGCGTAGGATGGGCGTTTATCGGTGTCAACGGTTAAGGTGTGCAGTAGAACCTGCAGCAAACCAACGCCGAAACCCGACGGTATATCGCCATTTAGGCGCCAGTGGATGACTGCTTCAGGTTTGAGTTCATTTCCAGCATTACCACCGTAAGTGCTTGAAAGCTGATAACCCGTAACTTTGTAGGGGACTTTTAGGTTGGGGACAGTGCTTAACCCGATTTTTTGGACTGCGTCGATGGGCATGCGAAGAGTATCGGTTAGGTTTTCGGGTGTGAGTTTTAGCCAGAAGTCGTTGCCGCAGCCAATCAGAGGCTTTGCCATTTCGTTAAGTAAGCCGTCTAAGTTGATGTCTTCGCAGAACTTGTCTACGGCTGCTTTGGCTTGGGCGGCTTTCTCGTATTTTTGGTCTGCCGTGGTGTAGAAGCCCATGCCAACCGTTGAAGCTGCAAGCAAGTCCACGCTGCTCTTGCAGGTTGGGTCTCGGGCGTAGAGCTTCATAACGTCGGCTAGCGGAATGCATGATGTGTCAAAGAACACTCTGCCTTTTGGAGATGCAACGCCTGAAGCGGGTGCATAAGAGAGAACCTCAAGGATTTTCTTAACGACGTTGCTCAGGACTTTTCACCTCAAGGATTTTTGTTGGTCAAAAAAGGGGGATTTTTGCATGTGTCAATCAGCGCCTAAGTTAGGGTGGCTTTGATGTTGGTCATTTTGGCAACTGCTGTTGAACGTAAAACGCCAGCGCCGAATCGTGTGGTTGCTCGAACGCCGTATTTGCCGGTTTTGATGTCTTCCCAGTCCTCAACGGTTATGTCTCTGCGTAGAAGCATAACGGAGGCGACGCGGGTGTCTATTGCGTATGCTGTGCCGTTTGGAACAAGAGTGCTAGCCTGTACCTGCATGCCTAAGACGTTTCCGATGCTGCCTTGCTCAATGTCGGTGTCACTGCTGGGTAAGTACTGTGCATGGACAAACTTGTCATCGTTGAGAAGTTGATGTAGTTGTGTTTCGCTTACTGCCAGCACTGTGGGACGCCAGTTTGCGCTCCTAACGGCATCGTGTAGTTGTAGCAGTCCTGTCCAGTCCAATGGTTCGTTGCCGCCGTTGATGGGTGCTCCGCCTGCCAAGTCAGCGTCCGCAACTGCCCCATAGAGGGCTATGATTGCTTGAGTTTCGTTTAGTCCAAGTGCTCTGCCGACTTTCTGCACCATGTTATCCATGACATTCCAAGTGGCGTCTTCAAGAAACTCCCTTGTCCACTCCTCGGAAGCGTCCGCAAGCACGTTTGTGTAGACGTCTACGGTGCTGTTCTTTTTGCCGCTTAGCCTTGTTACTGAACCTTCAGAATAGCGGTAAGCAACTGCATCAGTGTCGAGAGGGAAGCGCTCCATTGTTTCAGAGGTGGGCGTGACGGTGATGATGTTTCTGCCGATAAGTTCAGGAAATGCCGCCTGCACCAGAGTGTCATGCATTCTGCCAAGTGCGCTTGTCATGTCGCTAAAGAGACCTTCTTTTATGCCCATTGCAACATAGCGTTTTACGAAGGGATGTTCGGTTTTTTGCTTGAGTTTCTCGTAGACTTCCCGCTGGTCGCACGGTTTAGCCATTAAAGCTTCAAAGAGTCTAGGCTTCAAGCTATCACTTCTCCACATCAATGAAAATCAAATCGCCGTCAGCTACTGCGGCTTGGAGTGCGGTTCCTAGTTTGCGATTGTAGTATACTGTGTAGGTTGCTGCTCCGCCCTCGTTTACTGCTTGGTCAACGAATTGGGTAACTTTTCTGCCTGCGGCGCTGCATACTGCTTTGCCGCGTGTTATTGGTCCGTTGGCTGTGACTTTGACTCTGCCCCGCTTAAGCACTCCACACATTGCGCCTGCTGCAACGGTTTTGACTGCTATGCCTATGGCGTCGTCTCCGCCTGGGCTTTCAGAAACCTTATCGTCAGAACTCAAATGCACAGGTGAGCCTTTGGTGACCGCCGCTTCAGCTTCATACGATTCAATAATTGCTTCTGGGTCGTCTGTTTCGCCGATTGCCATCCAGCTTTTGCCAGATCTATCAGTCAATCCAAATCAAATCGATTCTTTTCTTTGAATTTCCCAAAGTTCGTCCTTTGGTACTCTTCCCCACAAAAGTGAGCGTAAACACAGCTAGCCGCCTCCCGCCTTCTGCTCTAGCTGCTGAACTACCCTTCGCAACTGCTGACACATACGCTGTGGACCTAAACTCCAACTGCGCTGAACCATAGGAGAAGGCAGAACTGCCTCAATCAGTTGGGTCGCTTCGGAAGTTGCTATCATTTTAGGCGGGTTTTTAAGCAAACCACCACCGGGAAGCTGCTTGCGAAGGTCTTCAAGGGTTCTTTGTGTCTCGGTTAGTTCTATTTGGAGGTTCTCGCTTTTTTCTTGAAGGTTGCAGACGGCGCTTTCGATTTTTAGTTCTCCAGCCGCTGAGCACAACTTTTTGAGGGCTTGAACTTTTGCTTCAGCGGAAATTTCTGTCTGGTCTAAACGTGATAGGGCGTTTCGGACATGGTCAGCGTCCAAGTTGCCCTGCGCATTCTTGTACGGCAAGTGACGGAGACTTCGAGGCACGGTTTTGTCCTGCTCATCTTTTTGGCCGTCAGCCTCGATGTATGCAAAGCATTCGTCGGGCAGGTTGTTGATGTATTCGGTGTCCCACTCTGCCTCTTGAATGCCCGCTTTTTTGAGGGCTTCAGTGACTTTATCGCCTACGAGCTTTTCTAAAACTTGCACATTGGTTTCAGGAATACCGGGCACTGCAACTAAGCTAAGCTCAGCGTTGTGCAACCCATGGGGAACCTTACCGTCTACAACATCGACCGCTTCATAGTCAGCGGCGACGCTCACATGCTGAACTAAGCCTTTGCGAATTTTCTCAGCCGTCATCTCATCGTAGATTTCTGCCTCATACAAGAGGTTATGCCCGTCCCAATCCGTCTTTGTGACCTTGCCGACGGCATTAGGAACAGCAACATGCTCAATGTAGACAGGCGCATTAACCAGCTTGCTTGAGAAAGCCTGCAGTTCCTCAGAAGTATAGATATTGAGGTTTCGGCTCATGCCCGTGCACATGGCCACACCCCGAATGCAAAGGGGCTTATCCGACATAGCTTCAATAACCTTGAAAGGTAAGAGCGAAGCAACATGCTCCCTAACATGCTTACAATCCTTACAGCCAGAGCCATCCTGAGACATACCTAAATCGCCAACAAACAATTCTACAACTATGCATTAATGGCTTGAGAGCCTAAACACGATAATATCAAGAAAGCGATAATGTAAAAAATAGCCAATTTAGCAAGGATGCAACCCCAAACCAAACCGAAAAGTTTACTCTTTATTTCTTACGCTTTTCGTCACTTTAACCGCGAACCCAGCACATACGTTGAGAATCGATAACCAAAACAGGGCACCATAGAAGGTTGAGTAGTCGATATCAATCATATTCGTTCCATGGAGAAGGCTGATAGATAATTCCCTGGGAAAAAGTAAAAATGAAAGTAGCATCAAAGCGCCGATTAGCATTAAAAGATAGCCAAACCCCAACTTTCTAAGCGCTTTTGATTGTGGATAAAAAATTATAGCGATGCCTGACGCGGCAGCAATGTAACCTATAGGGAGCATGAAACCCCAAACAACCCCTGAAACATAAGGCTCAGCCATCGTGTTGTAAATGCCGAAGGGAACGAATAATATAGCAACAAGTAGCACACCGTAAGCTACACGAAGAAACCTGAGCACTGAGATGAACCAACCAAGTAAACTATGTGCCACTTAAAGATTTATCATTTTCTTAGTTAGCCGATTTAAGAACAGATTGTAATAAACACGACTAATAATTTGAGTAATGGATTATTCCATGCAATGAAGCCACCGATTACACCGCCGGTCACTTGAGCAAATGGATTCACCATGCAAGCGTGTTATTAGCGGTTGCACTTATCTCATTCTCAAATAGACTCTATGCAAATTTGCTAAAGCTAATACTATCAACTTAGCGGCGACTTTACTTTAACAAAACTTAAATTTGCAGACAATCAAATAGGCGGTCATTCGGGTTAGTCGAAATGGTACTTTCAGAGGCACAATTACAAACGTGGTCTAATAAAGGGGCAGTTACTACATCAATCAACGCTCATCAGTCGATAAGAACTGCATTATTATCGGATAATTCCCCAATCAAAGGAAGGACGATGGATTTTTACCTTCAGGGTTCATACAAAAACGACACCAATGTCAGGGGAGATAGTGACGTTGACGTTGTTATCCAATTGGATGATGTTTTTTACAGCGACACCTCACAATTGAATGACGAACAACGAAACCTCCACAGAGCAGCATTTCCTGACGCAGCATACAATTATTGGAACTTTAGAGCAGATGTACTTAAAGCACTAACTGATTACTACGGGATAGCGAAAATCAGGGCAGGAAATAAATCTATCAAACTTGCCGGTGACACAAACAGGGTCAATGCAGACGTCGTGCCGTGCGTTCAATATAGACGGTACAAACGCTTTCAAAACATAACAGACCAAGATTATGTGGAAGGAATGTTATTTTTTACACAGAGCGAGCAACGGCAGATTATCAATTACCCCAAAAAACATTATGAAAACGGTTGCACAAAATCGGATAAAACAGACGGCTGGTTTAAACAAACTGTTCGAGTCCTCAAGAACGCACGCTCAAAACTGGTTGACGATGGAATAATCGCTGAAAACCTTGCCCCTTCTTACTTTGTAGAATGCCTAACTTACAATGTTCCTAACGCTATGTTTGGTGGCAATTGGCAGTCTACTTACTATAACTCACTTAATTGGTTAGCAAAAGCAGATTTCAATAATTTTGCTTGCCAAAGCGAACAAACATACCTTTTCGGTACCTCACCTGAGCAATGGAACATAACTAACGCTAAAATACTAGTTGAAAAGCTTCTGGCACTATAGGTGGACATTGTTGCATGATTATGCAATAGACTCAAATGAGCGGTTTAAGGTTGCACTCTGCTTAGCAATCGCCAGTATATTACTGATGACAGCGGTTCAAGGGGCACTAGACCACTTTAATTTACAAGTTCCTTGGTGGATTGATGGGATTTCAGTTTTTGGCCTTTACGGTTTATTTCTTTATTTTTTCGATACATACATCTGGAAATGGCGATTTACCAAAATCGTTGGACTTGTGAAGGGACCGAATATTGCTGGAGTCTATGAAGGAACATTAGCGTCGTCTTATGATAATTTCAAAAATCCAATTCCTATCTCCGTAGAGGTCTTCCAAACTTGGACAAAAATTAGTATCAATTGGAGAACAGCTACATCGAGCTCTCGAAGTCTGGTAGCATCAATCATTACAAACAGTGAACCAAACATACTGACTTACCAATATCTGAATGAACCAAAAACAAGCGCCCCATCAACAATGCACATGCATAGAGGCACGGCAATTGCTGACATTACAGGTGGCACGTTGAACGGTGGTTGCTATTCTAACCGTGATCGACAAACAACTGGTCAATTCGAGCTTAAGAAAATTATACCTTCAAAAAAGAGCGCCTAACCCTATTTACGTTTAAGGCCATCAGCAAATGATAGATCAGCTTTGGCCTGATCGATCTTTCTAAGAGCAGTCTTCCGAGCACGGTAAACGTTTGGCGTCTCTTTCCTCAACTTCTTGGCAATTCGATAGTCACTCAAGCCCTTAAAATCAACATATACCGTGCCCTTATTTTAGTCAAAGACCCGCAGAATTAAGCATTAATGGCTTGAGAGCCCAAACACGACAGTATCAAAAATACGATATACAAGCAATTTGCCAAGATATCCTTCCCAGCGAGGGTGGGAGAAGTAGTCGTTGTCGCCCATGTCTTTGGAGTGCAGGTAAGCGACGGTTTCTAGTTGCATGTTGGCGGTGAGTGGGGTTTTTTGCCGAGGCGGGCGCAAGACGGCGTTTCCAAATTGTCCGCTGGTTATTGTGCATATCGATTGTCAGAAACCATAAAGAAAAGGAAAGAGATGCTTAGTTAAAAGCCCATCATTATGCTTAAGCCTAAGCCGCTGCCTATTCCAATCGCTGTCAGCAGAAAAGCAACGATAACAAGGACGATGGCGACAAAGGTAATCACGGCTAGTATAGCGATGGCGAATGCTTTGAGCCAGCCGCAGTCAAAGAAGTGCTTGATAAGACCCAGCCAGACGATGAACATGATTATCGACGAGATTATGCCGCCGCCGAAGTACCCGACTATGGCGCCTATGACTACGCCTAAAACGACAATCCAGATGGCGTCAGTGAATTTTGCGTTGTGTTTGCCTGCTATTGCTCTACCGACAAGCCAAAGTACGGGTGCAAGAACGATTACGGCAACGAGTATTTGTATTAGAATTCCGATTAAGTCCAAAGATATCACTAATCTCTATTTGCCTTTGGGTTTTTAAATCAATCGCTTACCCAATCGGCAGCATTCGGTTTGAAGCCCATCGCGGTTGAGTCAGTTACTTAACGGGGTTAAGTTCGGGTGTATTTGTGGATACTTGACGGCTATCGTGCTTGGTTTTCTGCTTGTGACAACCTGCACAACCAACCTGCAACCTAAAGCAGACGCAGAAGCAGAAAAGTAGCCGCCTAAAAGCCCCTTAGAAGTAGTTGTGCACACGAACCCATCCAGCATTTGTCATGCCTATGCACAACTTTGAAAACGACCCACAGGAAATCAAACGCAAAATAGAATGATCAACAAATACTCAGGCGGTTTTACTGCAAATCGAAGAGACCTTCAATTTTTAATTTAGTTGGACTACCCGCGTTTAAGTCCCTCAATAAACTCTAAATCAGCTTTAGCGCGCTGAATTTTCTTTAAAGCATTCTTTCTACAGCGAGTCACGTTGGGTGTTTCCATCCTAAGCTTGCGCGCAATTCGGTAATCTGACACGCCCTCAGCTTTCAAACGCAAAATTGCCTTCTCACGCTCAGTCAACGCCAAACGCTATGTCTCCTCTTCAGAAGCGCTATGTAGAGTTACGCCTTGGGATAGCAAGTCCTTCTCTGATGCTTTGTAGGCGTCTACGCCAAAGCTTGTCATAGCCCAGCACCAACCGCGCCGCTCAACAACCACCGAATCCAATTCCTTAGCCAGCCGCTTATTCATGCGTTCAATCCGTCGGGTCACCTGATGCCGGGCAATCTTGAATTCAACCAATTTAGCGGCTATATCTTTAGGCAGTAATCCGGGAGAGCCTGCCTCAAAGAGGAGCTGAAGGATTGCCGTGTCAACTTCATCTTGGCAGGCTGCTTCCTCGATAAGTGACTTATCAAAATGCAAAGAATCCTTCAAGCCTGCAAAGATAACCCTAAGCAGTAGCTTGATTTCGGCGATGTCTCGGTCGAGTTTCTTGTCCTTGGCAAGTAGGTACTTGAGTTTTCCAACCTTGTCGGCTTGGCTGCGCTTCTTTTTCTCGGTTTTTTGGGCTGAAACTGGCTTGTTTTGAACGGGCTTATCGCTTGTTTCCATGTCAAAATGCGCACTCCAAGGTTTTCGCTCCATGAAGGCAGGCAACTTTTAGCGCTCTGGCATCTACACCAAGCAACCGTAGAAAAGCAACTTCCAAAAAGCATGGACTTTTCCCATACACTCGGCATACCGCTAAAAGTGCTTTTGAACAGGTTTTAACAGCCAAAAACATGAAACTACAGCTAGGAAACATAGCTTTTTCCTCCCTCTCCTCCGGTCTTAGGTCCCTCTTGAGTACCGCCTTCAAAGTTTCCTACGAGCCTGCCCAAGGCATCTGCAACCTTGGCTAAGTCGCAACCCATCTTCTCCAACTTTGCAAGACTGCCAGAAATTCGCTCCAAATCACCAAGCGCAGTCTCTACTTGTCCTTCCAGCTTTTTGACACGCTCCGGCATCAGTAAATACTCGACTGCGGCGTCACGGCCAAGATGGTCCAGTTCTCCTTCGTCTTCGCCTGGGCTATCATCAATCAACCGCTTAGGTGTGCTCACCTCAAAATAACGGTTTAGCAAATTGGCTACTGGGTCGTCGATGCCTAACTCATGACGGTTGTTAATTGTTCCCTGCCCCAAAACACAACCATACTTACTCATCAAACCTTGAGCGACGCGGTCAGCCAAGTTCTTAGCCAACGTTACCAATTCACCCGGACTACGACCGTAGAAGGTCTCAACATGCACAATCCAAGAAGTCGTCGTATGCCTAACCTTGACGCCTTGCTCTAACCCCAAAAGAGCTGTCCAATTCTGCATCTCAATCCGCCTAAAATCCCCAGAAGGATAAACGCCCTCACGCAGCACAGGATACTTGAAAAAACACCGATGCAACCGAAACACCCCACTACTGAAGAGGACGCCCTCACAGGATATGAGAAAATTTTGACCTCGCTCCGTCAACTCATAATCGATGATGTTACTGCGCTTTAATCGACGGATTAGACCTGCCTTTTCCAGCTTCTTAACATAATAAGCGACATGCTGGCGCTTCCATCCACGGGCACGCCCTATCTTGGCAGGATACATCTTGACTTCGATGCCTTTGAGGATTGGGATGACGCGGGAGCGGACGGTATTGAAGTCAAATTTGACTTTTGACTTTAAACGCGAAATATTTTGACTTCTACCCTCAGCGCCAACCAAAACATTTTCACCTCAGCTTTGGAACCACTTTTTCTCTGATTCTTTCCCTAAGAGCCTCTATGCCGTCGTCGAGCTCTGCCAAACTCAGCAACCGTTTATCATTAAACTCAGCTAGCGCTGCTCTCAAGGAATCGCGGTTTTCAACAGAGTCTCTTATGCGAAAAAACGCCGAAATACCTGCCCTGCCTTCGACGACTACTAGCGCCACCATGACCTCAAACTCGGCGTTTTTAGCGGTTCCAGGCGCAAAATAGCAGTGCTCCAAATATTGCCCAAAGCCGCCGTTATAGCCAAAAACAATCCAGCGTTCATCAGTCAACCAATCAAGGGCGTTTACCCTGCTAAGGACCAGATTCAACATAACCCTCCTTACGCTGAATTTTCTGGCCGCTGCCTTTGAAGACTGAGCAGGCTTCGCTGGACGCTATGCGATTAATTGATTTTCTGCCCTGCATCGTGGGCTCGGTGCAGCGCCCGCACCAAAAGACACAGTCCATGCAGTAGAAAGTTCTAGAGTCTGAATGTGCCCAGGCAGGGTTTAAACTATCTGGTTTGGGTTGTTTGGAAAAAGAAAAAGTTGGGTAGAAACAGGATAAATTCTTAGCGTGTGTGGCGGGCCCGACGGGAGTCGAACCCGCGACCCTCGGATTAAAAGTCCGATGCTCTAGTCCTGACTGAGCTACGGGCCCTATGGATGGAATGCTTGCAGATAGTGAGACGACAAAGGGGTTTTTTAGCGTTTCGATTGTAAAACGTGAAAACCAGAAAAACGGCGGCTGAATGGGGGGTTTAGGGGGTAAAAGCGGGGGTGTTGAGTGTTTTTGGAGGCGTAAACGCGGGCGAGCCGCAGTACACATAGCGGGGGAACACCAAAAAGACAAAGCGTTAGGTATTGGTTGAGGATAGCCAAAAAATGGTGGGTTGGGAGGTTATTGTACTTTGAGGAAAGAGGTTACGAATTTTCGTAGGTCTTGGTTGGTGTTTAGGATGGTTGTTATCATGTTGTTGCCTTTTGTTGTGAGTTGGTAGGTTCGTTTTCTTTCGTTCCAGACGCCTTCGATGAGGCTGTTTCGTTCTAGACTGTATAGAAGGGAATAGATTGTTCCTGAACTTATCAGAAGCTGGAATTTGTTGTGGATATAACTTATTATGTCGTAACCGCTAAGAGCCCCGTTTCGAAGCTCACTTAGGATGATTACGTCTAAGAAGTTCTTTATGATTCGTTCATTCATTTTATCTATTATTTTTGCGTTTGATTTATCGATGATTGTAACCACTTCGGATCACCAGATGTCCCTGCAATTGTTTAGATAGTTCAATTCGGATGTAAATATTTAACCATTATTCGGATTTGGAATCAGAAGTTATAACAATTTTTGTTGTGTTTAAACAAAACCATCAAACACGCAGCGTGCCCAGGAGAAGGGAAACGTAGCTGTGGATAGAAAAAGCACAAAATTGGGCGAAAAAGCAAAAGAAGAGAAAACAGAAAAGAAAGAAGAGAAGGGGAGCAGGTTATTGCTGGTGTTCTGTGTCGTTATCGGATATAGCTTCGACTTCGTTCAAGGTTTCTTTTGTTGAATGAGTCGTATCCTGCAGAGTTTCTGCGTAGACCGCGGGGGCGTCTTCGGCGGCTAAAGTTTCTTCTTGCGCCTCTTGTTGGGGCGCGTCTTGTAAAGGGTTTGCTTGTGCCACCTCCTCGGTTGCGGGGGAGTCGTTGATTTGGGGGGCTTCGAGTTTGATGGGGTCTGCTTGGATTATTTCTATTGTGTCGACTTCGGGTTCCATGGGGGTTTCTTCAACTACGGGTTCAGCGTCCATTTGCTCTTCTGCCATGGGTTCCTCAATTGGGGCTTCCTCGTCAAGGTCGGGGGACGCATCCATGCTTTCAGTGTTCTCAACTTCAGGCTGCTCTATTGCCTGCTCATAAATTTGCTCGTCAACTGGAGAGTCCTGCTCAACTGCGGATTCATCTTCCACGGCAGGGGCAGATTCTTGGTTTTCAAAAACCGCAGGCTCTTCAACTGCTGCTGGTTCTGCCTCGTAAATAGCTTCAGAAGAATCAACTGCCTCAACAACGGGTTCCTCCAAAGAAGCTTCTTCCAAAGGAGCCTCAGCAGAGGGTTCTTCGATGGGGGCTTCTGCGACGTAAGTTACGGTTTCTTGAACGTAGGTTTCTTCTGTTTCAGCGGGGGCATCGTCCATGACTACTGGTTCTTCGGGTTGGTCGAAAACGCAGGGTTCATCTGTGAAGGGTGTATCTGCAGGTTCTTGCAGGGCGGGTTCAGGAGATGTTTCAGGCTCTACTTCAGTAGGAGCAGCAGCTACCATCTCTTCAATGTTTTCCTCGGGTTGTTCAGGAGCAACTTCGGGAATTGGTGAAACCTCTTCAACTGCGGGAGCTTGGGGCGTCACCAAAGGAGTGCAAAGCTGGGTTACAGCCTCTTTTACGGTTCCCAACTCGTTGCGGGTTATGTCAAGAGCGCGTCCAAGAAGGGTTATTTCCATCTGGTAAGTCTCTTCGTCTAGCTCACCAGTGACATGCTGAATTTCATAATTGGCCAGAAGCATTTCTAGGGTTTTGATTTGGTTGTCGAGTTCAGAGGTTTTTGCCTGCATTTTTTGCAAAAGCTCGTTTTGTTGCCGCTCAATTTCTGCAAGAGCAACTTCTATGTCCTTGCCAAAAGTCTCATGGGTAGACTCCGAAATCTTACCCGATTCAAGCAAATTGTCCAACGCCTGTTTCTTTTTCTGGGCTAGCTCATATTCTTCGTTTAATTGGTTAAAGGAAAGTTTCCACGAAATCATATTTAGGCACCAGCAAAAACTACACACTAAAAAGAGATAACGTTTGTTAACATGCACATATATCGCTCATTGACAAAAACAGTTTTTCACAGCATAAAAATCGAAACCATACATACAAAACACGACCCCAACCAAGCGGCTAATAGCATTAAACAATGAAATTTTTCAAGGAGCCGCCAAACACGTCAAGGCAGTGTGGCATCCTTTATCTAAATTCCTTGTCTACAAACTCGCTTTTATATGTTAATCCCAACAGCACACCAAACACGCCCAAAAACAACACCTAAACACGAATCAGAACACACAGCAGGTTACTGCATTTTCAGCCTGCCAGCTTCCTACCTACCCTATAGGTTTTATCCATTTGGTTTTTGGGTTGCTTTTGTTGTTTAGCTTGTATTTCAGGCGTTTCTTGCGTCCCAAAAAGGCGATAAAAGGCGTGAAGAGTCAGGAAAAGGCACATCGCTGCAGAGCAACTCAAAGACCTGCTGCTCGCCCTCATAATTGTAGGCGAATATGATTTTCTAAAAGATGAAGTTGAAGCATACGCACACAAACTTCAACACAGGCGTTAAAGTCACAGCCCCAGATGCATGAGAATAGCCATACACAACTTCGCCATGCTAAACCCAATCACCAACGCCGTCCAACCCAAGTAGCCATAGCCATAGCCAACAGCTACCTCAAAAAACACCATTAACCACATTAACTCCATCCAATACGTCCTTGTTTAATATGTACAAAATTTCACCAGAAAGAAGTTCACCAGAAGGACAACAAAAAGAAAACACAAGCAGGTAATGGGCGTTTTTGTGGCATCTTCGGGTTTATTAGTATCCCCTGAGCACAAAACTAATTAGGTTTTTGACTGCAAAAACCGACAAAGAGACAATTAATAGCCTAATCGGATGACAATGAAGATGCAACTAAGAGCAGAAGATATTTTTCCAAGATCCACTAAACCGGAACAAATTCTTAAGGAGCTTGCTGATTTAACTCAGTCTGCACTTAAAGGAATCTTTCCCGCAAATGAGGACATTATAAAATACATTAGCAATTTCAAAAAGCCTCAAAAAGCAAGGTTGTTTCTTGAAACTGGAAGGTATTATCACTTAGCAAAAAACTATAGTTGTCCAATATGCTTTCCGCCAAAACGTTTAGAAAAGTGTCCAAATTGCAGAAAAACCCTTGAAATGCCTTCATTTTTGGTTTTAATTATGATAATTTCGATAATGGAAAGACTATCGCAAGGGGAGAAAACATATCAAGAGTTCTATACATGGATGGGCACAAAGAAAGCACGTAAAAAAGTTCAAGATTTTTTGGAGAAAGACGAAACTAAGAAAGCGGACGTTTTGATTGAAGATTTAAGAGAGTGCTGGTTGAAAGAATATGGGAGTACTACAAGGATAACGGAATTTTTCAAAAACTTCCTAACTAAAGAAGAGAAAATAGAAGTCGTCAAGTCAATCAGATATGTCTTCAAAGTGTTTGAGTTACCACCCAAAAGTTTTGATAACAGTGGAGGTAAAAAAGAAATAGCAGAAATACTTGACAAATGGGAAGAGGTTGTTAATAAAAAACAAGAAATAAGCTTTCAGTCAGACCAAGACATTTTTGACTATATTGAGAAAAATGATAATAAGAAAACGTATAAAGTTTTACCCATATGCTTCAATGAAGAAAGATTTTTGGAGTGTTACAGCAGAGATATCTATGGGCGAGGAAAAGGATACTGCAATTATAATCATTTATGCAAGCTAGGCAAAGATTCAAAAATTCTAAACGACTGTTTCGTGCAAACTGTTAAGACAATTTATGATTGGCGAAGTAAATTTGTCCATAACATGAAAATTCCGCCAATTAGAGAGACATCCATGGTTAGCGATTCTTATGACAACAAATTAGTTCTGGTTGAATTAACTACGAAATCACTTAAGCCAGTTTTTGAAAGAATGATTAAAAGGTATTTCGACCAATTTCAAAAATAGCTTAAAACAGAACGCGCTTTAAGTCCAATAACATACAATCACAAGTCTTTAAAAGAAAGACCAAAAATAACACGCCAAAAGGAATGTCATAGTTATGCCCCCCCATGAAGCCCATAAAAAGACATAGAGAGACAACAAAGGTTTGAAAAGACAACAACATGCAGTTTTAAATGGGTAGAAGTTGGAGGGTTAGGTTTGTTTGACTGGAATGCAGATTTTGGTGTTGTTGACGTAGGCGATTTGGATGTTGATGCCGTAGATTTGTTTGAGGTTTTGTTCGGTTATGACGTTGTCGGCGGGTCCTGTGGCTATGAAGTTGCCTTTGTCGATTATGGCTACGGTGGAGGAGAGGTGGAAGGCGTGGTCGGGGAAGTGGGTGGTCATGATTATAGAGAGGCCTTTGTCGGAGAGTTTTTTGATGAGGTCGAGCATGCGGATTTGGTTTCCAAAGTCTAGGTGGCTGGTGGGTTCATCTAGAAGCAGGATTTTGGGTTGCTGGGTGAGTACCATGGCTATGAGGGCGAGTTGGCGTTCGCCGCCGCTTATGTTGGTGTAGGGTTTGTCGGTTAAGTGGGAGATGCCTAGCAGGTCAAGGTTTTCTTTGGCAAGCGCGTAGTCTTTTTTGGAGGGGGATTCGGCTAATCCAAGATGCGGCGACCTGCCCATGACGGCTACTTCAAGCACGGTGAAGGGAAAGGTGGAAACGTGGATCTGCGGCAGAAAACCCATGTACGTGGCTAGTTCTTTTCGGCTAATGGCGGTTATGTCTTTGCCGTTTACGACGACGTTGCCGCAGTCGAGTTTTTGCAGGGCGTTTGTGCATTTGAGCAGGGTGGATTTTCCTGAACCGTTAGGTCCCAAGATGCACAGTATCTCGCCTTGCGAGAGGGAAAAATTGACGTGTTCAAAGACCTTCTTTTTCCCGTCATACGAATACGCAGCGTCAGTAACTTGCAGCATTAGGACCACCCCGCTTTTGCTTTCCACAGCAGGTACGCGAAGAAGGGCGTTCCCACAAGCGCAGTCAAAATTCCCAGGGGCACTTCGCCTGAGATGACGGTTCGGGCGATGTCGTCGATGACTAGTAGGTAGCAGCCGCCGATGAGTAGGCTAACTGGGAGGAGTTTTTTGTAGTCGGGTCCAACTAGCATTCTGCCGATGTGGGGGATGACTAAGCCGACCCAGCCGACGACGCCGCTTATGCAGACTGCTGAGGCAGTTGCGATGGTTGCGCAGGCTACGACAAGGCTCACGAGAACTTTGAGGTTAATTCCTAAGGAGCGGGCTTCGTTTTCTCCCATGGACAGTATGTTTATTCTCCATCGAACCAGCATCAACCCAACTATCCCCACCAAGATGACGGGGATTGCGGGGAGCAGGTTTTTGACTGTCGTGGCGGACAAGGAGCCCATGAGCCAAAAGACGATTTCGGGGAGGGTTTCTCGGGGGTCGGCAACGTACTGCATAAGCGAGACCAGTGCGGAGAAAAATGAGCCGACGATGATGCCTGAGAGTACAAGTGTGAGAGTAGAGGAGCCTTTGTAGATGCGGCTCATGGCAAAGGAGGCTAAAACGGCTATGATGCCAAAGAGGAAAGCGTAGCCTTGGATAAGAAAGGTGCTGCCTGCCATTGTTATTGCTAAAGCTGCGCCAAAACCTGCCCCTGACGAAACGCCCAGCTGGTAAGAGGAAACCAAAGGGTTTTTGAAAAGTCCCTGGAAAGCTGCTCCTGAAACTGCTAACGTTGCACCCACCAAGATGGCAGCGATTACGCGGGGGAGGCGCACGTTGAAAATTACGTTTACGGCGGTGCTGTCTGCGGTGTTGCCTAAAAACAGGGTGCTAAACACGGTGTCAAGGGGAATTGAGTATCTGCCCATTGAGATGGAGGCTAAAAACAGTAGAATGAGAAGACCAATTAGCAGAGCCAGAAGGGCAGGGTAGCTTTTAATTAGTTTCATGGCTTTTTGCCTTGTTGTGGTTTTGTGTTTTCCACCAGTAAACGCCCCAGGTCTGGTTGGCTTTGAAGAATCGTTCTTGGCTTTGTTTTAGATGCGTTTGGAACGCTGTTTTTTCTTGGGGGGTTAGGTTCACTGCCCAGCCTACGCGCCTTATGGTGAGGTTCTTGTCGATGTTTGGGTTGGTAAAGTGCAAGGTGTCGACGTTGGGGCGAAGACCCATCTGGTAGAGCATGTTGTGCAAGATGGTGTAGCTTGGCCAAGGGTGATGCTGTTTTCCGATACTTTTGAACGCTGCCGAGTAATCGTGAACCGCTGCGGGGAAGCTAATGTAAACACGTTTTCCCACTTGATTCATTTTTTCTATTGCCGTGGCAAGGTCCCAGCTTAACTTGGGTTTGCCGTCCACAAAGGATTCTTGGATGCCAAGCAGGTTTATAGAGTTAGAAGAGAGCACGATGTCGTAGTTGTCGGCTATGTCTTCGCCGATGTGGGTTTCAAGCCAGAATTTGTTGACGTATTTGATGTTTACTACGCCTTCGCGCGCCGCGTTTTGCTTGAGTATGTTGAGCATGCCCGGGGATATGTCGACTACGGTTACTGTTTTGGAGAGTTTAGAAAAAGGAAGGGCGAGAACGCCTGGTCCGCATCCTATGTCGAGTATGTTGTCGGTTGGTTGGATGTTTATGAGTTGGTTGAGTGCTTTGGGGTAGTGGGGGCTGGAGTGTTGGAGGTAGTCTTTGGCGTCGTTGGGGTGCCATCGTTTTAGGCTGCCGTTTTGGTCAAGCGCCACTCCTGTGCACTTGTCCATCATGCTGCGCCAGAGTTCGTGCCAGAGCAGGGGTGCAGGGCGTTCTTGGTTCATTCTAAAGCTGTGGTCCTGTATAGTTCACGCCGTAGACTGCCTGATAGAAGCTGTTTGCTTCCTGGTTAATGTCGATGTCACTATAGTGGTCAGGATAAAGCTTTGTTGACATCCATTCTATGGCAAAGATAGCCCGCAAGGAGCCAAAGTCCCAGCCTGCCTCGGCGATAGAGTAGACTTTGCCGTCGCTGATTGCCGAAACGGATTGGATGCGTTCGTCATGCAAGATTTCATCAGTGTTGACTGCTTCTAAGGTGAAGATTACGTCGGGGTTCCAGTCAATTAGTTGTTCAGGAGAGATTTCAGGGAGCCAAGTGGTGATACTTTCTGCTACGTTTACGCCTTTGGCGGTGACTATTTGGAAGTGCTCAAAAGTGGTTGAGCCGTAAGCGTGGTACACGTCGTGAGAGCAGAAGTACGCAGAAACCTGTTCAGCCACGGAGATGTCGCCAACGTGGGAGTCTATGGTAGATAGGACGCCTTCAATGTGGGGAATGACTTGTTCGGCGCGTTCGGTTTTACCTACGACTTCAGCGACGATTCTAAGATCACGGCTAAAGTTTCCGATTTCTTCAAAATGCGCCACTACAACTGTGAGGTTGGCGTTTTTTAGGGGTTCAATCCAGCTGAGTCTGCCGTAGCCGCCGATGAAAACCACGTCGGGGTCTAAAGCGATGACTTCTTCGACGTTTACTGAGCGCCCAGCAACAGGAGCAGTAACGCCTAGCAGTTCAGGGCAGATTTGGACGTTAAAAGCGCCGTAGCCTGAACCGTCGGTTGTTTGCTCGTCCACACCAACTATTGTATCTTCCGCGCCCAGCACAACTAGCATCTCAACAATGCCAGAGCGCAAAGCCACCACACGGTTAACCTCCATGGGGATTTCAACAGTTTCGCCAGTTGAGTCAACGACCGTACGGGTCTGCGGTTCGCCGCCTTCAGGGGAACTAGACGAGTACAGGTAAACACCCGCTACGCCGCCCACTGCGATAATAGCAATTATTACAACTGCAAGTAAAGTTTTCATTTAATTCACCGTTGTGTCCCCAGATACAAAACGAAGTGCTAATAAATCTATCTAAAAAACAAGACAAAAAACAACAAAAAAACAGCGTTATACCCCAGCAAACCAACTGACCGCCCAAAGAAAGTTTAACCCACCCAACCCAAGGCGCACCAGGGGGCATCCGCGCAATTCACGAATGTCGGGCAACTAACTACAGCTACCGCAAACTAATCCACATACTCTAACCTAACCTACCTTAGACGGCAGCCAACAAGTCACGCAGCAGTTTTATAGCTGACCATGCAGCCAAAGCGCTGGTTTTGGGGTTTTCAGGATGCGGACTGTTAGCAAACCGCAGGTGCATCTCGCCAAATTTCCAGTTAACGTTAATTTCGTGGGTGTTTTTTTGCATGGCGGGGTCGGCGATAACGGTTACTTTGACTTTTGAAGGCTTGACAGCTAAGGCTAATGTGGCGGCAACGTTCATCTCACGCGGGAACTGGCGTGCAGCTTCTTGAGCGTCCCCCTCATAGATTACTGAGGCGGTGGCGGGCGGGTTTTTTAGGGCTTTAGGGTTTTTGTGGGTCGTCAACGTAACTTGCAACTCGCCTGTTAGGGCGGCGCTGGCTATGGCGTCTAAGCCTCCGATGGCTCCTGAAGGAACATGCAGCCTGTTTGAGGTTAAGTCTAAATCCAGCAGGGCACCCGTGCTCATGACAATAACGTCTATTTCTTGCTCTACTAGTTTTTTTGCGTAGTCGCGTACTGCCTGCTGAGAAGCTGCTTCAACCACCACCGTGGGACGGCGTTTTAGCAATTCTTCGAAGCTATCGACGATGGTTACGGGGAAACTAAGGAGCCGCTTTAGCTGCTGGGCTTTGGATGCGTCAACGTCAAAAACGATTAGCTCGTCGCAGACTACAAGTTTGCGGTCTATAGCCTCTGCCAAAACCGTACCTATCGCACCACAGCCAATCAACCCAACGGTTTTCATTTCTTTTTTGCCTCGCCGTGCTGGGCTACAAAATGCACCTTGGGGTACTGAGCAAGTTCCCTGCCCTCGCCCTCGGCGGCTACGACCTCGAACGCTTCAACCTTGCAAGCGCCCACTATGTCACTTTCAGCCGACAGCAGAGCCTTTGCCGCCTCATCACTGCCAGCGTAAACTTTCAGCTGCAGAACAGGCGTATTCAAAGACAAGCGGTTTTGTGCTTTTTCACGCCGAACTTCGCCGATTAGCTCCACGACAAGGGCGCCTTGCTTTTCTGCTTGCTCATCTACCAATGCCGCTTCAACTTGGGGCCAGGGGGAAGTTTGCAGGCTACTGTAGTTCTTGTCGGGGGCGTACATGGTTTGGTAGATTTCTTCGGTCAGGTGCGGGGTTACGGGTGAGAGCAACTGGAGCATGTGGTAGAGAACGCTGTAGAGGGTGTACTGGGCAGCTACGCGTTTTTCTTGTCCGTGAACCTCGGGGCGGTAGAGGCGGTCTTTTACGGCTTCCACGTATGAGTCGCAGAAAACGTGCCAGGTAAAGTTGCGCAGTTCTTCAACTGCCATGTTGAATTGGCATTTTTCAAACGCGTCGGTTACGTTTTGGATGAGCGTTTGCATTTTGCTTAGCACCCAGCGGTCTAACGGCTCAAGCTTCACGTCTGCGGCTGCTGTGGGCGTGTAGTCAGCAAGCAGTTTACTGGTGAAGCCCGAAACGTTCCACAGCTTAACAAGAAAACGCCTGCCGTACTCTACATCGGGGGCACGGTACGGGATATCTGAGCCTGTGGCTCCTCCGCCTGCTGCCCACTGCCTTGTAGCATCTGCACCGTACTGGTCAAGAACCTTAGGCGCCGCAACATAATTCTTAAGCGACTTGCTCATTTTGCGCCCGTCCCCGCCTAGGACCATGCCGTTAATTAGGCAGCTCTTGTAGGGGGTCTGGTCAAACAACGCCAAATGCCTAACCATCAAGTAATAAGCCCAAGTGCGGATGATGTCAATGCCTGAAGGGTGCATGTCTGCGGGGAAAAGCCGCGTCCAGTCTTCACGGTCGGGCCAACCCGCGTGCACGGCGCAGGTTATGGAAGAGTCCATCCAAGTGTCGAAAACGTCGGTTTCACCGTTGAAGTCGGTGCCGCCGCATTTGGGGCACTTCTCGATTTTGGGGTTTTCGAGTTTGGGGTTTATGGGCACCCAGTCGGGTCCAGCGAGGATGAGTTCGCCGCAGCTTTTGCAGTACCACACGGGAATGGGCGTGGCGAAAAGGCGTTGGCGGCTAATTACCCAGTCCCAATCGAGGGCTTTTGCCCAGTCGATGAGGCGTGATTTCATGTAATCGGGATACCAGATGACTTCGTTGGCGGTTTTTTCGACCTGCTCGGTTAGGCTGCGGGTCTTCATGAACCACTGCTTGCGCTCTAAGATTTCCACGTTGGCTTTGCAGCGGTCACATTTGCCGACCTGCTGGGTAAGCGGCTCAACTTTTTCCAAAAGCCCCTGTGCCTTCAAATCTTCCACAATCGCCGCCCGAGCCTGACTCACAGTTAATCCAGCGTATTTGTCACCGCTCTCCGAAATCCGCCCGTTCTCAGATAAAAGCCCAATTGTGGGGAGCTTGTGTTTCATGACGGTTTTTACGTCTTCTTTGTCGCCGTAGGTGCAGATTTGAACCACGCCCGTTCCAAAGTCGGGGTCTACGCTTTCTTCGGCGATGATTGGGACTTTGCGGTTGACGATGGGGACTATGATGTTTTTGCCGATGTACTTGTTGAAGCGTTCGTCTTTGGGGTTGACTTCAACGGCTACGCATGCGGGTATGAATTCGGGGCGTGAAGTGGCAATTAGTAGGTGCTCGCTGCTGTCTTCGAGGGGGTAGCGGATGTAGTTAAGGGTGCTTTCTCGGGTTTTGTAGTCGACTTCGGCGTCGGCTATGGCGGTTTCGCATCGGGGGCACCAGTTTACGGGGTGGGTGCCGCGGTACATGTAGCCTTTCTTGTGCAGCAGGATGAAGCTGAGTTGGGTGCGGCGCCAGTAGTCGGGGTCCATGGTGCGGTATTCGGTGGACCAGTCGATGCTGCAGCCCAGTTTGAGGATGCCGTCTTTCATCATACCAATGTACTTTTCAACAAGCTCTTGGCACCAGCTGCGGAACTGAGCAGGTTCCACATCACGTTTACGAACATCATGCAGCTTCTCCACCTGAATCTCTATGCCCAAGCCGTGACAGTCCCAACCCTGCGGAAACAACACGTTAAACCCGCGCATACGCTTGTACCTAGCCACCATATCAAAATACGTCCAGTTCAAAACGTTCCCCATGTGCAACTCACCCGACGGATAAGGCGGCGGAGTATCAATACTAAAAGGCACCCGCTTCGTGTCGTTCCAGTCGTAACGGAAAACCCCAAGGTCCTCCCATTTCTGCTGCCACTTACGCTCAATCTCTATGAACTTGTAATCCTTAGGCAAAGGCTGCATACAACATGCTCCACATCAATACAATGCGATAGCAAAACCCGAAAACACCCTAAAAACATTACCGTAAAATTGTATACAAAATTTGGGTATTTTAAAAAAAATGTAATTTTGTACAGATTCTTGCGGTACACTCGCGTGTGAATTTAATCAGTAACAAAAAGAGGAAGGAGAGTATTTCATCTAATGCCGTTTAGCACAACAGATTTCCTAAATTAGCAGAGGTATGCTTTTTGGTGTTGTTCCATCTAGAACAAGGTGACTTGAGTAGGCTAAGCCAAGAGAAAGAAGCCACGCTTTTTGATTTTCGGTGAGCTGTTCAGTTTGCAATATTTTGTTGTTGCCAAGGGCTATTAAACCCAACGTTGTTCCACTATGAAAGACACTTCGATGATTGGGGTTAGTTGCGGGTTCAATTACGTCTGGAAGCACTGCCACTGCCGCTCCGACTGCACCTACTGCAAGCATCTCCCAGAAGTTTATTTCCTGATTTTTGTACAGCTTGTAAAACAAGTAGAAAGCACCAGATACTAAGCCTCCGCATATCGCATGATTTTTCAGGTTCATTTGTTCACCTCCTCAACTGTCACCGCCTAAGATTTCCGCAATTGCCGCGATTCCAAAAAGAAGCAGTAAGAACCCAACCAGATTCCCAAGCGCCGTATCGCTATTTCGTTTTTTAGCCTTTAAGTCAGCCAAGAAGCCACCCACGATCTTGTCAACCATTTCACTTCGGCTTGATGCTGCACCAAGTCTTACAAGTTCGTCAACTGCTTTAAGGTGGTCATCGCGCAATGTTATTAGAACTTTTTCAGGCATTCATCATCAATATCCTAAAGATATAATAAAGATATAACCACAAATCCCAAAGATAAGCATTATTAACGGCTTTCACTCAAAAATACAGCAGCCACATGAATAGAATAAGCAAAACTATACACATGAAGTTCTGAACATCCAAATTGCACAAAAACGTTTCAGCATTCACACCTTTCTTAAGACAAACACCAATATGGGAAAAACCAAGCTGTTACTGCGCAGGGTCACGGGGTGGGTCGTGCATCAGGGGAGAGGCGGTTATTGGAGGGGTTTTTTGGTTTTTGCATGATAAGCTGTGCCTGCAATGACTATGGCTACTAGTAAGCTGCAGACAACGATGAAGGAGGTTGCTGGGAAAGGTTCGGGTTGGGTGTTAGAGATTGTGAACTGTAGGAGTTTTGAGGCGGCGACGTTTCCAGTGGTGTCTTGTGCGTAGACTTGAATGGTGTGGTTGCCGTTGGTTAGGTTAGTTAGGGTTGTGTTTCCCGAAAGTGAGATGCTGTTTTGGTCGTCAAGGCTGTAGCTTAGGTGGGAAACTGTGCCGTTGACAGCGAAGGTCAGGGCGACGTCTGAAGAGTTGTAAGCTATAGCTTTGGGGGACAAAACATCAACTGCGGGCGAATTATCATCGGGGGCGTGGTACCCAATTGGGGTGTATTGCTCGTTTGCGGCGCTTGCTAGGGCGTTCATGCCTACCTCGAGGGTTTCGCCACCAATAACGTACAGTTGGTCTTTGACAACAGCAACGCCGGTGTTAGCACGCTCAGTCGACATTGATGCCCCAGAACCCCAAGCATCACTTGTGGGGTCATAAACAGCGGTTGTGACAGGGGGTGGATTTAGTTCCCAGACAGTGTAAGCTGCACTGAAAACGTATAGGCGTTTAGGCGCGTTGATACCTGTGGTTACAGCTGCTGAGGCGTAAGCGACGCCGTTTAGTGCTCCTGAACTCCAAGTGTTGGCGTCAGGGTCGTATATTAGATGGAAAGCGCCCTCGGAGTTTAATCCCAGAACATGTATTTTGCCTGATATGACGGCGGAAACGCAGCTCCAGCCAGAGTTAAGCTGGGGGACAACAGGCATGGAAGCTTTTTCAGCCCACGAATCAGCAGCAACGTCGTAGACATAGTTTTCTGAAGAGTTGCCGCCTAAAACATAGATTTTGTTGTCAACAACGTTTGCTTGTACGCCTTCTTTTGGTGCGGGCAGGGGAGTTAGCGTTTGCCAAGAATCGGATGCGGGGTCATAGACTTCGTTAACGTCGGATACTAGGCGTTTGTAGGGATGCTGCTCTACCGCGGATAAGCCGCCTATGCAGTATATTTTGTTTTGACAAACGGCTACGCCAAAGCTGGCTCGGGGAGTAGGCATGAATTCTTTGAAAACCCAAACATCACTTGTGGGGTCATATTTTTCGTTGGTTCCCAAAAACTGGCCCGTGCTTGTAGAGCCACCAATAGCATAGATTTGCTCGTCAACAACAGCAACGCCTAGGCGCGCTCTGGCTTCATGCATAGACGCTTTTTCTATCCACAAATCCTCAACAACAGAAGACGCCCCCGCAGGCGTAGCCATAACAAAACACAAGGTAAACAGGAAAACAAAACAAGCCACAGACACAAAATCTTTACCCACAAGACCACCATTGACTATTTTTCTTTCGTTTGCAGATAAAGCTTTTGCAATATACATGATAGCTCAGAGAAAGTTTTTAGAGAGATAGAAAAAAGGGAGAGGTTGTTGAGGGTTTTTGTTGGTTGCTTAGGGTATTGGCGGGAGGACGACAATGGAGTCGATGTAGAGGTTATTGATGTAGTCACCTGCGCTTTGGCGGTAGACCACTAATGAGATGTATCGGAAATCGGTTGCGTAGGTTCCACAGTCAATCCAGCGGGCGCCGCCGGGGCTTACGAGTATATTGTCGGCAACTAGTTGCCATCCAGATCCGCTGTAGTAAGAAGCGTATACGCGTAGGCGGCTGGTGTATGTGGAGGAGTAGCCATACGCCCAGATGTGTCCATGTGCTTCGTTGGCGCCTGTGTAACCCATGCTGCCAATTACCACTGCTTGGTCGTTTACGTTTAGTGCCCGTAGAAGGGTGTAGTCGCTGTTGGGTTGAGCACCTGTGAAGCCGTTAGGATTGCTAACTAACCCAGAACCATATGTTCCAGAGCTAACGTAGGGGTAATGCACAAAGTACTCGTACAAGTGTATGTTACCGTTTCCGTAGACAGCCATGGTGCTGTTTGGACCCGTATCGTCTTGCCATTCCCACTGATTGGAAGTTGCGTTATAACGGTATATGGGCCAGACTGCGGTGAAGCTGTTGTAGAGGGCAGTGTCGCCAAAGTCCTCGCTAAAGTTCTCCAGTGAAGCTTCGTCTAAAGCTTGGTTAATTGTCATGTCAAAAGACAGCGCATGCCAAAAGAAGTCTTCCACCCATTCCCAGTATTTTGGGCAACCGTCTTCAATGTACTGGTCTAAAGCGGCAGAACCAAATGGGAACCCTATGTAACAGTAGTCTCCGTTGTCGGGGTCAGCGTAGCCAAACATGCTCATGTGGTCTGCGGTAGTAAAGTTGCCAAAGCCTTTCCAGTTTACAAGTTTATGAGTCCAAGCAAAAGGCAGACTAACAGCAGAGCCATTGTCGTTGAATCCTTGCCCAGCAGGGTAGGTTGGCACTACTTCGGTATCAACGAATCGCCCAGACATGCAAGTGTTGATGAACGCAAAGAAAGTGTTGCCGTCTGTTGCGTTGTGTATGTCCATGTCAAATACCAGATGGTCAAAATCAGGATTATCCCAGTTAGTCATGCCAACGTTGTCTTCAATCATGTAATGGAATTCTCCATGAGCTTCATCGTAGTCAACCCTGCCAACGCCGTGGTCAAAATCAACTACAGCTACACGGTCATAATTTGCCTCGTTATTTGAGATCTGGTACAGAATCTGGCTCTTAATTGAGCTGCTTCCCTGATAGTTGTTAGCGGAGTAGCCGTCGTTGGCAAAGTACTCGCTGATGTGCTGCGAAACGGATTGTTGCCGTGAAATTTCAGCGGCGGTTTTTCGACCAGACAAACCAGTACTTTCAGAACCCCAAACAGTAGCGCGTCGAGTTGGTTCAGCACTAACAACCGCGATTGGAAGCATCAGCATCGGAGTTATCAACAGAAGAATCAAAGCACTACCAAGGGTACGTTTTGGCGAAGCCTTCTTACCAAACCAAAGAGGAGTCACACCAACCATTACGGCGAGAAGAACAGGGAAAACTATCCACGCAATTGCCATCGAATTTGACTGAGCATCGCCAACAGCGAGGGTAAGGTCTGATGAAGCACTCGAGAGGTCTTCGATTGTTACAACCTGGTCAGCTGGAGGGTCAAGGGTTGAAAAACGTTCTTGGATTTGACAGATTTCTTTAGTATCAGCCCAGACAAAAACTTCTATACCATAAACATTGCCTGGATAGAATTTGTCCAAACTAACCCAAACATGCCTCACGGGGTAAAGCATCAGAGGGTCATCGCTTCGTGCTTTATCCGCGTAAAGGTTGCTGCAAAAGAGTGTATCCCAGACCATCGCGTTTGTAACATTGAAGTCCTTGACTTCATAGATGCTATCGCCAGAATCAGTCTGCCAAGAAAATGCCTTAGCATTATCCAATGCGATGTCTATGGCTTCTTCTTCAGAGAGGTTAATGCTGTCACTGCCTATTTTGTAGAGAGCCCAATTGTCTAGGAAATAGTTTAGGAAGCCGTTCTTGTAGCTTAGGGCTACGCATTTGGATGGGGCTTCAGCGCCGTTAGATGTGTAGGTCCAACGGAAGGTATTTGAGTCTTCATCGGTGTTTACTTCAAGTTTTATGTTTCCAGAAGTTACAGGAGCATTTTCAGCACCTAGATTATCAAGCATTGACCCAAGTTCGTTATAGAACGAGTCTTCAGTGTAGGTTTGGTAGTTATTTAGAAAAGTCTTAGCCATTTCAAGTTCGCTGTTTGACGAAGCGGTCAGGCTTTGTGTTCCCTTGCTTTCAAGAACATGCATCACCTGCAAGTCATCATTTGCAAAGGTGCAAAGTATATCCAGCGTGCTTCCATCACCAGTAAGCATGTAACGCACGTTTTGTTGTGGAACAACATTAAGGTAAGAATCATCAACGCATTTCTCTGAAGCAATGGCATACTTTGTCAGGTCAAGAGCAACAACAGTTTCCAAAAGGGATAAACCCTTCAATTCAAGAACCGATTTGGTCGTGTTTGCTTCAGCGCCCAAGTTTGCAAGCATATCTTCAATGGTTGAGTCAGGCACATCAGTGGTGGCGTGTGCAGTCGACAAAGAGAAGGCACCTAGGCTCGAACTCAACAACAAAAGAAGTGTTGCTGAAAAAACCAAATATTTAGATTTAGACATTTTTTATCTCCTTTTTTATTTTATCTCAGCTTGGCTTTGAACAGTTACCATCCAATTCAAAGCTTCGAGACGCAATTAGCATCACTAAATGTTTCATTCTTAAGTTTTACTGCTGGTTTGTTTAACAAAA
The DNA here is from genome assembly GCA_026014465.1 of Candidatus Bathyarchaeota archaeon. Lineage (NCBI taxonomy): Archaea > Thermoproteati > Candidatus Bathyarchaeota > Candidatus Bathyarchaeota archaeon. Next base: position 270,946 of record JAOZID010000004.1, on the reverse strand, counting down.
ATACAACCAAAACAACACAATTGACAATTAAAACATGCCCACAAAAACACACCACAAAACAAAAAATCCGCCCCAAAAGAAAAAGAACCCAAACACCAACACAATAAGCACACCGATAAACCTAAAAGCTTTGATACCCAGTTTTTGTTTTAGGTTATTCAATGGGGAGCTAGGATCTGACCTGGCTGAGAGGGCAACTACTTGTTGTCGACCCAAGGAACCTGACCCAGGTAATACTGGCGGAGGGAACAAATAGTGAACAAAGTAAATGTTGAGTCTAAACCTCAGAATGTAACTGTATTTCCAACGAGAATTCTTGCTGAAATTGTTGTTTTTTCTGCTTTGGCGGCGGTTTTGTATGCGGTTCGTATTCCGTGGCCGTATGGCGGAGCCGTGACCGTGGGCAGCATGGTGCCTGTTATGTGGCTATCACTACGGCGGGGCATAAAAGTCGGCTTGATTGCAGGTGTGGTTTTTGGCGCATTGGCACTATTTATTGACGTGTTAACGTTTGGCGCCGCATACGCTATCGCAACCCCCGTGCAAGCAATTCTGGAGTACCCCGTAGCGTTTTGTCTGTTGGGATTAACAGGCATATTCCACCGCAAAACCGTCCCATTCGCAGTTGCAGGAGCCGCCATAGCCGTTTTCTTGCGGTTTTTGGTGCACTATTTTGTGGGCGTGTTTGTCTGGTACTACGTGTACGATTTCCCAGAGTTTGGCAGGTGGCTTTGGCCCGCAGTCTACAACGGCAGTTTCCTTGCAGGGGAATTTATAATCAGCGCCGTACTCCTAATCGTTCTAGTTAAAAGAGGAACACTGGATTACCGCGTCTAACAGGAGACAACTATGGGAAAACTATCCACCACGCAGCTCCAAAAACTCCTTGGCTGCATAAAAAAAGACCCCCGAGTGGTGGTTGCGCCACAAGTAGGTTACGACGCAGGCGTACACTGCTTAGCAGACAAGTACGTCGCAGTTGCAACCGACCCCTGCACAGGCGTACCCCCAGAACACTTCGGGTACCTACTGGTAAACTATGCAGCCTCAGACGTGTCGCTGTTTGGAGCAAAACCAGAATTCTGCACCATAACCCTGATGGGTCCACGCCCAACCGACCCCACAATTTTTGAGCAGATAATGCAGCAGACCTGCCGCGCCGCAGACGAATTAGACATAGCCATTGTTCGGGGTCACACAGGCATGTACGATAGCCTCTCAGAAGTCATTGGAGTCTGCACAGTATACGGAACGGTCGCGCCTGAGGGGTTGGTTACGCCAAACAACGCAGAACCCGGCGATTATATTTTGTGCACTAAGCCAATTGGACTGGAAACCGCAGTAAATTTCGCTTTGACATGTAGAGAGTTGGCAAAGAAGGTTTGGGATGCACCGCAGGTAGAGGCGTTAAAGGGGCTGGTTAGGTGGCAGAGCTGTGTTGGGGAGGCGTTGGCGCTTGCTCAGGGCGGGGTTGTTCGGGCGATGCATGACGCAACGGAAGGCGGCTTGGTTACGGCGCTTAACGAGTTAGCAGATGCCTCCAATGTGGGTTTTGAGGTTTGTTGGGAGAAAATTCCGTTGTGCCCGCAGGCTCAAACGCTGCAGGGGTATTTTGGGCTTTCAGATACGCAACTGCTCTCGATGTCCTCCACGGGAACCATCATAGCAGCAGTTAACCCCAAAGCCAAAGAAAAGACCCAAAACATCCTAACCCAAAACGGGCTACAAGCGCAGTTCATAGGCAAATTCACCCAAAACCCAACAACACGCACGCTAACAAAAAATAACCAGCTTGCCCCGTTCCCAAAAACCGCAGATGACCCCTACACCATGCTGCTGCTAAAACAAAAGCAAACGGCATAGGCACGTTATTTTTTGAGTTCACAGAGTAGGTAGTTGATGATTTCGTCTGCGATGTTGACTTGGGTGACGAGTTGGAGTCCTTTCCATCCGGGTTGGCTGTTGACGTCGCAGATTTTTGGTCCGTTGGGTCCTACCATGATGTCGACGCCTGAGATTTTGCATCCTACGGCTTTGGAGGCTTTGACGGCGAGTTCTTCAAGGTCGGGGCTTAGGGTGGTGGGTTCGGGTCTTGCGCCTTGGCTGTAGTTGGTTTTCCAGTCGGCGGCTTCGCGTTTCATGGAGGCTACTACTTGGTCTCCTATGACAAAGGCTCGGATGTCGGAGTTGCCGTGGGGGACGAATTCTTGCAGGTAGATGACGCCGTGGTGGAAGCTGATGGCTTTGAAGATGGTGAGGGCGACTTCGGGGTCGTTGATGCGGGTTATGCCTACTCCGCGGCTGCCAAAGATGGGTTTTAGGATTACGTCGTTGCCTAGCTGCTTGAAGGCTTCGGCGGCTTTTAAGGGGTTTTCAGTTGCGAACGTGCGAGGGACGGGTACGCTGCTGTCGGCAAGGACCGCTATGATGTCGTATTTGTCGGCGCAGTGTTCGATGGATTCGGCGGGGTTTAGTATGTAGAAGCCTTCGCGTTCCATCTTGTAGAGCATGTCCATGCGAAACACGAGTTCCTCAAGGCTGCCGCGTCCGATGGGGCGAATAAGCAGGGCATCTAAGTCATGGAGCAAATCCATATCCTGCAAGTCAGCATCATCTGAAACCGAAAAGAAAGGCTTGCCGCCAATCTGCGCCGTTATCATAGGAAAAGTAAAACACGCATAAGGAACCCCACGCCTAGTTAGGGCTTCGCGGAGTTGAGTGCTGCTCCAGCCCTCCAAGTTTCGAGTAACTATACCAACCGTCACACAAACTCTTCCTTGAAATACATCTGCAAAAATGCAGCGACACTATGCTCTTAAAGCTTACGCGGCAAAGACCGCTAAAACTGGTGAATAAAAGGCAAAAGCTCACGGGCACTTGCAAACCTCTCGGTTAAGGGTACATCCAAGTATGCGGCTTTGCTGTTAAAGTACGGGGGACCTTTGCGCGAGAACAGCGTGAGGACTTGGTTGTTGTGGCTGATTTTGTAGCCTTCGTTGGGGGATTCGTGTCCGCGTATTAGGATTTTCACGTTGAGCTGCATGAGGACTTGGCGGGTTACGTCTGATCCAAAGAGGTTTCCTGCACCGCGCGGCGAGGGCTGGGTGCCGTGGAGGTTTTCGGCGGGGTCGCTCCACAAAAGCTCTTCCAGCACTGCTTTGGCGGGGTGGGTCTGGTCGGCTTGCGAGAGCGTTTGCAGGGTCTGCAGGTTCTTAGGTAAGCCTCCGTGAACCATCAAATAACGCCCTTGCACGTAAGCAGCATTGCACAAACAGCCAAAAAGCCCGCGGGTAGCCTCATACACCTTGCCCCCGTCCTGCTTGAATTTGCGCTGGAAATAATAAGGCAAATCATGGGGCGACGCCATCAAATCCGCGGGAGCTTCGTGGTTTCCCCTAAGCAAAATAACCTGCTCTGGATATGATAGCTTCAAGCGCATCAGGAGGTAGTAGAGTTCGACGGATTTTGCGCCGCGGTCGCCGTAGTCACCCAAAAAAACAAGTGTTGCTTTGTTGTGGTTTAGGCGGTTTGCGAACTGGCTTTTTTCGAATATGGTTTGCAGGCTTTTGATGTCTCCGTGCAAATCGCCGATTACGACGGCGGCTCCTGAAGGTTCGATGCAGGCGAGCTTGCCGTTTTGGTTTTGGCAAATTACTTTGGCGGCGTTTTTAGTGAGCTGCAAAAACTCGTCTGCCTGGATGCTTTTTGATTCTTCAAGTACAGCAGAAAACTCAAAGGGCAAAGCAACACCGCCTTCCCAAACAGGGCTATGTTATGTGTACTTGTTTGTTTAGGAAGCTTTGTATGTTTTGTTCTATGGTGGTTTTGTGGTTTTTTAGGCGGTCTAGCAGGTCGTTGCGGGCGGTTTCTTTGACTGTTTCGTCCGCTTCGAGATTTGCTTGTCTGCCGTTGAGTTTGTCGGTTTGTTCTTCGATGACTGCTAGGGTTTGTTTGGCTTTTTGCATTTCTTGTGAGGTTAGGAGTTGCTGTTTTTTGGCGGCTACTTGGGCGCATTGGGTTTGCAGTGCAGAGAGTGAGTCGTGTTTAAGGATTCTTTCGGCGTCTTGTTTGGCTTTGCGGTGCTTGTCAGACTTGAGTTTTAGTTTATCTTGAGCTAAAAGCCCCAGAAGCTTCTCCAAAATCTCTTTTAAGATGCCGCAGCCTGGCTCCTCGGTTGCCAACGCTTCAAACGGCTCATCTATGTACTGGGCGAGTTTTTGGTTTTCGCCAGGAGTTAAGCCTGAACTGGAGAGAGCCTGCATTTTGAGGAAGGGTTTTTGGAAGTGACGCGTGGCATGTTTTGCTTTTTCGCCTAACGCTTGCTGTTCCACGTCAATTTGCCGCAGTTTCGCAAGCACATCAGTAGTTTCAAGTTCAGAACGCTGCTGCTGCAGACTCTGCATTTCCTCTTCTACGCCAAGGCGTTCATCACGCAGGTCGTTGCGGGCTTTTTCAGCTTCCGAAAACTGCGCTTCAAGCTCCACCAACTCACCCACCAAAGCATAAGTCTGCTCCAAAGTCTTCGTTTTCGAGTACTCCTTGACCAAAAACTCGTTTAGGTCATTAACAGTAAACTTGGTTTTCTCAAACACTGGGAGGAATTTGCGCCTGTCCATTATGAAAAACGGGCTGATTTTGGGGAACCAGTTGCGGATGTCGATTTCGGTTACGTGCAGGGCTTTGGTGGTTTCTTGGGCGAAGCTGTTTAGGGTGTCATACGAGATTGGGTCTGGGGTTTTGAGTTTGCGGATGCGGTCCATGAAAAGGGCAGAGAGCTTGTTTAGGGCACGGGCACGGTTAAAAAGCTTCATATTCTGCTTGTCAATTTCTTTTTGGCTGTTCTCAGAAAGCTTTTTACTTGCTTCCGCAAGATTCTGCAACGCATCAACAGTCTCCTCCAGATGCCTTTGAGCCTGACCCTGCACAGAAGACAAAACCGAACCCGTCTCACGCTCAAGCCACGCCGACAACTCCGAAACAGAAAGACTAACTCCAGACAAACACCATCACCGTAGACCCAAACTATGAAAAATATCCCTTATTTACATTAACCCAAATCAGCTCTGACGCGGGTCAGGAAGATTATTTTAGGCTAAAGTGTTCGGATGATTTGGCTTTCAAGGGTTGTAACACAAAGTAATAGAATGGAAAAACACTTACAAAAAGCGCAAGCCATACAAACAGGAGATAAAAAACAAAGGGTATAACACTAATACAAAAAGTAAGAAGAACCAAAAAGGATAAGCATAGTTCAAATAATATTCACCTGAAAATATAGGCTGAGTTACAGGGGGACAAATATAGTATCAAAGAGGTTTCGTGTAAGAATAACTCTAATTCTTCTTGGGCTTGCTCTGCTTGCCTTCGCTTCAGCGTTAATGCCTTCGATTATACAAGCACAACAACAAATAGAACACAACGAAAGACAAGATAGGGTAGACGCACTTCAAGGTGACACTAATCCATATCTAATCAATATGACAAAAGAGTTCATTCTTCATTTTGGCAAAAATGGTGCCACCAGCCATGTTTCTCCTGAAAAGATTGTCAACGGCATCGAAGTAGGTTGCCTCATATCAGTTAATGGGGAAGAAATTCCAGTTATTGTCAAAATTGAGGATAATCACTTTTAATCTCTGCCAATGTTACGGATAGCAATAGTGAACAAGTTGGGCATATTTGGGATAATGTTTGGGTAGGTGCTACAGAAACAATTCTAAAAACATATGACGTAAATTTTAATAACTTTGCGTTTGAAGTTGTAGGAAGAGACAAAAAGCCACTTATTCAGATTTATTTCATGGAACAAAACGAACTGGACGTCACAGGGTTTTTCAATAACGGAAACGACTTTATTGCCATCACTGATGATAGAGTATATGTAAACCCGAGCAACAAACCAGTCTTATCGCCATTCTTTTTATATCCAAGCGATATTTACCCGAACAAATTAGTACAACCAGAACTCTTCTTACCACCAGAGAACAGCATCCCTTGGTCTGTTTGGCTAGACTATATTCACTTTGTTCTATTGATCATTGGTAGCATACTAACCACTTTAATTTCTATTGATTCCGGTTATAAATGTATTCGTAAAAGCAAAGATACATAATTCCCACAAATATGAATAAAAGATACAGCCAAAGAAAGCACATTCCCGCCTAGAAAAATTGTTCGCGCATATCAAGTGTGACACAAATGTGCACCACCTACAGGTCGGATTACCCAACACCCCACACATTTTTAGGTAGCTACTCTTAAATAATTAAGTGGTGCTGTTAGCTTGATTACGATGAATACGAAGAGGCTTGCAGTAACTATTGTCTTTGCTGCCCTAACAGTAGCGTTAAATCCAGTTATATCTAAGATTGGGATTCCAGCTCCTTACGCGCCCTATTTGATTTATGGTATTTGGGAGATTCCTATTATTGTGGCGTTTTTGCTTTTGGGGGTTAAGTCGGGGTTGGCGATTTCGTTTATGAATTCTGTGGTGTTGTTTGCGTTCTATCAAGGTTCGTTGCCTGCGGGACCATTTTATAACTTGGCGGCGGTGTTGTCTACGTTGCTGGGAGTTTACATAGCAGGCAAATTTTTCGTCCAAAACTATACGCAGCCAAAGCAAGCCGCTATGTTGGTTACGGCTGCAACTGCTCTGGGGATTCTGTTTCGAGAAATCGTCATGACAGTCCTCAACTACGTCACCTTGCAGCAGCCTTACCCGTTCGGGTTTGAACTCACAGAAATAGCAACCATAGCAGCGCTGCCAGCCACAGCCATATTCAACGGAACCGTCGTCCTCTACAGCATACCACTAGCCTACATCCTAACGCAAATAATCCAAAGAAACATACGCATAAACTTAGACTAACAAAAAGTCAACGCAGCAATAATCACTTCTTCATTTTTTCTCCAAACAAAACTAAGCAGGCAAGCAGGAACCTAAAGCATACTGTGCAAGTGAAAGCTAAAACTGGAGAAGAGAGAAAGAAGAGGTTTAGAATCCGAGGGATTTTGTGAGGATTTGGGGGTTGGTTTGTCCTGCTTTGAAGGCTTTGCCTGTTTTGGCGTTGTTTATTGTGAGGACTGCGGGGGCGAAGAGGTTGTGGTCGATTTTGTAGAAGTCTTTGTCGGCTTCTTGGAAGATTTGTAGGAAGGGTTTGCCGTAGTCTTTGGACATGTTGGAGGGTGCTTGACTCACGATTTTTTGTAGTTGTTCTTCGTTGTCGTAGTCTACGGTGAGGTAGACGGCGCCGCCGTAGAGGATGGCGTCGTTGGTTCGTGCCATGGCAACTTCGAATTCTCCGCATTGGGGCGGAATGGGGGCAAAGCCGCAGGCGTATTTGATAGCTTTGGGGTCTAAGCCCAGAGTGCGGAGTTTGTGGATGCCGACTTCGACGACGCGTCCTGTGACCTGCGTTAAGCCTGCGATGCTGGCGGTTGGAGCTACGACAATGATTAGGTTTTCGGCTGCGATGTTGCAGGCTTTGGTGACTTTTTCTATTAGGGCGTCGGAGGGTAGGCAGTTGCTTTCCAGCGTGAGGACAGCTTTGTCGGATTCGTCAAAGTAGCCGATTTCTTCGAAGACGTTTTTGGGTTTTTTGGCTATGGCACGTGCGGGACCTGAGCCGATGGCGATGGATTCGTCGGGTTCTTTTATGCGCCAGCCTGCGAACTGGGAGCCTAACGCTGCGATGGCGGGGTGGTCAGAAGAGATGGTTACTGAAAGAAGTTCTGTGTCGCCGTAGGCTTTGAAGCCAAGTTGGGCTTTTCCTGCGCCGCCTAGGCAAAGTTCGGTTAGGATTTTGCCTGCTTGGAAGCCTCCGGGGACGTTGACTCCTGCGTCTATGACGGTTGCGCCTGCGCTGCTTGTGGTTGCGTGAACGCCGTAGGCTGCTTGGTTGTTTAAGAGTTTCTGGGCGACTTTCCATGCAAGAGCATTAACGCTTAAGGTTTCATGCATAAACTTTCACTCTACTCTACAGGTACTTGTCGTAAATTGGACCTAACTGCGGGTTGCTGGGTTTGGATATGAAAAGTTTGCCTGTTCCGTGCTGAGCCAAATCTCCGAGAAACACGTAAAATGGACCTTCAGCTTTTTGGGTGTCATCTACTTTGACTTTGCCTTTGGTTGCGTCAACGGTAAAGGTTGGCATGACCTCTTCTACAGTGCCTTGGATTATGACTTTGCCGCCTGTCATGCAGGGCGCTAAACGGTAGGCACAGTTTTTCTCGACGTAAATGGTGCCGTTGGACATGTGGTAGCCTAAGAAGCGTCCGGCGTTGCCTTTGATTTTGATTACGCCACCATGCATGTAGCAAGCAGAGTCAGTTCCGATATCACCGTCAACTATGATGGTGCCGCCACGCATGCCTGTTTCGCTGCCTCGGTAAGGAGAAGCCAAGTAGTCGCCGCCGTTGCCGTGGATTTCTATGGTGCCGCCACGCATTTGGCAGCCTACCCAGCCTACAGCGTTGCCGTTTATGACGATTTTGCCGCCCAGCATTTTTTCGCCTGTGTGCATGCCGACATCTCCGTTTATGATGATTTCGCCTGTTTTCATTTCTTGTCCGATGCGTTTGACTTTGCCAAAGTCGCCGTTAAGGGTGATGTTTGGGGTTTCTTGGGGGGTTTCTTCGAGTTTGAAGAGGTCGCAAAGCGTGAGTTGTTTGCTGCCTTCAGTTACAGGTAGAGCTGCGATTTCTTGGAGGGTTTTTCCTTGGAATACGTCGGGGTTTATGCAGGCTGCTTGGACGGGGGCTTCAAATTTTTTGAGGGGGGTGAGTACTATCATTTTAGACATCTGCCTTTATGGTTATTTGTTGTGGGACGCGCACGTAGTGGTCAAACACGGGGTAGTTGTCATATTCGATTGTCCAGTAGTCTTTGAATCTGCGTTTCATGTCTTCGTCGATTAGGCAGGGTTCGTTGGTGTCGACGTTGAGCCACATGGTTTTGCCGCTGGGGGTTTTGACGACTTCGCCGTCTTTGACTACGACTTCGCCGTCTTTGATGGTGTAGGCTGCGTTGCCAAAGGCTTTACGTGCGGTTTGGTACTTCTGGGTTATATCCAGTGTCTGGGGGTTAATGTCGTAGATTGCAACGTCACCGTCTGCTCCTACGCCTAAGTGACCCTTGTTGTCAAGGCCTAGGGCTTTGGCTTGTCCTGCCCTTGTGACTATGGCAAGCTCGTAGAGGCTAAGCTCACGGTCAATTGAGGGCAACAAGCTTCGGGACTGCGCTTTCTTGTGGCACTTATTAAGCACCGCCATACGGGCTTTCTTGCTAGTCAGCCACGCCATAATCTTTGGGTAATAGAAGAATGGCCCGCCGTTGGGGTGGTCGGTTGTCATGAAGATTTTCCAAGGGTCTTTGATCATGAGGGCAAGTTCTAAGCCGATGGACCATTGGATGGCGTTGACGGCGCTTGAGCGTTTGTACTGCATGGGTATGATGCCTCCGCTGGTTTCAGTTTCAACATCAGAATTGACCCATTTGTGACCGCTAAGCTCATAGAGCGTAAACTCAAAGGGGCCATCAGCAGTCATGGTCGTGGTTTCAGAGAAAATAACCTGACCCATATCAAAGGTCATGTGATTGTGATTGTTGATGTACTTGGAGATTTCTTCGGCGCCTGACTTCATGTTTGCCCAGCCATCACCCGCAAAACTGCTAAACTGCAGGTGAGTGATGTGACCAACGGGTCTATCGCCAGTGTAGACATCTTCGAGGGCTTTCATGGTTTCCAGCGTAGTGGTGTAGTTGCCTGGCAGACCCAAGTTGTTTGTGTGCAGGTGAATAGAGTGAGGCAAGTTGAGTCGTTTGTTGACTTTGGCTAAGCCGCGCACGATTTCTCTCGGGGTAATGCAGAAGTTAGGTACTTGGTCGTCAATGCTGTGCACGTTGCCGCCAAAACCCCAAGATTCCAAGCCGCCGGGGTTGACGATTTTGATGGCGTAGCCCTTGGTGGAGTTCATCATCCATGCGATGTGGCGGGCGCATTCGTCGATTTGGTCTTTGCTTAGGTACTCAAGCGCGAACCACCAGTCACCCAGCAGGGGATAGGTGGCTTTGTCGAGCATTGGTATGTCGTTTAGTTCTTCGTGAGTATGCTTAGCTTCCAAGGGGGACATGGAAGGGTTCATGACGGTTGTGTAGCCCATTTTGGAGTAGCGGTAGCCCGTGGTGAACGTTGAGGGTATGGAGTAACCTACGCCTGAGCGGGTTAGGGCGGTTTTGCGTTCGACGTCTTTGACGTGGTCTTCGGGGCGGATCATGCGTCCTGTATTTACTTCGCCGCCTGCAATGTGAGTGTGAATATCTACAGCACCAGCCATCACAGTTTTGCCAGAAGCATCAATGATTTGCGCGGTACTCTCGTCTACTTTCTCGACGATTTTGCCGTCTTTGATGGCGATGTCCATTTTTTCGCCGTTGATATTGTTGATGGGGTCAAAGACGAAACCGTTTTTTATGAGCATTTCACCCATTTTAGGTAGCCTCCGCGGTTACTGCACAGGCAGGTTTCTTGGGTTCCTTGCCCGCTTTCTCTACTTTTAGCTCGCGGACTTTGTTTAGTATCATCTTTAGGAGTTCTTCATCGTTGGGTACGCCCGGTGGAGGTTCGACGACTTTGCGCAGCATGATGGGAACATGATCCATGCGGTAGGCGGTGCCTTCGTATTCTATGCCGCACCACTGGGTGGGAAACACGACGTCACCAAGCCTTGAAACACAGTTCATGTCAGGATTAATGACGATTAGGGGCTTTTTGACTAAGCTTTGGACTGCAGCTTTGGGGAAATGAGCACCAGGGTCAGCAGATATGACAAGGGTGGCGTCGTTGTCACCGCGCTTTAACAAATCAACCGCAGTGAATTCACCAGGATTATATTGCGGATAGCCCTGGGAGAAGTCTAACGCGTAGGGGTAACCAGTTTGCCAAGCGAAAACCACGTTGGCACCTGTGACGTTGAAGTGCCCACGCATGGGGGCAATAACGAATTTGGTTCTTTGGTTAAGGTCACGGGTTAGGGCGATGGCGATTTCGATGTTTCTGAACCTGCCAGCACTTGCGGTCAAGCCCAACCCAAAGAAGATGGCCCCGAACTCGGCGTTAACCAAGGCGTCAGCTACTTCTTTTAGGTATTCCACGGGAACACCGCCGACTTTGTCCACATCAAGTTCTTGATCATTAATCAAGCAACGCAGAGCCTCAAAGATTTCGTAGTCCTTATTCGGCTCCACCTGAACAAAATAGTCTGCAGCTTCAGCCGTCATAGTCTTGCGTACGTCAAAAACAATCATCTTACGCCCCATCTTCTGCATGGTCTGAGGAGGCGCATCAACACTGCACATGTCAGGACGTGCAGGAGGCTGATACCTGCCCATAGCACGAGTAGCAGCGGCTCGGATTTTCTTTTTGCCTGATTCGCTCTTTAGTTTCTGTATGAAATTTGTCCATTCGCTTTTCTCGAAGCGTCCTTCGGAGAAGTTGGTGTAGCGTTCTACGTGGCGCGGATGCGACGCCCAAGGGTTGCATGCCCAGTAGACGATGAGGTCGGCGCGGTGTCTGATTTGGCCTAGGGTTGCGGTGGGGATTCCGATTTCTTGGGTTGCCATGACGGATGGTCCGTGGCAGACGCTGCAGCAGTTGTCTAAGGCTGAGCCTAGTTCTTCGGCTAATTCTACGCCGATGCGTTGGGCTTCACTAGTGGAGCTGCTCCAGCCAAACAGGAGCGGATATTTTGCGTCGGTAAGTATCTGAGCAGCTTTAGTTACCGCTTCATCCATGGTGACGGGGACAAGTTTGCCGTCTTTGCGTATGAGGGGTTTTAGGATGCGTTCTTCACTGTTGTAGCCGTGAACCATTTTGGCTTCGCATACGGCGCAGCCGTTTTTCATTTTCACGATTTTGTTATCTTCAACTGTTACTTCGAGGTCATCACAAAGACAACCACAAATCGGACAAATAATTGATTTTAATTCAGTCAATCACAGGACCTCCCGAATTCCTTTTTCAAAAGCTCATCTAGGTTTAAGATGGTTTCATTAGGGGCAAGTTCAATTTCAACGGGGAACCCCTTGAACAGAGGCATGCCCATGCTGTAGGTGTCATCGCCGCACACGGCGTTTGCCCATAAACCGCACGGCATAAAAGCCATTCCAGGCATGGATCCACGTGGAAACTTTTTAGCTTTAACTATCACTGAACCAAACTTTGAAGTCACCCGAACAATAGAGCGGTTTCTTATACCAAACTTTACCATGTCGGATTTATCTAGGAAACAGACCGCGGCGCTGTCAAAGTATTCTTGTGAACCTTTGCCCAATTCTTTTCCAACACCCTGGTCAATCGTCCTTCCAGTAATCATAGTTGCGCGTAACTTTTGGTCTACCATACCCTTGACCTTACTCAAATAGAATTTCAGTGGTTATATTTAAGAGTAAGTTCATGAAAAACGCGAAAAACAACATCAAAACAGGGTATAGAACACTTGTGGATGGAGAAAAAGTGTGTTTTGAGCTTGCGGATTTTATGTTGAAACAAAGCAGGTGGGGGTTGGTTGTTTTTATTTGAGTTTGCCTTGTTCTGCTTTGAAGGTTGCGTTGTAGGTTCGTTTGTTTGCGGCTCCTGTGGTGTATGTGGGTTTTGTGGGGAAGGTTACGCCGCGTAGTCTGCGCAGGTCTTTGGTTGTGTCGGATTCGTTGTCGTCAAACCAGCACATAACATACTGGTCAGCCATGCCCTCAGGAGAAGAGATGTAATCCGCATCACCCATTAGCGTAAAGAAATCAGTTATACTGCCAGCTAACTTGCCGTCCTCAGACTTGCACACGACAAGTTTTTTGCAGCGGACAACCACAAACGGGTCAGCCTCATGATTCTCAAAACGTTCCCTGAAAACACAAATAACAGCTTTATCCCAAACAAATTCATCAGCCAAAACAATACACCTAAAAAACCATAAGCACCAAGCAATATATAACACTAATGCCAACACCCCAGCAGGTCAGCCGCGCCACATTAATCTAAGAGAACACCCATCTGAAAAGGCAAGTGAGGTTAAAACTAAATGAGCGGTAACGACGACATGTTTTTTCCAGCGTTAGATGAATCCGAATTAACAGAAGGTTCTATGAAGCTGGTGCGCGTTGACGGCGAACCCGTCTTGTTAATCAGAACAAAAGGGAAAATCTACGCCATAGACAACCGTTGCCCGCATATGAGCTGCGGTTTTTCAGGCGGCGCCCTCGACGGAGACGTAATCATCTGCCCCTGCCACGACTGGCGCTTCAACCTTGAAACAAGCGAATACGAAGAAGACCCCGACATGAAACTGCTAAAATACGAATGGAAAATCAAAGCAGGAAAAATCTACGTCAAACTCGACGAAGAATAACCGCAAAGACGCCCCGCGGAGGGTGTGGGGGCGGGTAGTTAAGCGTTAGCGGCAGCTTCAAGAGGCTTTTCTAAAACTGCTTGCTTGCAAAATGTCCAGAAGACCTCGGAGGTTTTGAGTAGGGGTCGTTTGGAGCGTATCATGTAGAGTTTGCGTTTGGAGTTTACGCCTGTGATTGGAAGGATTTTGATTAGCCCTGCGTCTTGGGCTTGTTTGGAGGCGGTGGAGGAGATTACGCTTATGCCTCTGCCTTGGGAAACCGCGGTTATCACGGACTGGGTGCTTCCAAGCTCCAACGTCGTCCGAAGCTGCGAAAGCGGAATACCTGCGGCTATAAACATCTTTTCAATTTCCTTGCGGGTTCCCGAGTTTTCACCACGGTTAATGTAGGGGTACGGCAGGATTTGGTTTAGCGTGACGCTTTCTTGCCTTGTGAGTTCGTGGTTGTTGGGGACGATAAGGACTAGTTCTTCGGCTCCGACTTCTAGTATGTCGAATTGGTCGCGGTAACCGTTTATGGTTCCGACTAGGGCGAAGTCGTAGTCTGTGGTGTCATGGAGTTTTGCAAGGCTGCTTAGGCTGTCTTCGGCTTTGATTCTAAACTTCACCTGCGGATACAGCTTTTGGAATTCTGCTAGCAGGCTGGGAAGAATGTGTTCGCCAGGTATGGTGCTTGCCAAGATTTTGATGACACCCGAGAGTTTTTGTTTGGTGACAGAGATTTCGGCTTTGGTGGCTTCGAAGTCGTCAAGAAGCTTGTGTGCACGGTTTTTAAGAATCGCTCCTGCAGCGGTGACTTCTACGCCTTTGGCGGTGCGTTTGAAAAGCTCTGCCTCAAAGAATTCCTCTAGCGCAGCTATGTGGTTGCTAACAGTTCCCTGGCTAGTTCCAAGCTCCTTAGCAGCTACCGAAAAACTGCCCGTACGGTCCACAGTCAAATACGTCCTCAAATACTCAAGTCTCATACCCTACGCCTTCATTTAGAATCTAAACACCGCTAAATACTTCCTACCCAAAAGACTATATTAAACTGTCCATCAAACACAACCAGCCAAACAGGGCACAAACACATCTTTTTCAGATTTCACGGGTTTTTGCCGTTGCAATGATGGCGCAAGTGTGAATGGGTAAAAAGCTATATATTCTATCAGAAATACCGATAGCGTCAATCAAAAAAATTAAAGGGATAATACACTATGAAACGTGTTTCAGTAATAGTTGCCGGTTTGGTAGCTGGAATTTTAGCTGCCGCCGTTCAAATCCTCTTTAGTGTCTCGCCACCCCCAGCATACGGCGTTTGTATTGCCTGTCATGCAAGGGACCTGGTGAACTGGATAGTCAACGGTGTTGCAGGCACATCGCTCTCAGTTGCGCCTGTTTCCGCCGCCGCACCCGTGCTGACAATTGTCGGCTTGGTCATAGGCGCGTATGTGGCTTCAGCGCGTAACGGCGAATTCAAATTCAAAATAACCAAGAACCCCATCATGTCGTTTATTTATGGATTTTTGGTTATGATTTTTGCGTTGATTTTAGGGGCTTGCCCGCTGCGCACTGTGCTTCGGGTTGCCTATTTTGACTTTGTTGCCCTGGTTGGTTTAGGAGCCATTGTCGCGGGCGTTGTGATAAGCGCGGGCATTATCAAGTGGAACGCGCAAAGAGAAATCGATGGAGCGGTCTAAAATGGTACAAATTGAAGTTTTAGCAAGCACTCTGATTGCGGGGCTCATTATCGGTTATCTGGCTCAGCGCGCAAGAATGTGCTTTGTCGGAGGAGTCCGAGACTTCACCCTCGTAAAAGATACTCACCTGCTCAAGGCTTTGGGCGCGTTTCTAATCGGCGCATTAGCGTTTTTTGCAATCGCCGCGGCGTTCTCAGCTGTACCAAAGTTTCCGTGGATACTCTCTTCCTCAGGCTTGAACCCCATTCCAGGTGCACCCCTGTCAAGTGCGGCTGCAACTCCGTTGTGGGTACACATCACGTTGGCGGTCATCGGCGGTTTGGGTATAGGAGCATTTTCAGTCTTTGCAGGCGGATGCCCCCTAAGACAGCACATCATGGCGTCAGAAGGAGACAAAAGCTCAATGTCCTACCTAGCAGGATTCTACATCGGAGCCATAATCTTCACAATCGCCGTAGCACCCACCATAGTGCAAATATTTAGTTAGACAGGAGGAAAACAAGAAGTGAAAGCACAACTCGACGTGAAAGGAAAAACATGCCCTTGGCCCGTGTTGCTCACACGCCAAAAACTCAACAAACTCAACTCAGGAGACGTCCTCGAAGTAGTTGCGGATTATGCTCCTGCTAGAGAAAACGTGGAGCGCGTAGCAAAATCGTTGGGCAACAAGGTGCTCGAAATCAGAGAAGAAAAAGACCAGTTCGTCATCGTCATCGAAAAAAGGTAACGCGATGACTTGAAACGTTGGTAGTGGTGGAGGTTACGTGGTGAAACCTGACAAAACGGAGGGCGCCTTAGTGCTGTTGCGTGACGTACGTGAAAGCATGAAGGCAGAGCGGATACTAAAGCTACAAAAATACGCAGTCAAAGTAGTTGCTCCTCCCCCTGAAGTACGAATCGGCTGCGACCTAGCACTGGAAATCAACATCGTAGACAGCTTTGGCGTAGAAAACGCCCTGAAAAAGCACGGCATCAAACCCATCGACATCGTAGCACTGGGCAACACGCAACTTCGACCACTAAGCATCATCAAAAAAACAGACTTCGACGAGTACCAAATGGTAAAGGCAGGACACATGAAACTAACATTCCACAAGCAAACAGGCGAAATCGTCAACATCTCAGGCGGCGGCTGCCCCGACATCCCCTACCTCGCGCTTAGCATGGTCGGCAAAAACTTGAAGGACACCCCAAACCCGCAGGAGCTTGGCTACACGTTGTGCGCTTTTATGCTGCAAAAAGCCTACGAAGACGCCCTGCAAACCTACAGGAGCCAAACCTAGTGCTAATCATCGCAGGCGCAGTTCCCATAAAAGACCTGCAGCTAACCACCAGTTTTTGCAGCTTCGAGGACGGCAAACTCAAAGCAGGCGAGGTTGAGCTTCCGCTAATCAACGGAACCAGCGTAATGATTGCCGCAGCAGCCACCGCATGCAAAACCCTCCAAATCGAAATGCCCTACGCCATACTCGCAGGCGACATAGGCACAGGAGAAGGTAGCAACCAAATCTACAGGTACCTAAAAGACAAACTCAACCCCAACGCAAAAGACGGCGCGGTCATGGCTATGCACTACATCAAACCCAACATACTCTACGCCAAAGACGCCATCAAAAACGTCAAAAAACGCTTCAACCCCAAACTCATCGCGGACGCAGGCTCCATGTACGTTGCCAAAGCCGCAGGCATATCCAAAGACTTCACGTTGTTCACTCCTGACCCTGGCGAAATGGCGTTTTTAGCTGACCCCGAAGCTATGCACCCCGCTTACGTGCGCAACTACATCTTTGACGCCATTAACGATACGCCCAAGCTGATTAAGCAGGCTTGTGAGAACGGCAACGTCCCCGAAGTCATGCTAGTCAAGGGCAAAGTAGACTACGTTGTCACGCAGGGCAAAACCGTCGCGCAGGTCACTGAGCCGTGTATTCCAGTTTTGGAGGCAATCGGCGGCACAGGCGACACCTTAGCAGGCATGGTCTCAGCACTAATTGCTTCAGGAACCGACACTGTCACAGCGGCAACGCAAGCAGCCAAAGCAAACCGCATAATGGGCGAACTCGCAAAACCTACCCCCGCCACCAAAATCTGGGAAATGGTACCCCAAATCCCCCAAGCCCTCAAAACCGCAAAGCAACCATAACAGCCAATTCACGCAATCCAACAACCTTTTCTTTATTCTTTTCTTCAACTGCGGGTCAACACGGGTTTTGGCGTTGGCTAAAAACTAACATAAGGTACTTATATCAACATGGCTAATAGTTGGTATTAGAGATACTGAGTTTAGGGTGATTTGTATGGTTTCGTTTACAGTTTTGATTAATGAAGCACCTATAGCTAAAGAACGCGCGTTCACTGCCCTTCGGTTTGCCACTACTTGCTCGTTGGAGGGACATGAGGTCAAAGTGTTTTTGATGGAAAACGGCGTGTACGTTGCCAAGAAAGGGCAGAATCCGTCGGCGGATGCTCCGAACCTGCTCGAGTACCTTGAGGAGCTTATCAAGGGCAAAGTGGAAGTTAAAGCCTGCGTGGTCTGCTGCCAAGCCCGCGGACTAACCCAAGACGACCTTGTTGACGGCGTCAAAATCGCCTCCATGCACGAACTAGTCGAGTGGACAGCTAACACCGACAAAACCATAGTTTTCTAAGCGGCGAATGAAAGTGGAAACTGAAAAACTTGAAGTAAAAGGCAAAGTCTGCCCCATGCCGATTCTGATTCTTAAGCGCAAGCTCGAAACCGTAGAGTCAGGAAAAGTTTTGGAGGTTATCGGCGACTGCGGACCAGCCTTTGAGAACGTGCAAAGATGGGCAAAAAACGCAGGACACGAAATCGTCGAAGCCACCAAAGACGACAACGAATTCAACATCAAAATAAAAAAGAAGTAGCAGCGTTTGCCCGCCTGTTTTGTCTTTGGGCGAAGCTAAAGGTTGGCTAACGCCAAGGTTTTATTTGTTTTTTTAATAGTTTTTATCAAAAATTTTAATAGATACGTGAGGGCAGAAACTCTGCAACGACAAGTGGTAGTTATGGCAGAGAAATATACTGAATTATGGACAAGTTTAGGAATAGACCTTGAAAAGCACAATCAACTTTTGGAGGTTTTGCCCAAAGTCTACCAAGATTTTGTGCTCTCACAGAAAAACAGGCCCAAAAAGATGGATTACTTTGATTTTGTCATCTCTGAAATTCACGGGCTACGAGTAGAAGAACTTGCAAAACTGCGCAAAGAAGGCAACAAAATCATCGGAGCATTTTGCCTCTACGCCCCTGAAGAGCTCGCATACGCCGCGAACGCAACAATGGTTGGACTATGCGGAGGCGCAGACTTCTCAATTCCCGATGCTGAAGCGGTTTTGCCCCGCAACATGTGCCCCCTAATCAAGTCGTTTTATGGTTTCAAAATCGGTTTGACGTGCCCGTATTTCCAGTGCTGCGACATGCTAGTTGGAGAAACCACGTGTGATGGCAAAAAGAAAGTCTACGAACTGCTAAACGAAGAAGTCCCAACTTACGTAATTGAAGTCCCCCACAAACCCGACACCAAGCAGGGACGGAGCCTTTGGCTAAAAGAGCTTGAAGAATTCAAAGCCAAACTAGAAGAACTCACAGGCAACACCATAACCGCCGAAAAACTCAAGCAATCCATAGAGCTAATAAACAACAAACGCAAAGCCCTCAAACGATTATCTGAACTTCGCAAAACAAACCCCGCCCCCATTAGCGGCTTGGACGCTTTGATTGTAACCCAAATCGGCTTCTACGACGACGTCGCACGCTTCACAGCCAAAGTCAACGAACTTTGCGACGACCTCGAAGAGCGCGTGAAAAACGGCGAAGGCGTAGTTGACAAGAACGCTACAAGACTGATGGTTTCAGGTTGCCCCATGGCGGTTCCCAACTGGAAGGTACCCAGCATCGCTGAGTCCTTGGGAGCATCCATAGTAGTCGAGGAAAGCTGCGTAGGCTCAAGGTACTTCACCGACATGGTAGAACCCAAGAGCGATAGCCTAAATGACCTCATGGAAGCCCTAGTCGAGAAATACGCCAAAATCCCCTGTGCCTGCTTCACCCCCAACGACGCCCGCGTAGACAGCGTAAACAAACTCGCCAAAGACTTCAACGTCGACGGAGTCGTCTACTACACACTACAATTCTGCCACAGCTACAACGTCGAAGCCGTCAAAGTCGGAAAAGAACTCAAAAAAGAAGACGTCCCCATGCTCAAAGTAGAAACCGACTACACCATGGAAGACGCCGAACAAATCAGAACCCGCCTCGAAGCATTCCTAGAAATGATACGGGGCAAAAAATAACAACCCCCCTTCTTCTTTTGTTTTCACAGATAACAACGGTATAGGTTGAGTTGCGTTTGGCATTTGCAGGTATTGATATTGGTTCAGCGGCTACCAAAGCGGCAATCGTCAAAAACGGAAAGCTGCTATCTTTTGGAGTTGTTCCAACAGGGGCAAGCGGCAAAAACGCTTCCGCAAAGGCTTTGGATATCGCGTTATCCTCAGCAGGGCTAATCCGCAGTGACATAGAAAAAGTCGTTTCCACGGGGTATGGCAGACGCAACGCCGCAGTATCAGACAGCACCATAACAGAAATTACCGCTCACGCGACGGGTGCGAAGTCGCTGTTTTCTTGTGCTAGAACCATAATTGACATCGGCGGGCAAGACAGCAAAGTCATCAGCATAGCCGAAGACGGTCATATCGAAAATTTTGTGATGAATGATAAGTGTGCGGCGGGGACTGGCAGGTTTTTGGATGTTATGGCGAGGACGTTGGATGTTGCCTTGGATGATTTGGGGCAGCTCGCGTTTGAAGCAAAGCATCCAGCGAAAATCAGCAGCATGTGCACTGTATTCGCAGAATCCGAGGTTATCTCGTTGATTGCTCAGGGCATACAAAAAGAGGACATCATCGCAGGGTTGCATGAAGCCATATCCAAACGCATCTTAAGCATGGTCAAACAAGTCGGTCTGCGGCGCGAAGTCGTCTTCACGGGCGGCGTAGCCAAAAATCAGGGAATGAAGGATAGTCTAGAAAAAACGTTGGGGTTAAAGATTCTTATACCAAAGGAGCCTCAGGTTATAGGTGCCCTTGGAGCGGCACTCATCGCCCAAGACGGCAACCAAAAAATCTAGGCGAAAACCAAATGGAGTATCGGCTTACCAAAGTTGTCCCCGTTCATGGATGAAGCTGTAAGCTCCCACAGTATCAGCTGGATAAACTTCTCAGCCAAGCAGGCGTCTCAATTGCGCCGTCCACTGACTTGTTAGCTGGTCCGTGGGAGAACGCCAGCGCCGTACAGGTAAACAAAGACGTTGCGGTACTCAACACGCTGGACTTTTTCACGCCCATAGTAGACGAACCCGAGATTCAGGGCAGAATCGCCGCAAGCAACGTAACCAGCGACATCTACGCCATGGCAACCCCAGACATCGTCACCGTCCTGTCGATTATGGCGTTTCCAGAAAACATGCCCAACGACTTAGCCGTAGGAATGCTCAAAGGCTTCGCGGATTTCTGCAAAGAAATGCAAGCACCACTCATCGGCGGACACACCATCCGAAACCCATGGCCTGTCATCGGGGGCGCAGCAACAGGCGTAAACCACCCAGACAAGATTACGTACACACGCGGTTCAAAAGCGGGGGACGTGCTGGTTTTGACTAAGCCACTGGGGGTTCAGCCTGCCATGGCAGCGTACCGCATGCAAAAAGAAGAGGAAGGCAGAGAATTCCTCGAAGAACTACCCAAAGAACTCGTGGACACAGCGGTTGCAGGCGCAATCAAAGGCATGATTTCCTCCAACAAACCCGTCGCACAAGTCATGCAGCAAGTTCCCGTTCATGCAGCAACCGACATCACAGGATTCGGGCTCAAGGGACACGCCCAAAACATGGCAACCTTGGGCAAAGTGGATATGGTCTTTGACAAGTTAGCCGTCATCCAAGGCACCGCCGAGCTGTCAGATTTGCTAGGTTACTCATTACTAACGGGCGAGGCGGCAGAAACTGCGGGCGGAATGCTCATAGCCGTTTCCAAAACAAACCTCAAAGACTTAGAATCTGCGCTGGATGACCGCAAAGTCCCACACTTCGAAATCGGCTACGCAAAAGCGGGCCAAGGAACCGTAACCATCAAACAAAACCCAGAAATAATCCAAGCTTAACCGCCAAACAAACAACTTTTTCCACAAAAGCAAACCCACACCAACCTATTAGCAGCTATTTGGATCCAAATATTAATTGTATGCAGAAAGGGGGAGGGGGTAGGTCTGGAGTGTTTTTGGGTGTGGATGGTGTTTTGGGTATAGTTGGTATATATTAGGGTGTTTTGTATTAGTGGTTGGGTTGAAAGTATAGTTGGGGAATTGTTGTGGAACGCAAGATTATGTCTTTGGGTAAGTCTTCGTTGGTTATTTCGTTGCCTAAGGATTGGATGCAGCTTAACGATTTGCAAAAGGGCGATTCGGTTTCGTTTTCGATTCAGCGTGACCGTTCATTGGTTGTTTACCCAAGCTCGCAAAACCGCTCCGAACCCAAGGAGATAACAATTAGCATCGGGCACGACGACGAGGAACTCATGATTATCCAGAAAATCTTGGGGTCATTTTTGAATGGTTACTCGGGGATTAAGCTGGTTTCGGAGAAGGTGTTTTCGGTTCCGCAGATCAAGGCGATTAGGAACATGACGGGCAGGTTGTACATGAGGGTTATGGAGTCCGACTCTAAAAGCGTGTACATCCAAAGCTTAACCGACGAATCCAAAGCCTCGCTTGAGCAAGCCATACAACGCATGCACCTCATCTCGCGCTCCATGTGCGAAGACGCCATCCGCGCCCTCTACGAAAACGACACCAGCCTAGCCAAATCCGTCTTTTCACTTGACGACGACGTAGACCAATTCGCGTTCTTCATCTTACGGATGCTGCGTAACGCCGCCCAAGACCCCGTCTTAGCAAACGAACTGCGCATAGACCCACTTGACTGTATGGATCATCAGATGCTAGTTTACCGCATGGAACACGCCGCTGACTACGCCGCAGGCATCGCACGCCACATCATCATGCTTAACAGCTACAAACAGCAAATCCCACCCGAAGTGCTAGAGCTCATGATAGCCGCAGGCGTCGAAGTCGTCGAATTATACGTCAAAGCCGTCACAGGCTTCTTCACCAAAGACATCCCCTTCTCAGTAGACATCATGAAACACCAAAAAATCATCGAAGGCCTAGACGTAGAAATCGCCTCCAAAGCATTTACAGGCAAACCCAAAAGCGCCGAACTTGTCTGCGCCATATGCACCATACGCGACAACATCAAACGCATATCCCACTGCGCCGTGAGCATAGCAGAAATCTCCGTAAACCGCGCCTTCAAAGCAACAAACTAACCACACGCAAAAAGAAAGAAAAAAGAAGTGTGCCTAAAGGGGCGGGTTAGGTGCTTTGGGGTTGTATGGTTGCGTCTATGGTGTTGGGTAGGAATTCTTTTGCGTATTCTTTGGAGTAGGGGCTTATTGCCATGTGCTGGTAGGGTTTGAATTGTTTGGTGATGAAGTTTTTGTCTATGACGATGCGGGCGTCTAGGATGACGAGTTCTTTTTGGTTGATGAGTAGTGGGTTGATGTCGATTTCTTTTATTTGTGGGAAATCTATGAGCAGCTGCGAGAACAGCAGCAGGTTTTCTTCGAGCAACGCCAAGTTGGCGCGGGGGACGTTTCGGTAACCGTTTAGCAGGGTGTAGACTTTGGTTTCTTTGAGCATGCGCCTAACCAGAGTGGTGTTGAGCGGGGGCAAAGCTAAAGCGTAGTCTTTGAAGAGTTCCACGCCTACGCCGCCCATGCCAAACAGGATAACGGGTCCAAAGAGTGGGTCGGTTTTGGCGCCGATGATAAGCTCGCAGCCCTTGGTTTTGACCATCCGCTGCACCGTAACCCCCTGTATCTCAGCGTCAGGATCATAAGCTTTAGCTTTATTGATAATACCCTCAAACGCACTACGCAACGCCTGCTCGGAACAAATATCCAAAACAACCCCACCCGCGTCAGTTTTGTGCATAATCTGCGGCGACAAAACCTTCAAAGCCACAGGATAACCAATGTGCCGCGCGATGTCCACGGCTTCCTCAGCGGTTCTTGCCATCTTGGTCTCGATAACGGGGAAACTGTAGTACTTCAAGACTTTCTTGGCTTCGTATTCAGTGAGCAGGTCGCGGTCTTCTTGGGCGACTTTTTTGAGTATGTCGGTTATGGGCATCTTGGCGGTTGCGGGGAAGAACGGGGTTTCTTGGGCTTGGCGGATTTGTTCAAAGTTGCGTTGGCACCGGTACAGGTTTAGGTAGGCTTTGATGGCTTGTTCGGGCGTTGGGTACGTGGGGATGCTGTTGGCGTTTAGCAGGTTGATTGCTTCGTGCAGTATGTGGTCGCCCATGAAGCTTGTGAAAACGGGTTTTTTGTAGCTGGCATATTTTACGGCGTCAACAACCGCGCGGGCTACCTCCATAGACTGCAAAAGCAGTTGTTGCGTGAAGATAATTAGCACCCCATCTACCTCGTCATCGTTTAGGCAAGCCTCCAAAGCCGCTTGGTACCGCGAAGCTTTAGCATCACCCAAAACATCAATCGGATTGCCCCTGCTCCAAAACGCGGGCAAGACAGCATCTAAATCCTCAATGGTGCTGGGGCTTAGTGGCGCGATTTTGCCGCCTTGAGCAATGATTTCGTCAGTTGCCATGACGCCTGGTCCGCCTGCGTTGGTTATGACGGCGAGGCTGGGTCCTTTGGGTAGGGGTTGGGTGGAGAGCATTTCGGCGATGTTAAACAGGTCGTCGATGTTGTTTACGCGTACGATGCCTGCGCGTTGGAAGGCTGCGTCGTAGGTGTTGTTTTCTCCTGAGAGTGAACCTGTGTGGGAAGCGACTGCTTTGGCGGTTTCGCCGTATTTGCCTGCTTTGAGAACAACAAGCGGCTTGGTTTTGGCGAACCGACGTGCGGCGCTCATGAACTTTCGGGCTTCCGTGATTCCTTCAACGTACATGAGGATGCTGTTGGTTTGGGGGTCAGAATCAAAGTATTCGATGAGGTCGCCAAAGTCTACGTCGGTCATGGAACCCACGGAGACGAAGTGGCTAAACCCAATGTGTTTGTCTATGGCTCTGCCCAAAATCGCTGAGCCTAACGCGCCGCTTTGGCTAATAAACGCGATGGTTCCCTGAAGCGGCATCTTGTTGATGAAGGTCGCGTTAAGTTTGGTTTGGGGGTGAATCACGCCGATGCAGTTTGGACCCACCACCCTAACGCCATATTTTCTGGCGACCTTGAGAATTTGCTCTTCAAGGATTTTTCCTTCTTTTCCTGTTTCCTTGAATCCCGCTGAAACTATGATAACACCTTTTACGCCTGATTTGCCACATTGCTCCAAAATTGTGGGAACCGTTTTTGCGGGAGTTGCAATCATGGCTAAATCTACTGCTTTAGGCACATCACTAATAGAAGGGTAAGTTTTGACTCCGAAAAGTTCGGGTTTGCGCATGTTAACGTAATATACTTTGCCAGTGTAGCCTGACTGGAAATTTGCGACTATGGATTGTCCTACGGAGCCTTTTTCGTCGCTTGCTCCGATGATGGCTACGCTTTTTGGATTGAAAATCTTGTCCAAATTAAAGGTGCCAGAGGTGTGGCACCCGTTTTTTAGGTATTCATGTATGCTTTGGGCGGCTTTTTTGCCTGAACCCATGGCGCTAATGACGGTGGCTTCTCCGGTTGCGATGTCTCCTCCTGCGTAGACTGCGTTTAGGGTTGTTTTGCCTGTGGCGGGGTTGGTTATGAGTATGCCTTTGCGGTTGGTTTCTAAGCCGTCGGTGGTGCTTTGGATTATCGGGTTGGGGGTTCGTCCGATGGCTACGATGACGGTGTCGACGTCCATGACTTTTTCTGAGCCTTCAACTGGAACTACGCTGCGTCTGCCTGACTTGTCGGGTTCGCCAAGCTTCATGGTCACGTACTCCATGCCCTTGACTCTGCCGTTTTCGTCACCCAAAAACTTGGTGGGCGAAGACAAAAACTTGAAGTCAACACTCTCTTCCAAGGCATGCTCAACTTCTTCAAGCCTTGCAGGCATAGCCTCACGCGACCGACGATAAACAACCGTCACACTATCAGCACCCGAACGCAACGCACACCGAGCAGAATCCAACGCCACGTTACCACCACCAATAACCACGACTTTCTTGCCTACACCCATCGGGGTTTTGAAGTCGGGGAACCGGTAGGATTTCATCAGGTTAACACGGATGAGGAACTCGTTAGCGCTGTAGACACCACCTAGGTTCTCGCCGGGGACGCCTAGGAATCTGGGTAGACCTGCGCCTGTGCCTATGAAGACTGCGTCAAAGCCTTTCTTGAAGAGTTCATCAACGGTGAATAGCCTGCCAATCAAAGCATCCGTGCGAACTTCCACACCCAACTGTTTGATGTAATTGACTTCTGCTTGCACTATTTTCTTGGGCAACCTAAACTCGGGTATGCCATAGACCAAGACGCCGCCTGCAACGTGAAGCGCCTCATACAAAACCACGCGGTAACCCAGCTTTGCTAAATCTGCTGCTACCGTTAACCCCGCAGGACCACCACCGACGATGGCGATTTTTCTGCCATTGCACGGAGGCACCGTGGGGGCGGAAACGCGGTTTTCGAGTTCTTTGTCGGCGACGAACCGTTCTAGGCGTCCGATGGAGACGGCTTCGCCTTTTTTGCCTAGCACACACTGTTTTTGGCATTGCTCTTCTTGGGGGCATACTCTGCCGCAGATGGCGGGCAGGCTGTTGCGTTCTTTGATTTTTTGGATGGCGGCTTGGTAGTCTTTTTCTTTGATGTGTTTGATGAAGGCGGGGATGTCTACGCCTACGGGGCAGCCTTTTACGCATTGGGGATTGGGGCAGGTTAGGCAGCGGTTGGCTTCGGTTAGGGCTTGCTCTTCAGTGTAGCCTTGGGCGACTTCATCGAAATTGTTGATGCGTTCTTCGGGGTCTTGTGTTTGCATAGGAACCTCTTGTAGGCGTTTAGGCGCCGCCGAAGGCTTGTTTAGTGCTTGCTGCATGTGCAACCGCCTCCTCCAATGTGACTATGATGCTGCAGAGCAAATTTTTCCTCAGTAACGTAACATTCGAGCCTTTGCATCAACTCTTTGAAGTTAACTTGGTGACCATCAAACTCTGGACCGTCCACGCATGCAAAACGCGTCGCATTTCCCACATCCACGCGGCAAGCACCGCACATTCCCATGCCGTCAACCATGATTGGGTTTAGGCTAACTATAGTTTTGATGCGAAAAGGGCGCGTGACCTCCGAGGTCACTTTCATCATGATTGGGGGTCCTATAGCGTAGACGGCGTCAAAGAGGTAATTGTTGGATATCAGGTTGGTTAAAACGTCGCTGACAAAGCCTTTGTGTCCTTTTGAGCCATCGTCGGTGGATATGTAGAATTCGTCTGAGACTGCCTGCATTTCGTCTTCAAGAACCAGCATATGCTCGTTTCGGGCACCGATAATCGAGACCACTTTGTTGCCTGCGTCTTTGAGCGCCTTCGCAATCGGGTACGCCGCCGCCGTGCCAACACCGCCACAGACAACCGCAACTTTGCCGTAATTCTTGATTTCACTAGGTTTTCCCAGGGGACCTGCGATGTTTGCTATAGCGTCTCCGACTTCAAGCTTGCCCAGTTCTACGGTGGAGCAGCCGACTTCTTGGAAAATCAAGGTGATTGTGCCTGCTTGTTTGTTCCAAGTAACTATGGTTAGGGGGATTCGTTCGCTGTTTTCTTGCACTTTGAGAATTACGAATTGCCCAGCTTTGGCTTTCTCTGCGATGTCTGGAGCAGCAACCTTGATGAGCTTGATTTGGGGCGCAAGGTCTTCTTTTTCTATGATTTTGTGATGGGGGGATGTTTTTTCTTTGTTTGATGGGGGTTTGGTGGTTGGTTTTGAGATTTTTCACGCCTCCGCACACTATACAATATTTACGTGTATATACAGCACATACACGCTCATAAAAACCTTGCTGCAAACAAAAAACCAAAACAGCGACGCCGCATCGGGAGCGGTAAGCTTAATTGTTTTGCACATCTAGAAGAGCTTGCAGGTACGTGGTGGTTTTGGGCGCTACAAGTTATGGCATCAAACTGTGGATGATAAACGAGAAAGGCGAATCAGTTTTCGGGGACGGCTTGGCAGAGCTTTTAGAAGAAATCGACAAACAACGCTCCATCCTAAAAGCCGCACAAAACCTTGGCATGTCATACCGCTACGCACTACACAGAATAACCCTATCAGAAAAACGCCTCAACCAGCTACTGGTTAACCGAAGCCGCGGCGGAGCCAAAGGCGGAGGCTCATCCGAAATCACAGACTACGGCAAACAACTCATCACAAGATACCGCAAAGCCCAAACCCAAATCGACCAAGCCCTAAACAACCTCACATAAACCCGCCCACAAAAAGCAAAGCAAAGAGCACGTTTTGCTGCGAAGGCTTTATCTTAACCGATGTTACAAGTTTGTAATATCGATGCTTCCATGAACGACGTAAATGCAGGTCGAAGCAAAGGCGGCGGGCGGATTGCTACGGTTGATTTAGTGTTGATGACGTTGTTTGCCAGTTTGGGTTTGGCGACAAAGAACGTGTTGCATCCGTTGGTGGCTATGTTGACGGGTCCGTTGTATATTCCTACGGGTGCGGTGGCGGGCGGCTTGTATATGATGTGGCCTGTTATAGCGTTTGGTTTGGTTCGTAAAGTGGGGGCGGCGTCGATGGTTTCGTTGACGCAGGCGTTCATTAGTTTGTTGTTGCCGTTTGGGAATTTTGGGGTGCTCTCGTTTGTGATTTATTTGGCTCCGGGCTTGGCTATTGACGGCTTTTTCTTGTTGACCAGGCATAGAGCTTGCTGTGCAGCTTGTTGTTTGGGGGCGGCGGCAGCGGCGAACGCGGTGGGCACGTTCTTGGTGGGCGCAATCATCTTGGTATTGCCTGAGGCGATTTTGTTGTTTACAGTTTTGGTTGCGGCGGTTAGCGGGGGCATTGGTGGTTTGATTGCTAACATGCTTTTGATTAAAACCCGAAAGTTTGGCTTGAAACTACACAGTAACGAATATGAACAAAACAGTGAGTGAAAAATGTATGAATAAGGGAACTAAAATTGCGATTGTAGCGTTTGTGCTGCTGATTATTGCGGCAGTGCCCGTGTATTTGCATGTGCGCCAAAATGCAGGCTCTGAAGAGTATGTGCAGGTAAAAGGCGCCGTGGCTGAACCCCAAAACTTTACGTTAAGCGACCTTAAAGCGTTTGAACCTGTGACGGTGCAGGTGACGTTGGCTTCAAGTTCGCATGCCTCAGAAAACGGCGACTTTACCTACAAAGGCGTACCCGTCATGGTGTTGCTACAAGCCACCCAAGCCTCAACCAACGCCCAGTCAGTATACTTTCAAGCAGTAGACGGCTACGGAACAACCATACCCATCCAAGACCTACAACAAAACAACCAAGCCATACTAGCATACGAAAAAGACGACCAACCCCTAACCCCCCTAACCGACGGAGGCGAAGGACCCATACGACTCATAATAGGCACCGACCAATACGCCCAACGCTGGACCCGAGGCGTCGCCAGCATAGACATCCGCGAATAACCGCGGCTAACCCTTTTTTACCTCTATTTTTAGCGTCTTAATCTGGGGAATGCCTTCCAGCGACAAAACCATCTGCTCCACCATACTCTGTATGATTTGCTGGGGAAACTCTTTGAGCGGAATCTTTAGACCATTGACTTCAAGCACAAAATCAGTTTTGTTAAGCAAGGCGCAATCAACGCCTTTAGAGTCGGCGATTTTTGCTTTTGCCAACTCGTAGCAGTTACTGTAGCCGCATTCTCCACAGTGGGGCAAATCAGGCAGTTTAGAAAAAGCTTTTTGCTCAACAAGCGTGGAAAGCTCGGAGGCGTGGGTGTAGCTATTAAACACGGGCAACACCAACGCGGCGGCTTTTTGGGTTTCCTTTGAGTCTTCAGTTAGAAGCCCTGAAACTGCTATGGCTAACCCGTCGCTAAAACTTTGGGCTTCCTCTACGGTTTTGGCGGCGATTATCTTGGGCAGGGTCTTCTCGGATTCAAAGCCCTCCAACAACACGTAGTCGAGCTCTTCAAGATACGGCAAAACCCCCGCGATTTCAAGGCGTTCTCTGACGAAAATTACGGTTTCGCTGCGCGGCACGGCAACGATTTTTTTGGCGCCTGCTTGGTTATATCGGCAGGTCTCCGTTGCGGGCGTGTCCAACGTGGGAATGCGCACCATCTCTTTTATGACACCCACTTTGTAGCCGCGGCGGGTTAATTCTAAGGTGAGGTTTTCGATGACGGTGGTTTTGCCTGAATGTTTTCCTCCGACTACAGCTAAGGTTTTGGGCGTCATGGGCATCTAACGCTATTGTATGCTGCACGAGTAAATATGGGTTGGGTGAAACTGCTGGTTTTTGGGTTTTTTATTGTTTGGATGCTTGGGGGTTTATCGCGGTGTTTATTAGGTTCTGGCTTATGGCTTTAAGCAGTGGAGTGTGGTTGATTGGTTCTGGTTATAGCTGCTGTGGGCACAAGCGGTTCAGGAAAAACTACCACCCTTGAATACCTAATTTCTAACTTGACAAAAGAGGGCTACAAGATTGGCACCATAAAACATGTGCATCACCGTGGCTTTTCCATGGACAAGGAAGGCAGCAACACATGGAGGCATGCCAAGGCAGGTTCCAAAGTAACCGCCGCCATCTCGCCCGAGGAAATCGCAGTCATCAAGAAAACCGATGCTGCTCTTAACGATTTAGACCAAGTCATCGCCCTGCTCGAACGTGAACAGCTTGATATTATATTCATCGAAGGCTTTCACAGTCTCATAGCCAAACGCGAAGACGTCCCCAAACTCATAACCGCCAAAGACGTAGAAAACCTGCACCGAACTTTGGAGGGAACCGCTCAGCCCATCTTGGCAGTCACAGGCGTCATCGGAGAAAACAAACCCGCAGACAGCGGCACAGACATACCCATCCTCAAGTTACCCGAAGAGGGCGAGCAGATTTTGCAGTTAATCCGAAAACACTACAAAGAAAACCCCTACACGCCCCGCGCTAAAGCCGAAGGAAAACAGGGAAACTAAGGGACAACTATGACTAGAAGGGCTGCTCTCATTTTGGCTGGGGGAAAAGCCCGTAGATTCCAGTTCACCAAGGAGCAGTGGCAAGACAAAGCGTTGGCAGAGCTCTTTGGCAAACCGCTTCTGGTTCACGCCATCGAAAACGTGCAGAAAGTCGTGGACGAAGTTGTCGTATGCACCAACACACAAACACGCAAAACACAGTACGAAGAAGTTTTAACCCATTACGACATGGAAAACGTCCAGATAGTGGTTGACGAAAAAATCAGTTACATCAAAGGACCCAACGTAGCGGTTCTCACTGGACTTAAAGCCACCAAGGCAGATTACTGTTTTACTTTGCCCTGTGATATGCCCCTGCTCAAACCCGAAGTTGTCAATTACCTCTTCGATGCGGCGGGGGATGCGCAGGTGGTGGTTCCGATGTGGCCTAACAGCCGCTTGGAAACGTTGGTTATGGTTTTGCAGCGAAAAGCCGCGTTGGAAATTACGGATACGCTTTGCCAGCTTAGGCGTCCACGCTCAGATGACATCATGCGCGGAGCAGCCAAAATCCTGTTTGCCTTAGCAGTTGGCGAAATCAAAACCTTAGACCCTGAACTCAAAAGCTTCGTTAACATCAACTCCCAAAAAGACTTCGCCGACCTACAAACCCGCCGAGCCCAAGGACCCGTAGCAGAAGACATGCGCCTCAACCTTGGCGCCCTACTAACACCCCAACTACAACAACTACGCGAAGTCGGAAAACTATACAACCAAGAAAAATACCAAGAAGCAGCACAAACCGCAGCCAAATGCGCAGACCACCTAGAAGAGGCGCAGTCGTTTTTCTGGGCAGCCGTTAGCCGCGAAAGCGAAGGCGAAGCCCTACTCAGCATAGCACATCAAACCCAAACCGCCGAAACAGACTTCAAAGGCAAAGAAGCAGTTATAAAAGCCGCAGACAACTACCGCCTCGAAGCCAAACTACACCAAAACAACCGCATACGCTTCCTAGCCGAACGCGCCACCGCCGACAGAATCTGGTGCGAATCCTGGGCCATGGGCAAATACAACAAATGGAACCGCTACCCACCCAAAACTAACTAGCAAACCCGCAGCAGAAGTAGACCCCCCCCTCCCCCTATTGTTTCTGCATACAATTAAAATTTGGAACCTAATAAGCTGCTAATAGGTTGGCTATGGCGGGGTTTGTGTGAGTTCGAGTTTGTTGAAGAGGTGGATGGTTATGGTTGTGTTTTTTTGGGTGGTGGTGTGGGGTGGGATGAGGGTGTAGCCGTTTGAGTTGACTATGGTTGTTAGGGCGCTTGAGCCTGTTTTGGTTGGGGTTGCCGTTAGTTTGCCGTTTGGGGTGTGGGTGAGTTTGACGAATTGGAAGCGGTTTTGGGGTCCTGTTTGGATGGTTTCTGTTAGGGTTGCGGTGAGGGCGGGTTGCATGCCTGTGCCCTGTAGTCCAGTGTAGAAGCTTAGGAGCGGAGCGGCGAAGAGGTAGAAGCCCGCGATGCAGGAGCCTATGTGTCCGGGGAGCATGATTATGGGTTTGCCGTCGACTATGCCAAATCCTGAGAGGGCGCCTGGGCGCAGTTTTATGCCTTGGGCAAGCACGCCAGGTTCGCCTATTGCGTTGATGGCGTCGGGGACGAAGTCTTTTACGCCTACAGATGAGCCGCCTATGGTGAGAACAATGTCGGATTGTTGTAGCGCGGTTTTGATTGTTTGGGTGACTTTGTCGAGGTTGTCGGACATGATGCCACCTTGTTTGGCGTCTGCGCCCAGTTCATAGGCTAAGCCTGCGATGACTAGGGCGTAGTTGTTGGCTATGTGTTTGGGTTCGCGTTCACATTGTTTAAGAAGCTCATCGCCTCCTGAAATCACCGTCACCACAGGCCGCTTGAAGACTTCAACGCGGGTTAAATGCAAAGAAGCCAACAATCCCACGTCTTGCGGACGCAAAACCTGACCCCTCCGTAGCACCAACTCGCCCTTCTTAACATCATCACCCAACGGTATGATACCCTCGCCCGGCTTGAGTTCACGCACAACCTCCACCCTATCGCCGTTAAGGCGGGTTTCTTCGACTTTCACGGTGCAGGCTGCACCTTTTGGTATTGGGGCACCACAGGCAACATACATGGTCTCGCCCGATGCGAGCTGCGCGGTTGTGGGGTGGTCAGGTGGAAACAGTTTGCCAACAATTCGGAAAACAGCGGGGTTTGCGGGGGTAGCGCCTTGAGTCTGTTTGGGGTCTACCGCATAGCCGTCAATGAATGTCTTGTCGTAATCAGGAATATTCAAAGGCGAAACGGCGTCTGCAGCAAGTACCCTGCCAACGGCTTCTTGGAGCGGCACGGTTTGGGTCTGCAACGCAGTTTGGTTTACGGCGCTTAACAAAAGCTCCACTGCCTGTCTGGGGTCAGCACGTTTAGGCAACCGCCTAATATCAGGTCGATCCATACAATCACCACAATAAGGGTTAGATGATGATTCTTTGTGCGCCGGTGTAGATGTTCATGCGTTTGCCGCGTACGAATCCGACAAGGGCGATGTTTGCTTCGTTTGCTGTGGCAACGCCTGAGGAGAGAACTGCCGCCATAGACGCGACTAAGGGCAGCCCTGCTTTTGCAGCTTTGAAAATCATATCTCCTGGTACGCGCCCCGTTATGGACATGAAGCATTCGCTAAGGTCTACGTGGTTTAACGCTGCCGTGCCTATGACTTTGTCGACGGTGTTATGGCGTCCAACGTCTTCAGAAAAAGCAACTAGGCTGCCGTCGCCGCGGTAAATTGCAGAGTCGTGTAGCCCGCCTGTTTTCATGAAGCCCGTGGCGCGTTTGTTCATGTCGTTGATGGAGTCTACGAGAACCTGTGCTTTGACTTTAAAGTCCGAGGTGATTACGGGCGTTTTTTCTTTGCGTTGGTAGGGGGAGGTGCTGGCTTTGAGCAGGGGTATGACGCGGGTGTGTCGTCTTGAGTAGTTCATGCGTTCATCCACGTTTATTTCGGGTTTGAGGGTTACGTTGCAGATGCGGTTGGTTTCGTTGAGGTTGATGTCGGAGATTTCGTCTACGGATTTTAGGATGTCCTCTGCTATGAGGTAGCCTACGGCGAGTTCTTTGTACTGCAAGGGCGAGCACCAGATAATGTACGAATAAGTTTTGTTCACGGAGATTTGCAGGGGAACTTCTACGGCGACGTGGTCTACTACTTTGTTAGCCTGTCCAGTTGAAAGGTCAAGCCTTAGGATTTCAACTTGGCGCATAGCATCATCACCTACCCAACACCCAAGGCGCTATTTAAAAATAGATAGAACCCAAAACACGCCGCGCCAGTTCACGGTCGATAACCGCCCAGCACCGCCAAAGCCAGCGCCGCCGCAGTCAAATCCGCCGTCGTCCCAGGGTTAAGCTTGTTTCCGCAAGAACGCAGCCGCTCATCTAATGCCTCAACCCCAATCTTGCCCCCTTCTGAGTCCAAGCCGCCTAAAGCCAAAATTATCCCCGCCTCAGCAGCCACCTCACACGCCGCCTCCACACTCACCTTGCGCGCTATGAAAGTGTCAGGATGCTCAGAGAGGATTTTGAGGAAAGTATGCACAACTGCTCCCGTGAGGTCACGTCCGTTTTGCAGCTGCGTTTTGAGGTAGGGGTAGGCTTGTGTGAATGTTATGGGGTAATTGTTGACCCATTCAGAGCAGATGTCGTCGTAGGAGGCGCCGATTTTGAAGACTTGGAGCAGTGTGATGTTGTCGGTTAGGAGGCGTTGTTTGCTTTGGGGGTCGTTTACGTCAAGGTCGCTGGACTGGTTAAGCCCGCTGGGGCTGGCGATTTCTACGGCGTCGTACACGCAAACGGCGTCGGTTGCTGTGGTTGATTCTACAAGGAGCTTGACGTTTTCACGCAGCACAGTCAAGTCAAAGCTGTCGTCTGGGCGGGTTTTTGTCATGCCTGCGGCGGTTGCTAATGGTACTAGGAGCATGATGGTTCCAAGCAGGGTGTTTCCGCCGTGTTGCCAAACCATGATATCGGATACACAGGTTTTAATGAGGTTGCCCATGCCTACTTCGCTGGGGCTGATTTTGCCTTCGGCAACTGCTATGCCCTGATTGGCGGCTTCTTCTAAAGCGGGGGCAGCAGCAACAGCTGAAGCCAAGAAATGCTCCGCGCGGGTATCTGCAAAACTGTCGTTAAAGTTGACGTTGCCAGGTTTTTTGGTGCTAACTTCCAAAAGCATCGCTAACTGCAAACACTGACAGATATGCTTAGCTTTCCTCGAATCAGACATGGCTTCACACGTTTGTATGTACCGTTAAAGAACGTTTATTAGGGTTTTTGCCTCCACGCTTTCCAAACAACCGCAGGAACAGGTAAAGGGTATGCAGGCACGTGAAGGCGACTTAATCAAAACAGAGGACAACGTAGTTTTTGACGTAAAAGGCATAGTGCACCCCGAGGATAAGTTGATTGCGTTTCCACGGTATATCCCATCTCCACAGGGGAATAGGGGCAGCGGCGAGAATTTGTATGGGAAGGTGTATAATCTTGCGGAGCGGTTTGCGTTTTTGCAGAAGAATTTGCCGCATTTGATTGTGGATGACCCTGTCTTTGGCGAGAAACTGTGTGAGGTTTCTGTGGATACGGTTACGGAGCATTTTCAGCCTGTGGAAAGCTTGGCGCGGCTACGCAAAAAGGGTGACCTTGCCGAGTTGGAACGCAAAGCTGTCGAGTTAGCTGAGGAGCTGCAAGCGGCTGCGAATATCCCGTGGAGCAGCATCGGCGTTTCGGGCTCTGTTATGGCTGGAATGTTTACGCCCCAAAGCGATATTGACCCGCTTGTTTACGGCGAGAAGAACTGCCTCAAAGCCTACCAAGCACTACAAGCCCTGCTGCCAGACGAAAAATCACGATTCAACGCCTACACCCGCCAAGAACTAAGCAACCTGTACGATTTTCGCTCCAAAGACACCCACATGGGCTTTGAAGACTTCGCCAAAGTCGAATCCCGAAAAGCGTTCCAAGGCATGTTCTTAGGCGTAGACTTTTTTGTGCGCTTTGTCAAAGACTTCTCCGAAGCAGACCAAAAATACGGCGACGTCCACTACCAAAACAGCGGCTACGGCAAAATCACAGCCACCATCACTGATAGCTCAGAAGCACTTTTTACGCCCTGCAGCTACCAACTTGAAGGCACCCAAATCCTCGAAGGACCAAACCGTGAACCAATCACTGAAGTCGCCAGCTTCCGAGGCAGATTCTGCATGCAAGCCGTCGAAAAAGAAAAAATTGAAGTGCAAGGAAAAATCGAGAAGGTCACCGACAAACGCAGCAACCAAACCCACTACCGCTTAATCATCGGGAACAAACCTGCGGATTATATGGTGTTGTCAAAGGTTTAGGTCGGCGACTTTTAGGAATTGTTCGTAGTAGCGGGGGCAGTAGGTTAGGACGATTTGGTGGTGGTTGCCTTTTGGGGTGTGGACTTCTTCGAGGCTGCCTTCGACGAGTATGGTTTCGTCTTTTTGGACTTGCTGGCGGAATTCTTCCATGTACGAGATGATGCGCACGGCTTCGAGTGCGGTTTTGGAGCCTGAGAGAACTTCTATGGGCTGTATGCCATATACTGAGGGGATGAATGGTCCGTCGTCGTCTGCGGTTACGCGGGCTTTGAGGCGTACCCAGTCTTTGCGTTCTATGCGGGTTTGCGGGTCGTATTCGTTGACGATTTCGCTCCAAGCTTTGATGGGTTCAAACTCGGCTTTGATTATTCTGCCGCTGCTCTTGCGGTCATCGTACAAGCCGTAGATGAATTTGCGTTTCTGGTGCCACAGGAACTCTTGGGGGGTTATGTTGTGGAAACGCCAGCTTTTGCCAGCTATGGACGCGTCGGTGTCGAATTCGTTGGTAAAACCGGAACCCTGCGTGGTGTAGAGGTCGCTTAGGGCTTGGCGCATTTTCTCGTTTTCTTTTTTGCCGTAGATTAGCAGGTCAATGTCAGAGTAGGCGGGGTGGTGGAAGTTGTGGAGCATGGAGCCAAAGACGCCAAAATCGTCGGTTGCTAGCCCCGTTTGTGTTTTGGAGACCTCAAGAACGCGCAGCATCGCGCTATAGAGTTTGTCGGTGGGCTCTTGTTTAACCATTTGTTGGAGGCGCTTTGGGGGCTGGCGGTACTCTGCTATGTCGGACTGCTGGATGCCAACAAGCTTTACGCCAAGCATTTCATGCTCAACCGTGTATTGGGGGTACTTTTTGAAGACGAACTTGATGCCTTCATCGTCATAGAACTTGTAGAATAGGGGGCTGCCACATCCGTCACGTGGCGCACGCGGGTCCTTGGAGCTAAAAATGTCTGCCGAGGCGTATTCGGCGTCGCACAAATAAGCGCCTATGGGATGGGAGTAGCCAAAGACGCGGAAAATCAGGCCTTCTTTGGTTACTATGGCGTCTCGGTCTCGCAGCTTGGGGGGCACTATTGGGGCCAAATTTGTTCTTCCTCCGTCGTGGCGGTTCCGACCACAACTTGATAGAAGACTTCGCCCGTTTTCGTGGACTCCACACGCTCCAGCATGCCAGCGGCTTTGATGTTGTCGCCCGTTCGGGCAACGTTGCGGTAGCAGCCGATGTTGCTTAGGATGATTCGGGGGATTTTTTCTAGGGTGATTTGGGATTTTTCGTCTAAGGGCATGTAGTTGGAGATTTTGTAGATGGCGGGGCGGAAGATGGCTTCGGAGTCGTCGCTAACGGTGCATTTGAATTTGAGTGGCGCAATGGGGGTGAATTTGTGGTCGCCGTACTTTGTGGTTTTTTCGCTGGGTTTTCGGGCGGCGGTGTACATCCAGATTTTGTCTTTGTATTTGCCTTTGAATTTGCGGGCGCGGTCAAGCTTGTTTCCAAAGATGTAGCGTAGCGTGCCAGCTTCAACGAGTCGGTCTATGGCGGCTTCGACTTTGCGGAAGTTTTCTGTACCGTAGAGTACGAAGTCTATGTCGCTTTCTTCAGAGTGCATGTTGAGTGCGATGGAGCCGTGCATGCCAAAATCAGAGAGGGGGACGCCTGATTCTTTGCTGAGCATGTTGATGAGTTCAAGTGCCAAGGTTTGGATGTTATCGTGGCTGGGCAGTTTCATTATGGCTTGCAGGCAGTCTTTAGGAACAAATACGCGTTCGATGTTTTTGATGGGCGCGCTAATTAGCTCCTTGTTGCGCAGGGGACAGAAGTACAGGTACTCGGGGAAGTTTTTCCTAAACGTTTCCATGAAGGACTGGTAATTCTTGGCGGTGTAGAGCTTCTCGGCGCGAAACAGTTTGCGTTCGCCATACGTCCAAGTACGCGTCAGCATCTCCACGTTAAAAAGCTCCATAAACTCCGCAGGGATATACTTCAAGAAAGCAAAAACCCGCCCGTCAGGATGCTCATAACCCAAAGTATTGAAAATAAAACCCTCCTTAGTCAAGAAGGTATCACCATCACTAGGAACCCAATTATCAGTCGAAGACGTTTTCAATGCACCGCGATAAACATAAAACCAAACCCTAAAAAACATATTGCAACAAAACAAAACAAGCGGGGGAGCTTTCCACAAGTTTTAATTGCTGGAGTTACAGTTTGTTGTAGTGGGTTTACATTTGAGTGCAGATTTACATCCTTATGTAGTGTTTCTTCCATCAGAAGAGAAAAACAAAGTGCTCAGCGCCATTTTCGGCTCAAAAGCAGCTGTTGACCTCCTCAAATTCGCGTTAGAGCAGGGCATCCAAAAAAACATTTACCAAAAAGACCTCTTCTCAAAACTCAACTTCTCCAACAAGACCATAATCGAGAACCTAAAGACGTTGACGAAGTTAGGTGTTTTGGAGGAGTCGATGGAGAAGAACAGCAAGGAGGGCAGGATTGTTTGGGTTAAGGCGTATGTGTTGACGGATTTGGGGAAGTGGTTTGCGTTGTTGATGGCAGATGAGGAGCAGCTCTCAGATGGAGAGAAAGCGGAGATTATGCAGAACCTGTTTCGGATTTACGTGAAGATGGTGAAGGATTTGGCGGAGGAGCTGCATGTGGATAAGCAGATGTTTGAAGAGATTTTCAGGGAAGAAATGCAGTCTTGAAACCCAAAGTTGTCTCGGTTGTGGGCGCAAGAAAAGTAGGCAAAACGACCACGGTGGAGAATCTTATTGAGCAGCTTACCATGCGCGGCTACAGGGTCTCGGCAATTAAACACATAAGCAAGCCGCAGTGGAGCATAGATACCCCTGGCAAAGACAGCCACCGATTCGCACAAAAAGGAGCCAAAACCGTAGTTGTCGTCTCCCCTAACGAAACCGCCACCATACAAAAAGCTCCCACAGAAAACATCAAAATCCAAACGCTCATCGCTAAAGCCAAAGCAGACAGCGACATCATCCTCACGGAGGGCTTCAAAAAACAAGTCGCCAAAAAAACCAGCATCCCCAAAATCGCCATAACCACCAACCAGCAACAAGCCACAGAAGCCCTCAAAACCTACAAGCCGCTTCTCGCCTTTAGCGGACCCTACAACACCCAAAACATAACCCAAACCGTACCCTACATCGACGCCCTAAAAAACCCCAAAGAACTAGCTGACCTTGTGGAAGAAAAAGTTCTAAAAAACTAAACTAAGGTGGTTGGTTGTGGTTTGTGGGGTTTGGAGATGTTTGAGGGGGAGAAAGGGAGAGCGTGCAAAACTGTGACTTCTCCAAACCTGTCCACCCACGTTGTGTGTGCCCTTTTTTGTAGTTTCACCTTGTTATAGTGCTTTGAAGGCGTCGAACCATCTGGTGTAGGATGCTAGCATGTCCATGGATACGCTTGGTTTGCGTGATTCGAATATTTGGCGGAAATCAGTCATTTTTAGTGCTCGGGGTTTGGCTTCTTTGTCGGTTGCTTGTCCTGATTCGAAGAACTCGCCTATGAGGGAGAGCTGTGCGGATTGGCAGACGTCGCGTATGTCGCTTCCTGAGAAGCCTTCGCTAATTCTGGCTAGCTCATGCAGGTCTACATCAGGGGTTATCTGCAAGGTTCCAGTGTAATGCTTTAGCATCATCAATCGGGTATGATGGTCAGGCAAAGGCACAAGGATACGTTTTTGGAACCTGCGTATAAAAGCCCAATCCAAATCCCAAGGCTTGTTGGTTGCGCCTATAACATAAACGTGCAAAGACTTGCCCTTGTCCATGATACCGTCCATCTCTTTGAGGAACTGATTCTTAACACGGATTTCGCCGCCCACCTCGTTAGAGTGCGTGCCCATCAAAGAGTCCAATTCGTCAACAAAGACTATAGCGGCTTTTCCCTCAGTGGAGGATTTGCGCGCAGCATTAAACAGTTTAGCAACGTTTTGTTCAGCCTCACCAAGCCACTTCGACATAATCGACGCCGCATCAATAGAGTAAAAGTTCGCGTCAATCTCGGTTGCGACCGCAGCGGCAAGCAAAGTCTTACCACAGCCAGGCGGACCAAACAGCAAAATCCCACGGGGCCAACCCAACGGGAACAAGTCAGGACGCTGAACAGGGTAAACAATAGCTTCCTTCACGGCTTTCTTGGCGGTGTCCAAGCCTACGACTTCAGCCCAGGAAACCTCGGGTTTTTCGGTTACCACGAGTTCTTCGCCTTTTTCGTTTCCAGTGTCGGGGCTGGTTTTTTCTACGCCGTTTTCTTGGGCGTCGCGTTCCATTTCCATTCGTACGTCGGCGTGTGATACGGTGCCTTGCAGGGCTTTGATGCGTTCTTGGTAGGCTATGGCCCGTTGCACGTAGACTTTGTTTAGTCCGTATTCGGGATATAGCTGTACAAGCTGCAAGAGGCTTTCAATGGCTTTTTGGTACAGTGTGATAGCTCGGCCTTTGTTGCCTTGCTTGTCCATTTTTACAGCTTCTAATGCGTATGCTGTTGCGGCTTTTTCTAGTTCTTGTGAAGCACTCATGGTTTACCCTCGTTTGTTTATTCAGGCGATTTTAGTTCTATCTTGATTTTTCCTTTATTACCCAAGCTCGTGAGAGCTTTCTCGATTTCCTTGCTAGAAGTGTTCAGTTCACTTGAACACCGTGTAAGGTCTATCTCACCGTTACTCTTACGCACATAATCTAGGAGCAGGTCTTCAATCGAAGTTTCTTCAACCTTCAGAGAAATCTCTTTGATTTCGGATTTTTTGTAGGAAAACGTTGTCTGTGAGGCTTCTCTAAGGGGCTTGTCTATTGGGCTGCGACTTGAAGTGGAGTTTGAAGCGGACAGGGCAACAAGTTCTCGTACAGGAGCACGCCTTTTGACTTCGGCGCGGGGTGCAGCAATTGGAGGTTCAGGCAAGGAATCCGAAACCTTGCGTTCAAGAAATTCTGAGACTTCTTTGAGGATTTCTTCGCCGCCTTCGGTTTGTTTGCCCACGGGTATGACTGCGTCGGCTTCGGTTTGGATTTTTGTGGAGTAGAGGGTTTCGGTGATTGTGTCGTTGACTGTGTTGAGTTCGGAGGAAACTTCGGGCATGACTTGGAATAGTTCTTGGGAGACACCCTGCAAAAGTTTAAGGGACGGGCGCAGGTCCACAACGATTTCGCTTAGCTCTTTTATGGTTTCAAGCCTAAGAACCACACGTTCAATAGCCAAATGCACGTTGAACATGAACTTTAAAAGTTTACGAACCTCCGCAAGCTCGTTAGCACAAACAGCAGCACGGTCCTTATTGTTCTTCTTCAACGCGCCCATACAGGATTCAAAAAGTTTGCGGTCACGCTCTTTAAGGCGGTAGCTAGCCTGCTCCAGCTTGTTTTGCTGAACCTTGAGCGAGTAAATGGACTTGGAAGCAACTTCCTTAAAAGTCGGAGGAGGAGAACGACTTAAGCCTCTAATTTTTGCTCCCTCCCCAACTCCGCCATCGTAATTTCTCCGTTTTTAACCTATATTCCAGCTTTTCCTACTTCTTTGACGTAAACTACTACGGGAGGTTCTGGAAGGTCAGATCCGTCAGAGGCTTCGGATGAATCAGCAGCTGCAGGTTCTTTTTTAGGTTCTTCTTTCTTTGCTTCTTGCGGCTTTGACTCTTCTTGCTTTTGCTCTTGTTTTGGTTTCTCAGGTTCTGTTTCAACGACCGTGGTGGTTTTCTGTTCAGGAGCTTTTGCCGGGGGGGTTTCGGGTTCTGGAGGTGGAGAATCACCCAGGAGCATGTTTGAGAGTTTGGCTCTGATGGATTCAAGGTCAGATTTTTCAGCGTTAGCCCGTCTTATGTGTTCTTGCATTAGGCCAAAAGCGGATTTGTACACGTCTTCGGCTATTTTGCCTATTTCGTGTTCCAGTTCAAGGTGCAAGACGCCGTAGCTTAAGGCTTTGAGTTCTTCTTCGCAACGGTCAATTTCATTGGTTATGTCGTCGGAAAGAGACTGTGCATCTCTGCGTAGCTGACTTAGAATGGAGCTGAAATTGCCGTGAAGTTCATTATAAAGCTCAGGGCTGATTTTCTTTTTATCAGCCAAATCTTTGAGGGCTTCATCTTTACGCCATATGAAGGGAATTTGGTCGCAGAAAACTGCGGCTTTAGATTTAATTTTTGAATTTAAAGTAACCTCGGTTCCGTCGAACACAAGGTCTTCGATGGGCTGCTTTGTGAACCGTCCATCGCTTGATTCGATAAATGCAAAGTCAAGTTTACCACTTGGAGATGTGGC
This sequence comes from Candidatus Bathyarchaeota archaeon, assembly GCA_026014465.1. Lineage (NCBI taxonomy): Archaea > Thermoproteati > Candidatus Bathyarchaeota > Candidatus Bathyarchaeota archaeon. The sequence goes on along the minus strand of JAOZID010000004.1, from coordinate 229,000 downwards.
AAAGGTGATTATTCGTCCAACTGAACGACCGTATTCGTCTTTTACTGGTTTACCAATGGAAAGAAAAAGGTTGGAGGGTTGAGACATGTTTTACACTCCTGTTTAGAATCCTTGCGTTGATTTCTCTGTCTGTGACGCTGAGGATGGCATTGCTTGGGGCAGGTCTGGGAACTTGTCTTTGACTTTTTGTTCTGCAACGGTTGCGGCTTCTGCAAGGATCTTTGAGGCGTCCTCGTTTACTGCGTCGAAGTTTAGTGTCATGCCTGAGCCTTGTCCTGCTTCGATCATGATTCCGCTGAGCATGTTTCCGATTTCACCGAGTTCATTTTCGGCCTCTGGGAACACGCTGGTTAGACCAGTTCGAACAGAACGTAGAACACCCACTGCGGGACCTAAAGTGGATACTACATCACCTAGCTCGGATACAGTGCGTAATCGTAAAACGATTTGTTCAAGGGCAAGTCGAGCGTTTATTATGAGTCTTTCCATCTTGCGCACTTCGGCAAGTTCGTTGGCAAAGACGTTTGCGCGTGCAGTGTCGTGCTTGGTGTATGCGTCAACTATTCGGGAGAATATGGCTTTGTCACGTTGTGAGAATCGGTCAGTTGCTTGGTCAAGTTTTTGAACTTGAAGCTCAATACGCCTAACGGCGAAATCTAATCTTGGTTTAAGTGGACCTGGCGGCTTTACAGCGTCTTTTATGCGATTTGTGAACGGTGTATCATCCCGTTTAGTATCCCATTTCTTAGTGAACCTTTCGGACAAATTATTTCCTCCTAACACAGAGGAGGTGGAAATGGGTCTTATACATTGTTAATATGATGACAATATGGACGTATATACGTAGAGATATACTGGCTCAAAAAAGGGGTTTTAGACTTTAATTATAGAATTAAAACAGGAGGCAGTCACTTTTCAGAAATTAGACAAAAAAGTGTAAGCTATACTAAAAAGAAGCGCAGTTCACTTGCTAAACAAGGTGAAAACTATGGGTGAAAGATTAAAGATATTTGCTGTCGTTGCACTCTTAGGCTTCATTGCCGGTGTAGTCGCCCAGTTGTTTGCCGAATATGCAGTACCATGGATTATGACTGTGCTGCCAGGTATTCTAGAAGCGAAATTCTTGCTTTCAGGCTTAGCTGGGTCAGTGCTAACAGTCGCGATGGTCAGCGTATGGGCATACTTCTCAGGGACAAGAGACAGATAAATAATTCAAACAACCCTTTTTCTTTGCGGTTGCACGTTTCCAAAGCCGCTACTTTGGACTCTGTTCCCTGCATAAAAAGAGGGCAAAACAAAAAAGTAGTGGACTCAGTAGCGGAAAAAGATGTCATCCGCGCGAAGCGTCTTCGTACCTCGATTTCCTCATTGTCCAGCAACATAAAACACGTACCGATTTATTTGCTTTCCTAAAGCAGACAAACAAAAAGCAGCCTTTTTGGAAGTATTTTGGAAAAGACAAATAGGGCACTTGTTGCCAGTGTATAGTGTGAGCCTTTATGACTATGTGGTTTTATGTCAAAACAAAGGATACCCCCAAAAAAGTCGGTGATGTAGTTTGTGCCTTCAACGTTTTCCAAGATGACCATCCAAAAGGCAGGTACAGTTGGGTCATGGAGGAAGGCAAAGATGAGTACTGGCAAATAAAAAGCAAATATGAAGGCATCAAAGAGGATTTAGCCAATGTGGCGGTAGTTTACAGGGTAGGAGACACCGTGGTTTTAGGTGAGGTCAAAGACAATTTAGTGCCAAACCTTCTCGACCCGCTGATAGGACAATACGGTTTTGACAACATCAAATGGATAGTATCAAACCCCAAAAAATGAAATGCCAATAATAGTTCAGGGTTTGTGATATAATTTCTAGCGTATTCGGATTATTGAGAAAGGCTTTTAAGAACAAAAAGGAGTTATTAAAACTCTCATCCATAACATAGACTGAAGGATGTTTATATGAAAAAAGATGGCAAATACTTATTCACTTCAGAATCTGTGGGCGAAGGACACCCCGACAAGGTTTCAGACCAAGTTTCAGACAGCATTTTGGATGCTATTTTATGCAATGACCCAAAAGCTAGAGTTGACGCGGAAACTCTTGTTATGCAGGGGACAGTTGTAGTTACAGGTCAAATCACAACTAAAACTTATGTGAATATTCCAAAAATCGTCCGCCAAGCCCTAAAAGAAATTGGCTTAGACAACGCCAAAGACGGTTTAGACTGGGAGACATGCGGCATCTTGGTTTCATTAACCGAGCAATCCCCAGACATTGCTATGGGCGTGGATGAAGACGAAAGCCACGAGCAAGGCGCAGGCGACCAAGGCATGGTTTTTGGCTACGCAACCAACGAAACCAAAGAACTCATGCCCCTACCCATTATCCTTGCCCACAAACTCGTCAAACGCCTATCAGACTGCAGAAAACAAAAAATCCTGCCCTACATGCGCCCTGACTGCAAATCACAAGTCACCGTCGAATACGAAGACGGCAAACCAAAATGCGTCCAAGCAGTAGTCATAGCCGCCCAAAACAACGGCAAAGTCCCCGACTCCCAAATCGGCAAAGACGTAATTGAACAAGTGATCAAAGCCGTAATACCCGCAGAAATGCTCACCCCCCAAACAAAATACATCATAAACGGCACAGGACGCTTCGTGCTAGGCGGAACCCTCGCAGACTCAGGTTTAACAGGCAGAAAAATCATCGTCGACACCTACGGAGGCGTTGGAAGCCACGGAGGCGGATGCTTTAGCGGCAAAGACCCCTCCAAAGTAGACCGCAGCGGATGCTACATGGCCAGATACATAGCCAAAAACATAGTCGCCGCAGGCTTAGCCGACCAATGCGAAATCCAAATCAGCTACGCCATCGGAGTCGCACAACCCATCAGCGTCTTAGTAAACACATTTGACACAGGAAAAATCCCCGACGAAAAAATCCTAGAACTCGTCTTGGAAAACTTTGACATGCGCCCCAAAGCAATCATCGACCACCTACAACTACTCAGACCCATCTACAGAAAATCCGCCGTATTCGGCCACTTCGGCAGAACCGACGTAGACTTCCCATGGGAACAAACCGACAAAGCAGAAACCCTACGCCAAGCACTAAAACAATAAATCAACGGAGACACATAGTCTCCATCACCCTTTTACACAAACAAAATTTTAGGTTTCCAAGTAGCCGTTTCTTGAAGCCATCTTTGTCTTTTAGGTTACAAACGGTTGTTGGCTTCACATCTGTGGAGGAGCGGGGTCTTCAGGTGCAGTTACCGCGGATGAAAGGTCGAGTTTAGGGCGTTTGCGTCTTGTTCGTATGACAACCGTGATGCTGATGACGATTGCGATTGTTGCGATGGCTGCAATTCCGATGAGGTATAGCGGTAGGATTATGGTGTTTTGGGTTTGGCTTGTTGTTCCTGCATATTGTTCGTTGCCTATCCAGCTTGCGCGTATGTCCAGCAGTCCAGTGTCGTCGGATGCCCATGTGTAAGTGAAGCTGCCGTTTGTTTGGGATAATACGGTGTTTAAAACTTCCCAAGAGCCGCCATTGAAACTGCAGTACAGGGTTACTTCTTGGTCAGCTATGATGGGGGATAGTTGACCCTGCGCGGTTATGCTGCTGCCTTGAGTGGTGAAGGTAGGTGAAACCGATATGTCCAAGGTGGTTGCTTCTAGCTTCTCGAAGCTGGCAGAAACCTGCCCAGGAGCAATTTGCTCGTAGTCATCCAACGGCAGTATTCGCAAAGAAACATCCTTTAAGTCGTTGGGGCATTCACCGACCCGCCAGCCTTGTTGCCAGTTTGGGGTAGTGCATTCTGCAACATAATATGTTACGCCGTCGTTTGTTAAAGAGTAGACCCTTGAACGGGCGTCCTGGGGCACTTCATCAAGGTGGATACCAATGTTCATGTGTTCCTCAGCCACGTAATGCAGAAGCACTACGTCTAAGCCGCCTGCAATCAAAACTGAAGCAGCAATTATAGCCAAAAGATCACAATCGCCCTTGTTTCTCAGCATGGTCTCAACAGCGTAGTATGCTTCCAAAGTTTCCTCGTAAGGTATCTGATGAACCAAAGTAAGAACCCCGTTTGCAAAGTCCTCGTCATTAGGGTAAATCTGTCTAAGGCAGTCAGCAACGGGCTGTAGGGCATAGGGCGTAACGAACTTTGGAAAGTCGGTATCAGATGAAGAACGGTGATTAAGACTGCTGTAGTGGTTGTTTAGAGATGCGGGGATTACTACGTTTAGGTTATGAGAAAATGTTCCGTCCTCGTGATTGATTAACTGGTAAGTGAGATGTGTGTCCTGCGCGTAGCTTTGCGGCATAACACAAACAGAAGTCAACACAGCAACAGCGAACACTACTATAGCGTGTACATACTTGGTTCTCATAGCGCTTCCACATCCGCAAGAATTTTTACGCCACAATAGTTTATGGGGGTTATGAATGATGAATTAGGAACGTTCATCTATTTTTCCACCTGACTTCACAATATACTCTACAAGTTTCTCTGAGGCTTTATCTAGACGTTCTTGAGGATTATCCAAAGGTTTTCCTGAAGTAGAAAGATGAAGCTCAAGACACGGCTTATTTTCTTTACCGTTAGGATGCGACTTAACATAAACAAGAGGATGCAACTGCATCACTTCATCAATCAAAGGAGCTAAAACGGATTCCATGATTTGCAGGACATAAACGCTTTTTTCGTAGAACCTAACGCCGCCTCCGGCTTCTGCAAGCAAAGACGCAACGTACGCATCGAATATAGCCTCCACCTCAGCAGGCACACCAGGCAACGCCACTAAAACCACGCCGTCAATATTCACACGAACCCCAGGTACAGCTCCAATAGGGTTAGCAACGGGAGTTGTTCCCTGAGGGAGAGTTGCCATTTTAACACGGGGCGCAGACGAAATCTGTTCAGGATGTACATCCAACGAGAATTTGGAGCATTTCTCTTTAACCATACGCAGGGCTTCTTCGTCAACACTTAAGCTACGGTTAAGAGCCAAGGCAAGACCCTGCAAGGTTTTGTCATCAAAAGTTGGACCCAAACCGCCAGTGGTCAAAATAAACTTGGGTTTTCGCGCCACAGCTTCACGAATAGCCGCCGCTATATCATCTACGATGTCGGCAACAACGGTTATACGGTTTACGTTCACGCCTAACTCTGTAGAACGTTTTCCCAACCAAGAAGCGTTAGTGTTTAACACTTTGCCGATAAGCAATTCATTTCCAATACATAATATCTCCAACCCTGCCATCACAGCCAAGGGCATCTCTTCTCCTCTGCAGGAAATAAATCAAAACTCGCCTTTTTTATACTGTTTGATACTGAATCCAAAAAAACTCTAAAGAAAAATAGCCAAAAAAACAGAGCCGTAAACAATCACGACCAAAAAACAAGCCTTATAATGCATCAGAAAAGACGCCCCGAAAAACAGGAAAGGAAAAATAGGCAGCCATTGGGCACCACAACTTGTGTGTTTACCCGAATTTTCCAGATATGTATCTTTGGGTTAGTTCGCTTTGTGGGTTTTCGAAGACTTGTTTGGTTTCGCCGTATTCTTCAAGTTCGCCAACGTACATGAAAGCGGTGTAGTCGGAGACGCGAGCTGCTTGTTGTAGGTTGTGGGTGACAATTATTACAGTGTAGTCTTTTTTTAGTTTTAAGACTAGGGATTCGATGGTGGCTGTTGACTGTGGGTCTAAAGCGCTACAGGGTTCATCCATCAAGATAACTTCAGGTTCAGCTGCCAAAGCTCGGGATATGCAAAGCCGCTGTTGCTGACCACCCGACAAAGTAAGAGCACTATCCTTTAGGCGGTCTTTAACTTCACTCCACAACCCCGCTCCGCGAAGGCTCCTTTCAACAAGAGCATCAAGCTGCTCACCCTTAGCAGTCTTATGAAGCCTAGGCCCAAAAGCAACGTTATCATATATGGACTTAGGAAAAGGATTAGGCTTTTGAAACACCATACCCACGCGGCGCCTTAAATCGTAAACGTTACTTTTGTTGCTGTAAACGTTTTCTCCATCAAGAAATATTGAGCCAACTGTGCGGCATCCAATGATGAAGTCGTTCATTCGGTTGATTGAACGAATAAGGGTGGATTTGCCGCAGCCTGAGGGTCCCATTATGGCGGTGACGGCGTTTTCTTTGACTTCAAAGTTTACGTCTCTAAGGACATGATTTGATTTGAACCACAAATTGAAATTTTCAGTTTCTACTTTAAGCAAAAAAACTGCCTCCAAACAAAGAGTTGAACAGCAAATGTTTGCGACTTAGTTGCCAACCAGGATTCAAAGACATTGCTGACGCTCCGTAAATTGACCAACAAATACAAAGGAACAGGTTATATCAATTCCCACAATAGCCACAATAGACTATTATCGAATATACAAACTATATAGACAAAAAATTTATCATATAATTCTCCTCATCACTACAACTCATTAGGAGAAAGGAACCAGAGGGTTTTCGGGGTTGCAGACTAACCAAAACGAAGAAACAAGAAAAGTACAGTTTACAGGAGGCTCCACCTTTATCATCTCACTGCCAAAGAGGTGGATAAACCAAAACCAACTTGAAAGAGGCAGTTTCATAAAGCTACGTCAAGAAGAAAACGGCACATTGATAATTATTCCACCCAACTCAACCATACACAAAAAACTAGACCAAGCAGCAATCAAAGTTTCGCCTAAAGACAAAACAGAAACTGTTACGCGAAAAACGATATCTGCTTATTTGGCAGGGTTTAACTCGATTTACATAAAGGTTGGGAAGCAAGTTGCGGCGAAGCAGTTATCTTTGAAGCAAAGGCATGAAATCAAAATTTTTGTTCGTCACATGCTTGTGGGTACAGAAATCGTAAATGATACATCATCGCAGATAAGCCTTCAAGTTCTCCTAAGTTACCCCGAGTTAACAGTACAAAATGTTCTTAGAAGAATGAGCATAATAACCGCGTCCATGCACAAAGACGCCATAACAGCCATAAAAAACAACGACCACACCTTGGCAAAAGAAGTGATAGCTACAGATAACGAAGTAGACCGTTTCAACTTGTATGTAATCAGGCAGCTTAAGATGGCTATCCAAAATCCGCGTTTAGCTAAAGAAGTTGGGTTGTCAAGTGGAAAAGACAGCTTATGCTACCGGTTAGTAACCAAAGCTGTAGAGCGTACAGCAGACCACGCCGTAAACATAGCTGAAAACACGTTAACGCTCAAACATGAATTAGACAAAAAAACAGTTGAAGTCCTCGAAAAAATGAGCACCACAGCCATAAGCATGTTTGAAACCGCCATAGATTCACTGTTTAGGCAGGACTACAACAATGCAGAAAGCCTCATAGAAAAAATCAAAGAAGTAAAAGAGTTAGAAAAAGAAGCCGTAGCATCATCGGCAACGCAGAAAGACACAGAGGAAGCGACGGCGTTGCGCTTAATTATTGAGAGCATCAAAAGAACCGCAGAATATGCAAACGACATAGCGGAAACAGTTCTCAATTTAACAATAGAATCTGTACTAACGTGAGAGAAATGCTGGAAAGAACAAGGGAAAAATTGAGAGAATACTTGGACAACAAAACTGAAATAACAGACATACTTTCGATAGTGATTATCACTTTGGGGGTGATGCTGCTTGTTTCAGGGGTTTACCTCATGGTTGTAGGGGAAACCATATCGGATCCAAGCGTCCACCGCAGTAGCGTCCAAGCAGTAATTTCAATCATTGAGTGGATTCCAGGAATTCCCATTTTGATAAGCGAATTAGCAAAGTGCAGCCTAACAACTATTGGCATAGCCAGTTGGGTCATTGGAATTAACCTGCTGCTTGTGGGTCTTGGATTATGGATTAGACACGCACTGGCCCGCATAGCAACAGCAGTAATTCTTCTAGTATCAACCGCGCTTCAAGTTATCCAGTTCATGCTCTCAGGCGCAGGAGGCTCACCCTCATCAGTCTTCGGAACAATAATCAACTTAACCATGCTCTACTTCGTTCTAACAAAATTTGACGAAAACACCACACCAACCCAGTCAAAAAAACCCTAAACGACAACAAAACTAAACAACCAAAAAGAAATAAACAGCTAAAACACACTCCACCTGCACAATAACTAAACTAAGAATCAAAAAGCAGCTGCAGCAACAAATAATCTTAGGTTACTATCAGATAAACTCAGTTTTTGATAACCCGTTTGCACTTCACTTCAAAGCAAAGTTTTCCAAGGACAGTTTGGAGTTTTAGCCACGCGGGTAACGGGCGGTTTCCAAGAATCAGGAGCGTATCAGGAAAGTGTATATGACCTCGGGGGTGAGGGGCACGCTGTTTGAGTCGGACGAGTCGGATAGGAAACAGATGTGGGCTGTTGCTTGTCCAGTGAAAGCCCATTCGGGGATGTAGATTGTTGCGGTAATTGTGGTTTCATCTTGTGATGCAGGGGTGTTTTTTTGGGTGAAGAAGCCAAGGGGTACTTGTTCGTGGTCAAATACTGTTATGTCTAGGTCAGACCACAAAAAGGAGTCTTTGAGGGTACTCATATCGAGAGTGATTTTGAAGGTTTCTCCGCGGTTAATAAGACCGTCAGCCTGGATTAAACTAAATGTGTTCATTTTGTTTAAAGGGAAAAACGCTACGTCACCAAGGTTTACGTCAGCAACGTCCACAGAGGCAGTAACAGACCAAAGACCAAAGATTCCTTCGGATTCAGCTACATTTGCAGCGGGCATTCGAAAGTCAAATAGAGCAAGACCAGCAGAGTCGGTTCGGGCGCTTCTAAAGAAAGCACGTGAGCCATTAGGATAATTAACAGAGAAGGCAACATCCTGATTGACTAAGGAAACGTTTCGGTATGTGACTTCAGCGCATATTTGCACTATACTCTGGGGTACATAAGGACCACTATTAACGTTTGAACCCACACCACCGGTGTTAGTGAACACGTCAAGGCCGATTAATTCAGGGTTTGTCCCCGAAGCCGTTGCATCAACAGATGCTAGGGGCGTCATAGCAGCTGCTGCAGTGCTTGCTTCGCTAAAAAGCACAAAAGGAACAGAAACAACTAGAAGAATCGCCGTCACCGTAATTATGAGACTTCTTTGCTTCATCTTTTCTCACTTTTAGGCAGTTTAGTTTAGCCAACAGGCACAGGGTAGTTGTAAGGGTTTTAGGGGATAATTTGGAAATGGACAATGGTTTCGGGACAGTATGGTACTCCGCCTGCGTGGGGTTCGTCGGTTAAGATGTCAACGTAAACTGTGGCTTCGCCGATGAACGCCCAAGAAGGTATTGCAATGTTGACGTCCACGTTGGTACTGTTTGTTAACTCGGTTTTTGCTGCAACAAAGGAGCCTATGGGAGTTTTAACTTCGTCGTATACCGTAACGGAAACAGCAGACCGCATTGACGAGCCTGCTATGTTCTGAACGGGTACAGTAAGTTCTAACGTAGAGCCTCTTTGTACGTTTCCAGGTAACTGGACACCCGCTGTTTTAACCAAGTAGTTGTATGTGAAAGGAGCAGTATCATTTGCTGGGGGCATTTGGGAGACAGTTGCTAAGGCGGTTATTGACCAGGTTCCAAACAAGCTTTCAGGGTTATCAGTATCGGGCCAGGGTAAACGGTAGTCCACGCAGGCGTGTCCGGTCGCGTTTGTCCGTCCAATTCTAAGAGTTATTGTTGAGCCAGCAGCATCTTGGACAGAGAAACTAACATCTTGGCTGGCAACTGGAGCATCGTTAAGCTGGACAAGAGCGTACATCTGTATCAACTCTTGAGGGCCATAAGCACCCGCAACAGCCCTTGGTCCATTGCCACCGCGACCAGTGAAAACATCCACGACAAGCCCCGAACCGTTATATGCATCAGCAGAAAGCGCAAAAGTTATGGAAACAGTCAAATCAGAATCAGTAACGGTGATATTTCCAGACGATGGAGTAGCCACGTAACCTGAAACGTTCTCAACAAGGTACTGATAAGAGCCAGCTTCAAGCACGAAAGCAAGCTTGGAAGTAGTTGACGACAAGGATTTATTATTACAAGTCACATACCACGCCACACCAGAGGGAAGACCAGTCTGCTCAAAAGTAAGAGTAGTGGCACCCGCGCCAGCCTTAAAAGTGAGGTATATAGTTTGATTGGTATTAGTGACCTTAACAGTTCCAGATGACGGAGTAACCTCATAACCTGCATGGACGTCAACAGAGTAGGAATAAGAACCAGCTTCGAAGATGAAAGGGAGGCTGGAAGCGTTTGACGACAAAGTTTGACCACCACAGGTTACAGACCACTCAGTACCCAAAGGAAGACCAGACTGATTGAAAACGACAGCATATCCTTCAGTAAGTGCAACCTCTATTGAAACAGTCTTAGCAGCATTGCTAACTTCAACAGTTCCAGACGAGGGAGTAGCCGAATAACCCGAAGGTACCTCAACAGAGTACGAAAAAGAACCACTCCACAAAGAAAAAGAAACAGTAGAAGTAGTCGACGACAAAGACTGCCCACCACAATGCACGGACCACTCAGTACCCAAAGGAAGACCAACCTGCTCAAAAGCAACATTGTAAACTGCAGAGGACGAAGACTGAACTACAACAACCGCGTCATTCGTGCCTGCATCACTATAAAAGTCCCGCGGGTCAGCATGGACTTCTGTGGACATTCGCACATCAATCAGGTAAGCATTTGATAGAGTAAGTTCACTACTCCCAGAACCTGTGACTAGGAAAACCAGTGAGGCTAAAACGCCTTCAGTGTTACCTGTCGCAGAAGTAACCCAGCGAGTACAAGTTATACCACCCTTGGTTGTACCGTTCTCATTATCCCATGTGGTTGCGGTATCACCACCAAGAAAAGTGTTGCTATTGGGGTTACTTTTGAGAAATGATCCTTCGTTAACATCGGCTAATTGCAGTACGTGTGGATTCCAGCTAATATCAGTTGACCAAGCCCAAACTCCAGATGCACCAGTGATGTACAAATCAACAGTAACATAGCTGTTTATAGAATCAGACCCCGCCGTAATAATTGAAACGTTGGTTGTGCCCTGTTTCACTACACTAATCGTTCCAGTAGCAACACCAGCCGCATTACTGCTAGAAACCAAAACGGTAGACAACACAAGTAAAGCAACTAAACTAAGGCTTACCACCAAAGTCTTTCTCGTAGCAATCAACTCCACATACAGTTTAGAACATGTTCAGTCAAAGAGGAAATGCTTACAGCTAAAGCGAAGCCCTCTCTTTCATGAACACTAATAGTACACATTGCACCCCAGCGATAGTTTGCTGCTAATTATTTGTGTCTTCAGTAAATAGACTATGTAGAAACCAGTAGAACACAACTCAAATCAGATAACATAAATAGAAAACACATCACCAAAAACAGGCAAGGGTTCCAGCCAAAAACAAGGCAAAAACCAAATAACACACAAAAAGCCAGCTAAGACCGTTAACCAGAACGCCAAAAATGAGCACCAAGACGATTAGGCTTTTTGTCTAACCAAAACACGACAGCCAAAACCAAGACTATTACAACAACTGCTCCAGCATAGGCCAGCGTTAGGTCTGAAACAGAGGATTCATCAGGAGAACCCGAAACAGAAGAACTAGGCGTAGACGAAACCACAGGAGAATACGTGTCAACGGTTATGCTTCCGTTTTTTGTAACAAAGTCTATTTCGTTGTAGCTTTCAACTCCTTCGTTGATAATGATCTCCATTAGGATTGCTTGGGTGAATGTAATTTGTGACTCGCCTAAACCTACTACTTCGAAGGATAGAGTGAGAATTGTTCCGCTGCCGTTAACACTGTTGGTGCTAAGCAGAAGGCAGGATAATTCTGGAATAGTCCCTTCTTGGATTTCAGGAGCTTGTTCAGTCCAGAGGAAGAGAGTTTCGCCGTAACTGTTTAGGAAGGACCCTTCTTCGACGTGGGTAAGGTTGAGGACAGCAGAGTTGAATCTTAAGGTGTTGATGTTCCAACACCAGAGGTTGTTAACGTTGGTTACAACGATGTCTATTTGGACTGTTTCTCCGATTTGGTCGGAGGTTAACTGCAAGGTGGAAGGTTCAACGCTTATTGTTGGTGGTTCGTCAGCATAAACTGGATTGAGGGTTATAGAACTCACTGTAAGGGCTAACACGATGAACAAGGCAGTAACAGAGCGCTTCATGAGCATCCTTTTTTTCCTACCTGATTTTCACATATTAGACTAGTGAAATAGATTATTGAGACAAAAATACACTATATAGAAAAATCAGGCCATACGTCTCTCAAAAATGAGGAAGGAACAGAAATACAAAAGCAATCATTTCCGTTTCTTCAACCAAGAGATAGACCCTGCCAGAGTAAACACCGTAACCGCAACTAAAATGCCTATCATCGCAGGGGGCATAGCAGCGAAGGATTCTTGAGCAGGCGATTGATTAGGATTTTGGCTTGGAGCATAGGTATTACCAGGACTTCCAGATGCATCTGAAGTTTGTCCTACATACACTGTGACCGAAGCCGTGCTGTTATTGCGTTCAGCATCAAAAACGGTTAGCAGTACGGTGTACGTTCCAGCAGTTAGATAAGTGCAGTTTTTCGTCACGGTGGTTCCTATGTCCTTATTTCCTGGGTCCCAATGGTACGCAATTATTGTGCCGTTCTCTGGATCGTAACTTCTAGACCCGTCTAAAAGTATTGACCCGCCAACATCAAGTGTAACTGGTTGGGATACAGGCGCGCCATCAGAAGATATCACTGCAACAGGGGGCAAAGTATCCAATGCCGTAATTGTAACGGTGTCACTGTCTGTGCCAAGTGAATCGGTTATAGTCAAAGTAACTTCATGGTCTCCTGAAGCATCAAACACGTAATCTACAAGTTCGCCTTCCAGCGTTTGCACAGTGCCATCCATGAAAGTCCAAGTATAGATCGGGTTTTCTCCTGTTGAAATAGATTGGGAACCATTAAGAACTACGGAAGTTCCCTGAGGCACTGTCTGGTCCTTGCCTGCGCTTGCAACTGGAGGTCCAGGTACTATAAGAGTAACTGCTCCAGTGAAGGAGTCTGAAACTGGTGTTATATACGGTGCAGGAAAACTAGGGTTACCTTGAGTGTTAGGGGAACGTAAACTAATGTTGAAAAGTGTTACTGGCGTACCTGAGCATTGTTTTATGACTTTGAAGTTAAAGGAAGCAAGTACGCCGCTTCCGCTCACTCCCGTCTTAGAGGAGAGAATAGTGCTGGTAACACCGCTGTTTATTGTGCCATTACTTGGGTCCATAGTCACAAAAAGGGTGGTACTGCTGTCGGTTAAGAATTCGCCTTCTATGGGCGCTTCAAGCAGCTCTATGCAGTCTGGGTCCCAAGTTATCTCAGTGTGCCAAGCCCAAAGGTCTTCCACATCAGAGATTGTCATGTTCATGGTGAAGACCTCTCCGACTTCAGTAGCGGTGTAAGAAGGCGGGTCTAGAGCAACAACTGGTTGTGTTTGAGCAGAAGAAGCAGGCAAATAGGGAAACATCAGTGATAGAAATACAAGGGAAGTTAACAACACAATTACATTTAGTTTTATTTTCATTTTAGGTAAAACTCCCATTAGCAGTAACATAACAAGTGGCAAAGAGAAACAGGTCATTAAAATCCAGTTTTCCATCGCCGTTTAAATCAAAGGACGAATCAAAAACATGATCAGTATTGTATTGGATGTAGGCGTTTTCGAAGGCATCAACGTCAGCATAGGTCACAGCATTATCACCAGTGAAGTCAGAGAATAAAACGTTAAAGGCGGCAGTAGCAAACGCGTTCTCGCCACAGTAGGATGAGGAAGCAAAAACTGTGTAGACGCAATCATCTGGACCTGTCAGGGGAAGATTGAAGGAATGGTAGTAGCTGCCTTGAGAGCCGTTGCTTTGGGGAAAGCTCGCAACGTTTTCGGGGGCACCGTTTGTTATGGTGAAGTTGAATGAAGCTTCAAGTCCCATGGGGAAGCCGCCTTCACTTGGCCAACCCGAATACGTGTTCGCATAACCATAGGCTATTCCTGTGTGTGCCCCAGTTGGGATTTGGATGCTTAGAAGAGCTGTACCAGTCGCACCTGCCACAAGTGAAGGCGTACCAAAAACGTGAGCAACAGGTATACCAGCACTGTCATAAACAGTGATTGTCACCAACATTGTATGCCCAACGTTATCATTGTTAGCGATGTTTACAGCAAAACAACCCAAGGTGCCTGCCGAAATGCTGTCTTGGGGGTTTGCGGACATGTCAGATAAATACGCTGAATTAATATGAACAGGCAAAGGTGAAGGCGATTTTGTTCCAGTTTTGATAGAGTGGGTAATTATGGTGTTTTGGTTTGAGTCTTGAACTTGTAATCCGACTATGCCGTCATTTACGTTTAGGTCGTTGCAGTGTAAGGTGCCGTTAAGAGTTGCGGTGCTGTATCCGCAGTAGGTTTGATTGCTGGGTGTAATGGTAAGGTCTAGATTAAATGCGAGAGCCGAGGTTGAGAGAAAGCTAAGCAGAAGTAAAGGGATTAGAAGAAAAGGAATTAGATATTTTGCTTTCATTTCCATCACGGCTCAGCATCTATCATCAATATGACAGATTTTTCTGGGCACAAAGGCAGACCCCCGACCGCGGGATTGTCAGTGTGTATGTTGATGTAAAGTGTTGCTGGACCAACGAAAGCATAACTGGGTATGGGTAAATTCAGGGTGAAGGTAGCATTAACTGTGTCGTAGGGGATGGTTGTTGGGGTTATTTGGTTGTTTATGGCTTGGGGTAAAAGCTGGTAGGATATTGGAACGTTATGGAAGTCATAAAGTGTTCCTGAAATATAGAAGCTGGTCTGCTGGTCGGCTACAGCGCTCCAGTTAAGATTGCTAACAGTGACATTTACGTTTACAGAGGGACCACTGTATCTGCTAAAATGCGGTCCATAGGTAGGGTTGACTTCACCGTTGTTGTTGGTGATTTTGATATTGGCTGTTTCAAGCACATAATCATACAGGAATACACATGAGTCGCTTAAAGCCACGTCACCGACATTTACTGTCGAATTTATCTTAACCAATCCAAATGCTGATGTAGGGTCTACATCATACCAAGGAAGCCTGTATGAAGCAATAGCTATGCCCTCATTATTTGTAACTGCTATACGCGAAGCAACTTGCTTGTCATTGAGGTATATGTTAAACGCTACTGATTTTTGCGTCACCGCAACTCCTCCAAAAGAGGACTTTAACTGAGCGATGATGGTTACTTCTTCTTCTGGACCAAAGGCGCTTGAATTAGCATTCAGTCCCTGGCCGCCTCTGTCTGTTTTTATGTCAATGGTGTACATGAGCGGCACCCAGTTCCAGGTTATGCTTGAGTCTTGAGTTATGGTGAAAGTTGTAGAAACACCACTGCCGCTTACAGGAACAGAACCAGTGCCAGTCCAGCCTGTACAGACAAAAATCATTCCGTTTTCAGTCACCGAATTATAGGAAACGCCATCAATTACAGTAGTTGCTGCGGTAAGGGATGCAGTCACAAAGTCCCCATCAGCATATTCATGAACTCCAGCACCGGGACTTGGAACGCCATGCGCGGAAGAAACGGACAAGGAAACAGGTTCAGGAGTAGACGTGGGGCTGGGCGTGGGAGTAGGCGAAGAGGAAGGTGTAGAAGTAGGTATGGCTACTTGTTCCCATAACCAAGTTATGGATGAATCTTCTGTGATTGTTATTGTAGTTGAGTTCCCCTCGCCAGTTGGCGAAACTGAACCTGTACCAGTCCAGCCAATACAGGTCCAATTTTTGAGGTTGTTTTCATAGGCGATGTTGGGTGCAGTGCAGGGGATTTCGGTGCCAGAAACGTGCTGGGTTATGCCATTTGTGTCAACGTAGGGTTGAGGTACACTGTTAGGGTCTGAGCCGATTGGAATTAACGCATGATCAGAAGCAACGCTTAACGTATACAAAGTTTCGCTGCTGGCCACTGTTAGAAATGCGCTGTTTGTTGTCGCAGTGCTGGATTGACCAGCCGGGTTTCGCACATCACCATCTGAAATAATTATATCACTGGTGCCATAGCCGATAATTGTGAATCCCAGCCATACCATGCCAAAAGCAGACTGGTTGGTAGGGTTGCTATCTAGCCGAACGCAGCTAATACCGCCGTCTATGGTTCCGGTGATTTGATCCCTAAGGCTTTCGCTAAGACCAGAATACATTGTACTGCATTCAGGAGCCTCACCTAAATCGGGGTCACCTGAATAAACATAGGTTAATTGCAGTACGGACGGGTTCCAATCAAGCATGAAGTTATATGCCCAAACATTAGATGCATCGGTCATATCTACACTCACCCAGAGTTCGTAGCCAATATCATCGGTTAAGGTTAGGCTGTCAGAAGAATTATCGTAAAATATGGCGCTCATTGTTCCAATAGCTGGATCAGCAGCATTAACCGAATATGCAGCAGTTAAGATGGGCAAGATCATTATTAGACATAAAGTTAGTCCAAGTTTATTTCTGCGTTTCAAGCTTCTCCATTCCCCAAGAAACAATAACGCTAGACATAGTTTAGCTAATTAGTATTATCTATATAGAATACAGTCAACACTTTAGAAACACAGTCTTATTTAGACGGGTATGTAAGCATACGAAACAGCAGAGTTTGGACAAAAATTGGGGTTTTCGCAGGTTTTTAAGGAAAATGCAAAACCGCAGAAGGTTTGAGTTAAAACCAAATTTTTGTGAGGAGTACAAGCATAATTTGTTGAAGCGTTTTTACAAAAAAAGAAAGGTAGGTTGCTTTCACGTTTGTGAAGCAAGTTTAGATGCGTTTTGAGAAGCTGCCTTTTTTAAAGGCAACAAATGCTACGAAGCATGCTGCGAGTGCGGCGAGTGCACCAAGGGTGTATTCTGGGATAACCAGAAAGCCGCCAGTGGTAACAACGTTGTCAACGAGGATGTCTACGTTTGCGTCGTATACGCCGTTTTGGTTGACGTCTACTACTACGTCATATAGACCAGGTAGTGCTGAAGCATAGATTACTGCGTCCACATCGCCGTTGCTGTCAGTGGTGATGCTGGTTGCAGTACCAACGACACCTGCGGGGATTGCCATGCCGTCAGCCCAGGTAGCATCTTCAGTGACGTACAATGGGTATGTTGTGGATACAGGAAGACCAGTTCCGACTGCGTATACTGTTTCACTAGGGGCGAATGTGTCTTTTGCTGCATCAAATTCATCAGCGGTCATGAATGTTGGTGGTGGGTTCACGGTGAGTACTGCACTGTTTGCTCCTGCATCTGCACCAGCGCCTTCAATGTCGAAGACTTCTGCGTTGGAGATGACTATGTCACTTTGGCCGTTGCCAACAACTGTAAACCAGACAGTTGCTATGGGGAATTCTGAGAGAGTTGTTACACTTGGTGGGGAGCTTAGTCTGAATTGGCTAAGACCGTCTTTTAGAGAGCCGCCTGTGTGGTTGTAGAGAGATGGATTGCTGCCAAAGAGACCAGTTACCTCATCTTCTAGAAGGTTAGGTGAGGTTCCGATGTAGGGCATTTCGTATGCGGGTGGTGGACCTGGGGGATCAACGCTTGTTTTTGCTTCATAGACGCCATAAATGTCTAGGACTGCAGGGTTCCAGCTGAGATCAAAGTGGAAGCCTAGTAGGTTGGTTGCACCAGAGACTGCGATTTCTACACCGACGTAATCGCCGACGGCATCACTCACAGTCATAGTGTCCAGACCGTTGTCACTGAACACTACACTGATATCACCAGTAGCTATTCCAGTATCTGCATTTGCTACGTTTACTGATAGCAACGCTGGCGCCATCAGGAAGAAAACTAACGCCAAAGTCACTAAGGGTTTTTTCAAAGTTTTCATCATGTTCATATTTCATTCCTCAATTACGAGTTTGTCATTTGTTGAAAAGGGGTTTTTAGGAATAGTAAGCGATGTATGACTGGATGAACAGTAGAATGTCGTTAAAGTCAACTGTTGCATCAGCGTTCATGTTTGCATAGGGGTTTAGCTCATTGTCGCTGTAGAAGCGTAGGTATGACTGTACGAAGTAGATAATGTCTTCAAAGTCAACTGCGCCGTCGGGGTATTGTTGAGTTTGACCTGCAGCTGTTATGTAGGGCTGTAGTTCAGCGTCAAGGACTTGACCGCCAGCCATGTCTGCACGGTTTACTGGGATGTAGCCGTTTGATTCAAGCAAGCTTGCAGTTGAGTTGTAGTTTGTTGGCAATCTTAGATAGCTGACCCAGATTGATTTTACGTAGTCATCGCTGGTTGTTGTTGGAATACCATCAGTAACTTCCCAGAGAGTGCGAACTGCTTTGTACACACCGTTGATAACGTTTGTTTTTGTTGGTGCATGATACTGTAGGGTATCAGCGTTGTAGATGTTTATTCCGACAAGACCGCCTATCTCCATGAAGCCCATACCGATAAATCCGATTGCATAGTCGCGGTTAGAATTGATAGTCATATATTCGTATACGTCAGCGTTGTCAGTTAGAGTGATATGGCTCTGGATGTCTGCGGGTGCATAACCGTTCAAGCTTAAGAAGAAATTGTCAAAGCATTCAAAGGTTCCTGAGGATTCAGGGCGGATAATCCTTGTGATTTCTACAGCGGGTGCAGCAGAGACCAAGTAGTTTGCGGGAAGGTCATCCCAATTGGTGTAAGAAGCGTTGCAGTATATGTCAGCAACCTCTGCAGCAGTCAAGTCTTGTTTTAGGAAAGAATTACCACTGCTGATAACTATGGCAATGCTGTCAGAGCCAACTGCCCAAAGCTGGACATTTTCGGCACCGCTCATTCCCCATTCGCTGACTTTGGGATTGCGCGACATTTGACCTACATCTGCAGGTGTTCCATCAGTGTTGTATACGCCTTTGAATGCGTTGCCGCTTCCTCCAGTGAGGGTGGTGATTGCAAAAGATGTGTCATAGCCTATGCCCAGGTTAGCAAGGTGGGTTGGGAATTTGTCAGTTGCGCCTGCATCTTGGGATACAGGTGCGAGAGTGGAAGAACCTCTAGCAGTTAGACCGTTGCTGTTAATCAAAGCAGCGCTTGCTGTAGTTGCTGTTGCCGCAAAAGCCATCAAAGCAATCAAACTAAGGCAAATTATAGTCATTTTTATATTTTTCAATTTTTCTCCTTCTCCATTATATTCAATTCGTATTGAACGGGTTACCGTTCAGCATCTAAATTTGCCACTAAACATATCTTCATTATCGTTATATTTTATGTAATAAGTAACAAAACAATAGTTTCAGCATTATCACTCTATAGAATACCAAATTTTTGCATTTCACTATCAATTATAAATAGGAAATTAATATTTCCACGAGTACTCTTTATGCTTCCTGATATTGGGGAAGCGAGGAAACTTTGGACAGCAGAATTCTAAAAGAAAAAATAGTTAAAATAGGTCTGCTTGCTTGTGCGGTTTCCTCAATCGCCATAGTTCTCATCATATTGTCCGAGATATTAGCCAATGGAATACCACAGCTAATCGATTGGATGACAAATGGATTTGGAATGAAGTGGGTACCGCACATAGGTGATGAAGGAGTATACGGAATCATTCCATACATGTATTGGACTCTTTACATTGGAATAGCAGCAATGCTGATTGCGACGGCAATAGGGCTCCCATGCGCAATTTACCTTTCAGAATTTGCAAGCTCCAAAATTAGAAACCTCATTAAGCCAAGTTTAGAGATGCTGTCAGGTTTTCCATCTATAATACTTGGATTAATAGGAGCCACGATAGTGCTTGTAACGCTTCAGAGGTATATAACGTGGGCACCTAAAGTACAGGCCATAGCAGCGTTTATAGTCTTAGGGATAATGGCGATACCGACAATATCAACAGTTTCGGAAGACGCCATCAAAGTGGTCCCAAATGAATTAAGAGAAGCAGCATATGGCTTAGGGGCAACGAAATGGCAAACCACCCGCAAGGTGTTATTGCCTTACGCTAAATCTGGAATTCTTGCATCAATCATATTGGCACTAGGAGCCGCAATTGGAGAAGTAATGGCCATTTATTTCATATTAGGCGTAAAACAACCAGGTCCCGACATCACCCTTAGCCCATTTACTGACCCCAGTGTTCTTACATCACTATTGCTAACAGCCGCAGAGAGTGATTTTGGACTTGATGGGGAATTCGGGCACGCAGTTTTCGGGATAGCATTTGTTCTTTTCGTCATATGTGCAATTTTGAATATTGTAACAAGAATAATAGTGTCAGGAAGTAAAAGCGGAGAAAAAACAGTAACTGCGCGGCGATAAAGAAGGTGAGAGAATGAATTTGTCAAAGTATCCAACTCAGTTTTTGCAGTATATTAGGAGCAAAAAGAAAAGAAACTTGGCACCAGGCATCATACTTAGTGTTGTCGCTATAATTCTTGCGGTTATTGTTGTAAACCATTGCGTGTACATGGCATATAACGTTCATGACGAAAACATAACAGGAGCAACAGGCATATTCAATGAAGTTGTCTGCGATTTTGTCGCTGCAACATTTCTGCTAATACCATGTACCGCTTTATTTGCAGTAGGATATCTCTTGATAGAAGGGCACTCGTTAGGATGGAAAACATCATACATCATAGCCGTATCGATGGGTATTGTCGCAATCACAGGCATAATAGAAATACAGATTGCAGTTTTAATCATAGCGTTATTAGTTGTAGCAGCAACAATAGGGTTAATAAACAACAAACGAACCCCAGACAAAGATACACCAACAACCACTGAAGCTACAGTACGTTTCGGATTGAAACTTGCGGGAGCAATTTGTTTAATCATACTATTTGGAATGTTTGCTTATATTGCAATCAGAGGTTCAGGATACGCCAACTTAGACTTCATCACCAGATCATGGGATCAACCCATGGAAGAAAGAGTATTAACAGGAGAAGCTCCAGGTCGTCCACTAGGCGGTCTATCTGATTATGTTATTGGTTCGTTGTTGCTTGTTGTGATATGCGATATAATAGCTGTTCCGTTAGGAGTGGGCGCCGCAGTTTATCTTGCAGAATATGCACCAAAAAACATGTTCACAGACATAATACGTTTCTTTATAGAAACGCTTGCAGGAGTCCCTTCAGTCGTTATAGGGTTAGTTGGGGCGGCAATTTTTGTTACCCAGTTGGGTTTTGGCGCATCCATATTATCAGGGGGGCTAGCATTGATGATGATGATTTTACCTTGGAACATCAGAGTTGCCGAAGAGGCAATGAGGGCAGTTCCGCAGTCTTTCCGAGAAGCTTCTTATGCTTTAGGCGCAACCAAATCGGAAACCGTCGGCAAAATCACGCTTTATGCCGCAAGTCCAGGAGTTATAACAGGCATAATATTAGGTGTAGGCAAAGCTATAGGAGAAACAGCAGTCATACTGCTTACAGTTGGCCCTACACTGCCAAAGAGCCTTCCAGGATCCATTGTTGGAACTAACCAGTTCGTGCCAGCCCTACCGATATGGATATCACAAGTACGAAATTACTTCATCCATGGAGGTGTAGGCCTAGTTAACACATATAACGTGATTTATGCAGGAGCATTAACACTAATAATAATTTTCTTGATAATATGCATCACAGGATTGTACTTGAGGAATCATTTAAGCAAAAAACTTGCGGGAAGATAAGACATGAAGCAGAAGAAAAGGGCAGCTATGAGGAGAGCAGTTTCGGCGGTATTGCTAGTTTTGATTGCTACAGTGTTTTTTACAGCATCAACGGTTCACGCGGCAAACGATGATTGGGAGATGAGGTTAGAGGTTAGCAAAGTGGGAACCGCAGCTACGGGAAGCGCGGGTTTTGTGCCTTTTGACCAGATGCAAGTAACCGCGAAGGTAACATACGACGATGTGCCCTGCTCAAACGTGCTCATTTCATTCAAAGTTCAAGGACCAGCAAACTCAGATAACCCCGATAACGTAGTCAACATCACTATGGTCGAAGAAACAGATGCAAAGGGTGTTGCGGGTTTTTCTTGGCGTGTTCCTTTGTTTAATCAGGATGTGAATTCGGTGGGAAGCTGGCAGGTTACAGCGACGGCGCAAACCACTGAGGGCAGTATAAAACAAGAGTTAACATTTGATGTTGATTTTGATGTGGAGATATCTTCGATTACGTTCTTGGATGTGGAAGAGCAAGAGCGAACAGAGTTTATTCAAGGTGAAAATGTAACAGCTGTTATGGATTTAGTCAATAATGGGCAACCTGATACGGTAACTGTGACCATGAGCGTTCAGGACGCGTCAGGAAATGTAACATCAGTTATAGAATTTGAAGAGCTTGTGGTCAACGCGAGCTCTAACCGGTTGCAGGCGTTCTTTATGGTTCCAGAAAACGCAGCGTTGGGCGAGGCAACGGTTAAAGCTTCAGTGCAATCAGATAAATACAGAGACAAAACCCAAGTATCTGAAAACAAAACCGTTCACTTCACAATCACCAGCGAAACCTTCATACCCAGTGATACAACAGAGCCCGCAGAAAGCACCACAACCCTCTTCACATGGCTACTGGTCTCCACAGGATTCTTCACCTTCACAACGTTTTACATGTTCCTCAAACGAAAGATTATGATATTTAGCCCAAGAAATCCAAGCATGTCACCTCCAGAAATTGACCAAGGTCAGTTCCAGTCAGGTTACCAAACAACAGCCACAGACAACAGCCAAACTGTGGTGCCCATGGACAGCATATCTAGAGCAGACGCACTAAACGACTTGTACAAAGGATTGGAACTATACAGGGAGCCGACGTCCCAAACAATACCAGGGCGCTTGAACAGGATTTCAAACGTCGCATCCAGAATCCAAACCTTAAAATCAGTTCTAAAACTCGAAAAAGAACAACTGGTCATGGACTTAGCAGAACTTAGCAGAAAAGTAGGCGAACAAGAAAGCGACCTAAACAATATCGAAACCATAAAACTGGAAATCGAAAAACTATCGCGAATGCTAAAAGAAGAACCAAACCAACACCACGACTAAACATCAACCAAACAAAACGCCAAACCAAAAAAGAACCTCAACGGTGCTTCCATGCCCCTCTTTTGATTGGCAGCACGAAGCTTTTGTCAAAGTTTTTGTTAGAAACACTTTTTGTAAGGCGGTAGAAGCCCGTTTAGGGCGGCGGCTTGTTTGTTGTTAGTTTTCCTGTGACAAAGGGTATAGCTAGGGACATAACTAGGGTTGCAACTACGACTAGGGAGAAGCCAACTTCGGTGAGTATGCCTCCTTCTACGGCAACTGAAGCAATTACGATGCCTATGGCTCCGCGTCCGCCTAAAATGGAGGCGACTTGTCGGGGGTGAAGGTTTAGTTTGAACTGTAAGGAGCGGTGTGAGACGTAGTATGTGACGTATACGCCTGCGGCAAACGCTAGGGCGGTGATTAGGGCTAAAGCGGCGTAGACGCCAAGTTCAATGTTTGCCAAGATAACTTCTAGGCCTGCGACGCCAAAGAAGAAGGGGATGAAGAAGATGCGGTTTACGGTTGAGAGGGTGTTGGATATTTTTTCGAAGGCTTTTTTCCCGATGAGTCCGTCGTGGATTATTAGTCCTGCGAAGAAGGCGCCTAGGATGTAGCTTAAGCCGATGTTTTCGAATATGACGGAGATGCCTAAAGCGCAGATTATTAGTAGGGCGAAGGGGAAGTCTGCGCGTTTGAAGAAGCATACGGCGCGTCCTAGGAACCGTTCGCAGGATTGGGGTCGGCTGTTAAGTATCCAGTCAACAGAGGCGAAAACCAGTATTAACAGGGCGGTTTGAGCTAAAACCAGCAAGGTGGCTTCGATTGAACGGGTTAACGCAGCCAGTATGATGAAAGCCAGCACATCGGATACGGTTACAGAGGAAAGGATGATTTGTCCCGTATCGGTTTTGAGCAGGTCAAACTGTAAAACCAAAACAGACACCAAAGAAATTGAGGGAACTGAAATTGCCAGTGCAATCACAAGGTTAGCCTGAAGCCCAAAGGGAAGCAAAAACGCGGCGGCTACGGTGGTTAGAATCAGGGGCATTAAAAAGCTGGTTAGGGTGAGAATAGTGGCGCCTATGATTTTTGTTCGCACCATTTGGGTTTTCATTTCAAAGCCGATGTGGAAGATGATGAAGAACAAGGCGATGTATGAGACGGATAGTATTTCGTCGCTTACGGTTATGAACCCCAGTAGGGCGGGTCCAACAATCATGCCGCTGAGCAGTTCGCCTGCAACCGAGGGCAACCCGATTTGCTCAAACAACTCGCCAACTATGATTGCAGCAGCAAGCACGATAAGGGCGTCAGTTATGATGTTAAACATCTTTCATCATTCAGCTAACAGCGAATATATGTAGATAGCGCCTTGAGAATTTAAGCACGCAAAAGCTTTTGGGCAAAATCCGCGTTAAGCGTGAAGCAGCATGCCGATGGAGGCGCCAAAAAAGTGGTGAGCGTGAAGGCTAGCAAAGCTTGCGTTAACGTTATTTTGGGCGGTTACTATTTTTTGCTTAGCCACCATTTGAGGTATTCTTTTCGTCGAGCTGCACGGGGGTCTTCATCGTCGTCGAACATTTTTTTGTCTTTGGCTTCGACTATTTCTTGTTGGGTTACGGTTAAGCCGCAGCTCGTGCAGATGTAGTTTTTGGAGGCGTACTTTAGTTCTCCGCCGCATTCAGGACAATAAGGCATACGGTTTCACGGCTTTTATTTCTGGACATAAATTCCTCTTTTGAAAGATATTAGTCTTCGCCTAAAAAACGCTAAAGGGTTCCCTGCAAGTTCCAAAAGAAACAGGCAGCCAAACAGGAGAATGCATAAACTAATAAAAAAACTTCAGGAGAACAAGAAAAAGTTTACGTTTAAACGTAAGTTTTTTGTTTGATTTCTTTAATGGCTCCCAGAAACTCGGTGTGCTTGAGGTCGTCGTAGTTTATGCCGTATTTGAGGCACAGGGATTTGAGTATCATGGTTTCGATGCTTCTGCCGCCTACGCCAAAGATGCTTTGCAGGGCTAACGAAAAATTTTCCAGATGCTTGGGGATGTCTTCTTTTTTGAGGGAGAACTTTTTTTCGAGGTGGAAGTATACGATTTGTTTTGGTGATTCGCCTAGATTGGTGAGACCGTCTTCTATTGCTTGTAGCAGAACGTCGTCAAAATCTTGTGGTGGATTAGCTATTTTGGTTCTCTCCGTTTTCATAGTGTATTGAACTACTATTTAATGGATGATACGAAGTATTAACAGGGTTATACGTCATTTAGCAGGGCCTCCACGTCTTTGGGGACATCCTGGTCGGCTGTAGCGCTTACAACATCTATGCCGTAGATTTTCCCCAGCCCCTCAAGCTCTTTTCCGCCTGAAAGGTCAAGAAGCAAAATCTTTGTGGGCGTAACATCCATCTTCTTAGCCAGCAACGCCACTATATCGTTCTTTTCGCCCTCCAAGGACACGTCAATTACTACGCGGGTTTGAGCTTTCTCTGCTATGACAGCAAATTTTGAGGGAACCCCTGAAATTCCTGTTATTTCACTGTGCAGTTTCACCGTTAAGCCTTTCTTCTCCAAGAAACGTTTTATGTTGTCCAGAATGGGGAGTTCTTCACTGAATTTTTGCACAACATCGTCGTCTATGCGGTAGGAGAAGACTTTGACGTATTTGACTTGCTGGAAAGTAGAGGTTGTGCCGCAGTTTTGGCAGATATGCACGACTTCGGGTTTGTCAAAGCGGTTGCCGCAGTTGTCACATTGGTAAAAGTTGCCTATGATTTTGTAGGCGGCGGGTTGGTTAGTTAAGTCGGTTGAGCATCGGGGGCAGATTAGCTTGTTTCCCCTAAGAAAATCGCTGCGGGCGCCTATGTATCCGCAGGTTTTGTGTTCGATTAGTTCGGTTAGCATTACGTTTTCAGAGTCGCATCGGGGACAGTGGAACTTTGAATGTACTTCAGGAGAGGAACAGTTGGGGCAGAGCAAAACGCGGTTGGCAATTTTGCTTTTTAGCATGCCTTTTTTTGTTAAGTCATCAAGAACCCCTTTCGCAGCGGGCAAGTCTGCGGTGCCTAAAACGTTTTCTATGTCAAAGTAGCGTATGCCTGATTTTTCTAGTGAGGGCTTAAGTTCTAGGACGCCTTTGCTAATTAGGTTCCCTAGTAAATCATGGGTTTTTTGTTCGTTGATGAGTTCTTGTGATGCCTGCGCTGTAGCAGGGGCTTCCTTTTTTTCTTTCATGCGCTTAACCTCATATATTACCCAACACATTAAAGAAAGCAACGGTTATCAACAGAAGAATAACCGAGTGGCGTAACCCAGCCGAATAACTGCGGTCACCAATTTTGCCAGCAATCAAGCCTCCAAACAGGGATTCTATGATGGATGCCCAAAACAGGATGGACGCGTAATAGTTTATGTCTAAAACGTTGGCGGTCAGGTTGCCAGTGTTTTCCAGTGTCGTACCTGAAAGAGGTCCTAGGAACTGGGTTAGCATGACATAGGTGATTATGAGAAAGATGGTTAGGGCTAGGTAGATTGTGAGGAGGTAGGGTCGGGTGTTGTTGGCTTGTTCTTCTTTGAATTCTTCTAGGCTGGAGAAGAGTTCAACGCTGGAGTTTAGGACTTCACCCATCTTTCCACCAGCCTGATTAGCCTCAACCAAAATTGTTGCAAACCTAGACAAAGCTGAATTATTGACCTTTTTTGTCAGGGACATAATGGCTTCTTCCCAACTTGCCCCCAACACGAACCGAGATATAGCCTGCTCTAACTCGTCAGATAAGGGACCGTAGCCTTTTTGGGAGGCTTCTTCCACGGCGCGGGGCAGGGTGATTCCTGAACGCACCGCTTCAGCGATGTCTCGCAAAACACGGGGGATCGCATGTTCAACTTGTTTAACCCAACGATAATTACTGTACTCTACGACGGCGGGGAAAACCAAGATGATTATCATGCCCAAAGCAAAAGTGTTGTTGACTTGCTGGCTTAAAGGCACCAAGTAGGGCTGTGTGGGCGCGTATAACCCTGAAAGCAACGGCAGCAGCATAACGATTATGCCTACGGCTGCGGAAACGGCGAACACGGCAAGTTTTAGTTTTCTTTGAAAGTACATGTTAATCCTCCGAGGGCAAAATGCCATCTAGCAATACGATAAAGATTATGCAAATCACGGGCAACCCGAAGAACACTACAAGGTTTAGCTGCATAGCAGGGGACAAGCCGAACTGTGCAGAACCTAAAACAGACAGTATGGTGAGCATGATGATGAAGGTTATGGGCGCCATGACCATGGCTGTTACGTAGAGTTCGGAGAGGGCAACTAGGGCGGAGAGGGTTTTTTTGAGTTGTTCGCGTTTTAGGGCGAGGAGCCGTTTGGTTTCGAAGTGCAGCAGGGATTGGAGGTCGCCGCTGGTTTTGGTTGTGTTTGAAATGCCTTTTAGAAGCTTGGAGAAAGTATCAGAAGGACTATGCATCGTAAGGTCCTCTAAAGAAGCGGCTACGTCGAGTCCGAACAGTTTGACGTTGGCTACGAATCTTGTTGCCAGTGACTTGATTACGGGGCGGGGTTCGACTTCGGAGATGCGTGTGAATATACGTTCGACGGGGACGCCTCCAGCGGCTAGGACGCTCATGTATCCGACGGTGTAGATAAGGTTGGAGTCGAGGTGGTTTTTTCTTTGTCTGACGCGGTAGAGGGGTAGAGCCATGAAGGCTGCTGCGATGATTGCTGCTGCGACAAGGGATAAGCAGGAGGTGGCAACTATGCTGGTGAGCAGGGGCACTCGAAGTAGAAACATGTGCAGGAGCATGCCAACGCCAAAGGTCACAGCAAACGAGAGGGTGCAGGAGAAGAGCATCAGCGAATAGTAGGACTGATAGAACATGTGGATGCCGCTTTTCTGGTAGCTCTGCTGGAAAGTAGAGAACTGGGGCAGTTTTCCGCCAAACAGTTTAAAACTTACGTTAGCAAGGCTTTCAGAAAAGCTGGTTTTCGACATTTAAATTCCAAACCTCGCTTTGTTGTAAATTTCACCAGGGTTGACGTAGTATTTTCTAATCACGCCAGAGACTTCATCGTAGTCCTTAAGGCCCTTGCGTGCCATCCACTTCAAGACGTACTCGCGTTTTTCCAGTTCCTCAACAACGCTTTCTATAGGAACATGCTTCATGGCGGCTACTTTCTGAAGCGCGACGCTTTGCTTGTAAGAATCCACCTGCAACGGGAATGTGTCGTCGCGTGGGTCCCATTCGAAGAGTTTTTGGAATTTGACACGTTCGGTTTTGGGGTCTACTCCCGCGATTTCGGAAAGGTCCAAGACGCGCCTGACGATGTTGTCGCGGTATTTGGTTCGGTTAATCAACGCGATGACGTTCATCATGGGGAGGAGCATGGGGGGTATGTTCATGGGTTCGGTTAGGAGGCGTTTTTCTACGGAGTCTACGTCTTCTGCGTGTATGGTGCACATGCCGCCGTGCCCAACGGATATGCTCTGGAACAGGGTGTAGGCTTCTTCGCCGCGGACTTCACCCACGATAATACTGTCGGGTCTTTGCCGCAAAGAAGACTTTAGCAAATCAAACAATGTAACCTCTTTAACGCCTGCCTGCACAGAAGGACGCGTAACCATCGGAATCCAGTTCTCATGAAGCCGCAGCTCGCGCACCTCCTCAATAGTAACCACTTTCATTTCAGGCCTAAGGAAAGAGCAAATAGAATTCATCAAAGCAGTCTTTCCAGAAGCCGTAGCACCCGCAATAGTTATCGAACGACGGTTCTCCACCAAAAGCCAAAAATACGCAGCCATAGCAGGCGGCAAAGTTCCCAAGTTTATGAGGTCAACGATGGTGTAGGGGTTGGCGCGTACTTTTCGGATGGTGAAGGTGTCTCCGCGTTTTGAGACTTCTTCTAGGGTGAGTTGTATACGAAAGCCTTCGGGTAATGCGCCTTCGAGGATGGGGTTGGAAACGGAGATTTGGTGTCCCGCGCGGTATGCTAGTCGGGTTACGAAGGCGTCGAGTTCTTTGTTGGTTTTGAAGACTACGTTTGAGGGGAGGGATTCGTAGAGGCGGTGCCAGACGTAGATGGGAATGCCATAGCCGTTGCAGCTGATGTCTTCGATGTTTTGGTCGCGAATTACCACGTCCACGATGCCGTAGCCTAGAAAATCGCGTTTGATGTAGTAGATGAATTTTTCTAGGGCATCAGATGTGACGTTTATTTTAAAACGTTTAATTAGAACACTAATGCGGTCTCTTAGAAAACCCTCCACCAACGATTCATCTTTGAGGATGCGCAGGGGGATTTGGGTTTCTTCTTTTAGAAGCGTCTTTAGCGTGGAAAGCATCTTCGTTTCAGTTTCATCCATCGTGGGTTCGATAACAGAGTACAGCAGCCTGCCCGTTGCTTTTTCAACTTCGATTCCTACGTTGCCAAACGGGGGAATAACAGAGTAGAAATCTTTGAAGGTGATGTTTTGCTTTTCTTCTGTAGGTTCAGGAGCAGGTTTAGGAGCAGCTTCTTTTTTGGCGGGTTTCTCGGTTTTCTTGGGTTTTTTGTTTTTCGAACGTTTCGATGAAGTTACGTCAAGGAAGATTTGTGGCTTGGATTCCAATTCGGTTTCATCTGAAGCCATTATGGTGCCTCCTGAGTTACCGTTTTTTGACCAATAGTTGTGCCTACCACGGCTAAGATGCGAAAGTCTTCTGCTTCTGGGCTGGTGGATTTTAGGTTGAAAGAGTATGTGCCGTTTTCGTCTAATTTTACCCATGCGGGGTTGGACAAGGTGGAGTTGTCTGAAGCATCGGTGAGGTTTATGCTGGTGCCGTTTACGAATATGGAGGTGTAGGTGTAGGCTGCGGGTAAACCGTCTGTTGAGGATGCCGCAATGGTGTATGTTTGCCAGCTGTCTGCAGGTATGGTTGAGCCAGCGGAGTCGTAGGATAGGAGGATGTTTATCCAGTCAACGTTTAGGAGGAACTGGGAGCTGTCGTCTTTTACTCCGGTGATTTTGATTTGGTAGTTGCCTGAGGTGTCTTGGAAGTGTTCTGTGCCAGAGGGTATGTTCTGCGAGGAAAGCTCGGGCGTGTTTGGGGTTGAAGACGAAGTGTACTGGGCAGTGGTTATGTAGCTTTGTGAGGTGAAATTGTAGAGTTGAACGGTTACGTCGACGTTTGCTACGTCCCAGTAGCTCACAGCAGACCATAACATCGAATTCGGGTCAAGGATGCTTGAAGGTATGGTGAATTCAACGTCTGCGGTGTACTGGTCTGAAATAGTCCATGAGTGTACAAGGGATGCGTCTATTTCCCAGCTGCTTTGAGATGTATCTTCAGATTCTAGTCCAGCAAGCAGCCGCAGCGTCAAAGTTTTTGAGGTAAGATACGAAGAGATAGACACGTTATTCCAGCCGGTAGACAAATCCTCGAACAGGGTTTCCCAGTTTTTCCCGTCCCAAACGTCTACTTGGAGGGCTTCCTTGTCCATTTTACCGCCGTAGATGCACAGCCACTCGTTGGTTTGTTCGTAATCCAGATTTGTCCACTGCAATTCCAAGTTTAGTTCATAGTTTACCTGGTCAGCTTCTACGCTTATTGTTACTAAATCAACGTTCATGTCGTCATTGTTGTTATCAGTAAAGCCAACCCAGCGCATCCTGAAGCCCGAGACAAAGAACTGGCTCTCGGTTATTGTGTCTTGGTAGTGAAGCCATTCTCGTTCAGAGGAGGTTTCACCAAGGTCAGCAGCATTAACCCAATAAAAGCCATTGTAATACTGAAGAAGGAACTCCCCAGATTCACAGCCACCATCACGGTACCAAAAATCCACGTAAACAGCATCAACCTCACGAGTATCCACACCCGCCGTAGTCAATTCACCATACTGCCAAGAGCCCCCATCAAAATCTGCTGAAACTTTCCCGTCATACGCAAAGTTTTGCTCGTTATTCCAACGGCCAGAAGCGCTCCAGCCCGGAGGAGGAAAGATACCTTCAAACGATTCCGCATCAATCAAAGGCACAGTTGATTTGTCACTTGTCTGCTCTTCAGTCAACACGTCATATTTGCCGTCAGGTCCCACCTGCTGCGCCTTAAAATCGCTGCTGCTTCCCAAAGAAGGAACCTCGTCCACGTTAGATTCGTTGGTAGCGACAAAGCTTTCCGTATCCGTAACTGACCCGGTATAGTAAGACTGGAAAACCATAGATTGCAAATCACTTTGCGCCAAATCTTCCACATCACCGCTAACGTATTGCGTATCAGAAACCACACTGGACGCGGAAGGATTAGACGACACAGTTCCATCTCCCCCTGAAATGGTAACTGCGCCGCCACTGCCGCCCCCCTCAGGGGCAGATTCAACCGTGACCTCTGCTGTAGTGAAAACGCCCTCAGGAGCCTGCTCGTAGCTTATCGTGAAAGTTGCAACTCCAGTTTCGGTTGCTTGGTAAATCCAAGTGAAATAGGCGCTTTCGCCGCTTCGAAGCAAGGGCACCGTTAAAGAGTCAGGCGCATCTTTCAAGGTAACTACGCTGCTGGGGGATACGTTTAGCGTGACGGTTAGGTTTTGGATGAGGTCCATGTCGGGGTCGGTGTTTGTGACTATGAGGAATAGGGAGAAGTTGCTGTTTTGGTAAACTGTTGGGGGTGAAACAAAAGAGACGAGTTCGCAGGTGATTTGGCTGGATACTGTGAAGCTGTATTCGTAGGTGTTGCCTGCTTCGGTTACCAGTTGTATGACGTATTGTTGGTCGGGGGAGACGGGGAAGTCGGGGAATATGCTTTTGGTTTCGTCTGGGGCAAGCTGTTCAGCTAATTCAAAGTACCATTGTGCTTCGGGGGTTACGGATTCGTTGAAAAAGCCAAGCCAAAGAACTGTTGCAACTGTGGTGCCCGTGTTTGTTACGGTAACGTTTAGGGTGTTGTCGCTCATTACCAGCACAGAGTTGAAGGCGAGGTCTTCTTGAGTACGAACCCACTCAGCATCAGCTACTAGCCGTGCGGTTTCGTTGTAGCTGTTGATGCTGCTTAGTATTATGCTGTAGAAAGCAAATCCAGAAAGCAAAATTAACATTATGAAGGTGGCGCCCACGATGGTTCCAACACCACGTTTAGAGCGCCTATGCTTTATAGAAAACAGTGCCTTTGCCTCCTCGCTGGGTAACAACCAGAATCTCCAGGGTAGAACCTGATTCGATGGGGATGGGGGAAACTAGTTTGAGCCAGAATAGCTCGTTGACGCCTATTCTCACGTTTGTTTCGGTGAGGTATTGGGTTACGGCTGTGCCGTTTAGGTAGACGGCGTTTATGGTGATGTCTATTTCGCCGTGGTTAAACAGGGTTAGGTTGAACTGGTTGGATGTGTCGTACCAGACTCTGGTGATTGAGAAGCTTTCTCGGACTTGGGCTGCGTCGTTTTGGGATTGCTGCTGGAAGAAGCTGCTTGACGAGTTAAACGAGCTCACGCTGTAAGCGTACACTGCAACACCTGCAACGGTGACTATGAATATCAAGATAAGGCTCCCTATGACTTCGCTTACGCCTTTCTTGTTACGCAACAGCTTCTTCAACATGGTTTTTGACCTTGTCAGTTAGGTTTGAACTAAAAAAAGGAAAAGGGGCAGATAGATCACCCTTCTTATTGGGCTTGGACTGAAGTGCTTACGGTGGTGCCGTCAGTACAGACAACCTTTACCTCATAGAACAGGTTAGACGTCATAGTGTAGGGTAATTCTAGATATGCTGTGCTTTGCACGTTAAGAGCAGGCGATAAGGTTGTAGCATTTGCTACGGCTGTTCCTTCAATGTAGAACTGGTCGAGTTGAAGGTTAACACCGCCGACGTTTCTGACGTAGACTTTTACAGTGCTAGTTGATGCTACTGCTGAGTCAACCTGTAACACTCCAGTATTTGTTGGGTTTTGTTGTACACCGCCAATCCAGCCCATCACATAGGCGTATACTACTACACCAGATGCGACAGCAAGAAGCATGAGTATCAAAGAGGCTATAACTGCGGAGAAGGCAGTCCTGTTTTTGAGTAATCTTCGAGCTTTAATCATGTACACTTCACCTCCAACCATCTCTATCTCAAACAATAAGACACAAGAAGTTGGATATTAAATAAGATTATGACCTACACATACATACCACTACTCAAGAAGAACACAAACACAAAACCACAAACAAACATCAAAAAACAAAAAAAGCCATCAAAACCCAGCAACAAAACCAACAGGTTAAACGTGGGCATACAGGTTGTCGCCACTATAAGTCCCAGTAGCCATCTCGTTTTCTATCTCACGCAACAGCAAGATACGCTTAAACGTCGGCGGATGCGTAGCAAATAAGCCATTCATCTTAACCCAACTGGATTTCGCCTCTTTTTCCATAGCATGAATTAATTCGCGTTCATCCAAAACGCCGTCCTTATCCAGGTCGTACTCGTTTTTCTTCTCCATTATCTGAGCAACTTCTTGCCGCGCCATGGTAGGGTCTTCAATGTAGAAACTCCGTGCGTTGCCTTCAGCCTTGGGCGCTATGGATAAGCCGTACGTGATTTTTGCCAAGGCACTTTGGAGTCCGCGGGGGTCGCTGGTTAGGTATGCGCTGTAGGAATCCGCGTAGTGTTCACGCAGCCTGCTAAGCCGTCTTACTGCAAGAAAAGACAAGATGTAGACAACAAAAGAAATTGCGCCTATAGCCAGCAACGCTGCGCCAGCGTTTCCCTCGTCACGTCCGCGCCTAGAACGTGCACCGCCAAACCATACAGAACGCAGGGCGATTTGGGATATCCAATAAGCAATAAGGGGTAAAGCGGAAAGAACTGTCATGACCGCGTAGTCTTTATGTTTAATGTGCCCCAATTCATGAGCCAACACAGCCTTGATTTCGGCTGGATTCAAACTGGTCAGCAGACCCTCATGCACCGCCAAAACCGCACTTTTGCTGGTTCTGCCAAACGTAAACGCGTTAGGAGCCTTATTGGGCACCGTAGCAAGCCTAGGCATAGGCAGTCCATCTTTCTCAGCTAGTTCCTTAACTGCGTTTTCCAGCCACGGATTTTCCCCTGGCTTAAGGTAATGCAGATGCGTACTCGCGCTAACAATTGCAGGACCAAGGGCATACTGGAACAAAACAAACAAAACCGTCCCAGCCACCGCAAGAAACACCCCAGTCACGACGTCAAAATCCAGCACCGCATACTGCAAAATGAAAATGACACCTAACAAGAACGCGCCAAATATGAAGCTGGCTAAAAAAATGCTTGTGCCCATAGCGAATTTTAGGTCTTTTAGCCCAGCCATCGTGTTGGTGCTCCGGTCTTTTGTAGAATGACAGATTTGCCGAATTAAGTCTTTCGAAATAAAGCAAGCAAACTTGGTGAACGCGTATGTAGAGGAGAAGTGGGGGTGCTGAAAGGGGCTTTAGGCATCAGGGTTTTGGTCGCACACAAAAACACATATTAGACGCTTCTATATTTATTAGTTTTATCTAACTTATGTGTTGGGTTAAACAAGCAAGGCGAAGCATATGGAACTCATTCAAGCAGGGCTAATCGCCAGCTTAATTGCAGGCTTAGCAACAGGCGCAGGAGCACTACCAGTACTCTTTACAAAGAACATCTCAGACGATGTCATGGACCTTTTGCTGGGCTTCGCCGCAGGAGTGATGCTGGCTGCCACCGCGTTTAGCTTGTTGGTTCCCGCTATTGAACTAGGCGGCGCCTTGATAGCAGTAGCAGGACTAGCCGTAGGAGCGGTTACGTTGCACCTTATGGATAAGTGCATTCCGCATTTTCACCCCGTAGCAGGCGCTGAAGGCCCCAAATCCAAGATGCCGCGCGTTTGGCTCTTTGTCCTTGCCATGACCCTGCACAACTTCCCCGAAGGCTTAGCCGTAGGAGTGAGCTTTGGCGCAGGCAACATCGCCACAGGATTAACCACCGCCATAGCCATTGGACTGCAAAACTTTCCCGAAGGATTAGCCGTTGCATTGCCACTACTGCGCGAGAAATACAGCGTCAAAAAAAGCATAAGCTACGCCACACTAACGGGTCTAGTGGAGCCGCTAGGAGGCTTAGTCGGAGTCGCCATAGTCACCATATCCATGTCAGTTATGCCCTTTGGATTAGCCTTCGCAGGAGGCGCCATGCTCTTTGTGGTCATCGACGAAATGATACCCGAATGCCACCGCAAAGGATTCGGACGCAAAGCCACATTTGGCTTCATCACAGGCTTCACCATAATGATGCTCCTAGATACCATCTGTGCATAGAACTTGTTCAAGAAGCTACAGAGGAAAACAAGAAAATTTGGGAAAAAAGGAAAAAGGGTGTTAGATTGGGTAGGCGCCGCAGATTTTGCAGAAGTGGATTTGGGTTTTGATGTGGCTTTTGCAGTAGGGGCATTCGATGCCGCCGTTGTCTGGGT
Source organism: Candidatus Bathyarchaeota archaeon (assembly GCA_026014465.1). NCBI lineage: Archaea > Thermoproteati > Candidatus Bathyarchaeota > Candidatus Bathyarchaeota archaeon. The sequence continues at coordinate 193,564 of JAOZID010000004.1, read as the reverse complement.
AGATGTCTTTGGGTTTGCCGAAGATTTTGCGGAAGCTTTGGTAGTAGAGGAGTTGTTCTTTGTCTTGGATTTTTACGTCGTCTTCTTCCAGGATGGCTTTCTTTTTGGCTTCGAATTCTTCGTCGGTGAAGACGTCGTTGAACAGTGTGCGGAGAACTTCGGTTCCTGTACCTGCTTCGAGGGGTGCTTTGGGTCGCCAGATGATGTCTTTGGGTATGACGTCTTCGTAGGCTTTGCGCAGTAGCCATTTGCCGTATTTTACGTCGTTGGTGAAGCTGATTTTTAGTTTGATTGGCAGCTTCTTTGCCCAGTCCATGAAGCGGGGGTCAAGGTAGGGGGCTTTGATTTCCATGCCCAAGGACTGCGCCATAGGTATGGAGGAAAAACCCATCTCTGCCCACATTTCCTGCTGCTTCTTTGCAAACTCTGCTTCGGAGAGGTGGAATTGCCAAGGGTAACCAAAAAGTTCGTCCAAACCGTCGCCAGTGAAGACGGATTTTATGCCTTTTTCTTTGAGCAATGTCAAGCCTATGTAGACGGGCATGCTGTTGCGGATTTCCATGGGGTCATATTTTTTGAGGGCTTCTACGACTTTGGGTGCGTTGGCGATGACGTCGTCGCGGTCGAAAACGTGGGTTTCGTGGTTGAGGTGTAGGAGTTCAACCATTTTTTTGACGTATTCGGTGTCTTTGGGTGTGCCCTGTTTGAACGCCATGGTTAGGCATGGGATTTCTGGTTTGTATTTTACTGCTTCGTGGACAATTATTTGGGTGTCGGTTCCTGCGGAGAATAGGAAACCGTCCGCCATGTTTTCTTTTACTACTGTGTTGATTAAGGTTCGTGTTTCTGGCAAAAGGTTAATGTACTCTTTTTCGTCAAGTGCCATTTTGTTTTCCCCGTAAATACTGATTTGTCACATCTGAAGTATTTAAATTTATCCACTTGAATAACAAACGTGTTTAACCATAAACACCTGTACAAAAATAGGCATAAATAATGAACAACCGCCCCAAAAAACGCTTCAGAAAACGTTCAGTTACATTTAAAGGACACAAAACAGCCTCTTAAAACCATAAAACCCAACCAAACAACAAGGTGCACCCCCTTGAAAGTAAGCCTAGTCCACCTCAAAGTAAGAAACGCCCTACCAGACAACCTAAAAGCCGCCAAAACATGCATCCAAAAAGCCGCACAGGAAAACCCCGCGTTTATAGCTCTCCCAGAATACTTCTCCATCCCCAACAACATGGAACACTTCACCTCCGCCAAAGACATGAGCCACGAAACCTACACGGCAACCTGGGAGTTCCTCGAACAAGCCAGCACGCAAATCCCCCAGACATACCTGATGGGCGGCACCGTTCTTGAAGAGGACAACGGCACCTTTTACAACACCAGCTCACTGTGGAAAAACGGCGCTTTAATTGGCAAGTACCGCAAACGTAACCCCATCGCCGTGGAACTCGAAGCAGGCGTAAGCAAAGGCACCCAACCCGCCACCTTCCCCACACCGCACTGCACCGTTGGCATGCTAATATGCGCCGACATGTTCGACCCCCCAACCATAAAAGACATCGTCGATTTAGGCGCCGAACTCGCGTTCCTCCCCGTCGCAGCCATGGGCACCCACCCCCACGTCAAAGGACACCCCCTAACCGAAAAACTCGCCACCGAGAATGGGCTCTACGTCGTCAAAGTCGGCAACGTCAGCAGCAGCGCCCGAGGAGGCAGAAGCGCCTTCATCACACCATGGGGCATCAAACAAGAAGTCACTGACGCTGTTGAAGACGCAGTTATTACCCAAGACTTGGACATGGAGAAACTGCGCGAATACCGCAAGAGCCTCAAAAAATAGCCCGTTAGGGTTTTTGTTTTCTTTTTCTGCGCCAAATGCCAAGGGTAACGGCGGCTGTAGCGGCTATGACAGCGGCGGCTGTTGTGGGCAAGAACCAGGAGTCGTTGGCGGAGGTTGTTTCGACTGCGTTTGCTAGGTTGACGGTGACTTGGTGGATGCTGTGTTGGTAGGTGAAGGAAAGTACCCAAGCATCATCAACTGAGACGGCTTCATAGTAGAGTTGTTTGCCGTCGAGGTAGACTTTGATGTTTTGCGGGCTTGGAATAAGAGTTTTCGCGACCGTTAAGTCAACATACCCCGTAGTTCCCGATGGTCCACTGACGGTGAAGCTAAGTTCAGAGCTGGTGCTGTTGAAAGCTAACTCGGAAACGGTGCTGTTGGATTCAACAAAAAACACGCCCGTATTGCCAAAGGATACAACATTAGTCGGAGACGGAGAAGGCGACACAGTCACAACAGGCACAGGCGTAGACGTGGGGGTAGCTGTGGGTGTTGGTGAAGGCGTAGGTGCAGGCGTAGGTGAGGCAGTTGCTATTGGAGCAGGAGTTGGCGTTGGGGTAATTGTCGGAGTGGGGATGGGAGAGGATGTCATGTTGGGTGTTGGAGTAGGGGTGGCAGTTGGCTTGGGTGTAGGAGTTGGGGAAGGGGTAGGCGTGGGCGTAGCTGTAGGTGCGGGTGTTGGTGTTGACGTGGAGTTTGTGGTCGTTGGTTTGAGTGCGGGGTTTGTTGCGTATTTTAGGTAGCGTCCTGTCTCGGTTAGTTGTTGGAAGCAGATATGGGGAATGTTTTGGGAGTCAAGGGCGAGGTCTATGTAGAGGTCGCATGTTGCGTGGTAGACGGGGTCGTTTTGTCCTTTTGCTACTTGGACTGTCCAGCCGCTGGGTGTTTGTGAGGCATAGTTGATGATGTTTTTATCGTATCTGCCTGAGTATTCGCCGTAGATTATGTGGAGGTTGTTTTGGGAGTCTATGGTTATGACGCGGGTGTTTGAACGGTAGTCTATGGCTTGTATGGTTTCGATGAACCAGTTTGAGGCGGCTTTGGAGGCGTAGTTTACGGTGCCGTTTTTGGGGTCAATAAAGCAGATGTGGGGTACGTCGTTTTGGTCTAAAGCAAAGGAAAGGTACATGCCCTGCTCTTTTTCTGAGGAGTGGACTACTTGGGTTGTCCATGTTGTACCGTCGTAGCTGGCGTAGAGCAGGTGGCTTGTTGAGTTTGAGTAAGCTATGTGGGGGTTGCCGTTTGAGTCGAGGTCTATGTCGTTGTCCCAGCTGACAGCGCCTGATGCGTCAACAACATGAATTTGCCAGCTTGACCCAGCTTTTACGGCATGCCACAGTTCCCTGCCACTGCTAAAGAGCCCAGCATGTGAAGTGTAGCTTATATGAGGAACCCCTTGGTTGTCTAAGGCGAGGACGCAGTCACCAGAAAAAGGCGCGGGGTCTACTAATTCGATTACCCAGTTTAAGCCTGTCCAGCGTGCATACTTCAACGGTGCTCCTGAATGGGCGTCTTCGTCAAAAAAAGCTATGTGGGGGTTGTCGTTTGAATCCAACGCCAACGAAACCTCTCCGGCGCTTCCAACAACGGGAAGCCTATCAGTAACCCAAACTGACCCATCATAACGTGAATAACTCAGGTTACCATGTATTCCCGAAAAATCATGATACATCTCGGCAAACACTATGTGCGGGTGGTCATGAGAGTCAATTGCTAATGAATACTGAAAACCCAGATTTTTTGATTCCTGCAGGACCTGGGTGCTCCAATCGGGTGCAGAAACCTGAGCCACAGCAAAACCCGCAGATAAAACTAAAGAAGAAACCAGCAGAAGTATCATACACAAACCCAGCCGAGATGACATTTCCTCTTCACCCACAAGAACAACCAATAAACAACGCATTATTAAAAATTACGGCACTACAAAAAACCAGACCTAATAACCTTGCAAACCACTCAAACAGCAGAGGCAAACAAAACGCTTGCCAAAAACAGGACAAAAACCGTTTAGGTCGAAGTTTTCTTGTCGGCGGTCTGTTGTTGTTTGGGCTTAAAATGCGGGCAGGCAGTCCCGTTGGCATCTAAATTAGTAAAACCCGCAGCTTTGCATCTGCCGTTATCAAAGTTTTCGCATTCCCCGTGCTTATGCTTGTAAAAATCCATCTTAGGCGCACTACTGCGAACCCGCTGCAAAGCATTCTTCAAAAAACCCATCCAGCCAAATCTCCACAAACAACTACTACCTTAACCAAAAAAGAACTACCGATTTAAAGCATTCGACCCAACCCCACACCACCAACCTATTAGCAGCCATTAGGATCCAAAGTTTATTTGTATGCAGAAAAGGGGGGGAGGGGGTCTATCAAGCAAGGGCAGCGGTTGATGGAGGGGTTAGGAGAGGCGTATGTGCATTGCGCGGAGTAGGTAGGCTCCTGAGGTTTTGACTGCGGATAAGCCGTAGGTTCCGCCGCGGCGCATCATTTTAAGCACGTAGCTGGGTCGCAGATAGAATTGTTGATAGGCTTTGTAGCGTAGTGCGTTGAGTTTGTCCATGCTCAGCCACGGCGTCTCAAACGTGGCACCTGCGGTGTCGTAACGGTTAAAATCGGTGATGCGCAGCCAACCGTTCTTTACAACTTCGTCGTACATTGGGGTTCCGGGGTAGGGCGTGGCAACGTAAAAGCCGACATCGTCGGGGTTGAGTTCTTTGATAAAGTTGATGGTTTCTTTGGCGGTTTGCTCGGTTTCTCCTGGGAAGCCCAGGACGGTGTTGGCGATGGTCATGAGTCCTGCGTTGTGGGCGGTTTTGTAGGCTCTGCGGGTCTGGTCGAGTTGTATACTTTTGTTCATAGCTTTAAGGATGGTTTCGCTTCCTGATTCGACGCCCAGCCAAACAGCAAAGCAGCCTGCACCGCGCATCTTATCCAGCAACTGGCGGTCAACCATGTCCACGCGGGTTCCGCAATCCCACATCAAATCCAGCTTACGCGCACGCAACTCATCACAAATCTTAAACACACGGTCACGGTCAACGGTGAAGGCGTCGTCGTAGAAGGTAACTTGGTTTACGCCGTACTTGTCGTGTACAAGTTGCATTTCGTCGACGACGTTTTTGGGGCTGCGCCAACGATATGCTCTGCCAAACATGCGAACGGTACTGCAAAAGTCGCACCAGTAAACGCATCCGCGGCTGCTAATTAGGGGGAAGAGGATTTGGCCCATGCGTTTGAGCGAATCCAAGGGCATCAAATGGTGGGCGGGAAACGGCAGTGAGTCGAGGTCTTGGAGGAAAGGGCGCTCGGCGGTGCGGCGGATTTTGCCGTCTTCTCCTCGAAAAGTTATGCCCAAAACTTTGCTTATACTGGCGTTGGCTTGGATTTTCTCAAGAAGCTCAATGAGGGTTTGTTCGCCTTCGCGGCGTATTACGATGTCTAAAGCGGGGTACTCGTTGAGGGCGTTGATGTCCCAAAACGTTCCGTGCGAGCCGCCTAACATGGTTGTGGCGTCTGGTTGGACTTGTTTGGATATGGTGATAAGTTTCATGGCGGATTTGTAAAGAAGCGTGGTTGCGGTTACGCCTACAACGTCCGAGGGCGTCTTGGAGAGGCGGTTTTTGAAGCCTTCGTAATCGAGTTTTTCAGCTTGACAATCAATGATGGTAATTTCGTGCCCTGCCTGCTCAGCAACCGCGCCCAAATAGCCAAGTCCAAGCGGTATAAACGGAGGATGAGAATGAACACCTGGCGGATAAGGAGGATTAACTAAAGTAACTTTCATTTTTACTTAAGCCTGCAAGTTGAGTTCTACGGTTAGACATCATATAATTGTTTTCCTAAAAAGGCAAAAACCCAAAGAAAAACAAGAAGCAAAAAGAAGAAGGCGGGGTTAGGAGAGTTTTATGTGCATGGCTCGTAGGGCGTAGGCTGCTGAGGTTTTAAGTCCTGATTTGCCGTAGGTTCCGCCGCGTCGGAGCATTTTGAGTACGTATCGGGGGCGTAGATAGAATTGCTGGTGGGCTTTGTAGCGGATTTCTCGGATGCGCTCCATGCTCAAGTAGGGTGTCTCGAACGTGGGGGTGGCGGTGTCGTATTTGTTGAAGTCAGTTATGCGCAGCCAACCGTTTTTGATGACCTCGTCATACATTGGGGTTCCGGGGTAGGGCGTGGCAACGTAGAATCCGATGTCGTCGGGGTTGAGTTCTTTGATGAAGTTGATGGTTTCCCATGCAGTGTCTTCGGTTTCACCTGGGAACCCAATTATTGCGCTGGCTATAACCATCAGCCCTGTTTTTTGGGTCATTTTAAAAGCTTCGCGGGTTTGGTCTTTCTTGATTTTCTTGTTCATTTGCCCCAGAATCTTTTCGCTGCCAGATTCGACGCCGTACCAAACTGCCAAGCAACCCGTGTCGTGCATGGTCTGCAACAGTTCCTTGTCGACGAGGTCAACGCGGGTTTCGCAGTCCCACTCGATTTTGAGACCACGTTTTTTGATTTCCGCGCACATCTCCAGCACGTGGTCGCGGTTTACGGTGAAGGCGTCGTCGTAGAATGTGAATTGGCTCTCGCCGTATTTGTTGTGGAGCAGTTCGATTTCGTCGACGACGTTTTTGGGGCTGCGCATACGGTAGCCTCGTCCAAACATTCGAACCGTACTGCAAAAGTCGCACCATTGGACGCATCCGCGGCTGGTGGTTAGGGGGAATATGGTTTTGCCCATGCGGTGAAAAGCGTCTAGGGGCAGTAGGTGATAGGCGGGGAAGGGCAGCGAGTCGAGGTCTTGGAGGAAGGGGCGGTCTTCGTTGCGTTTGGGGGTTCCGTCGGTGCCGCGATACGTTAGTCCCAGTACGCCTGCTAGGCTTTTCTTGTTTTTTAGGCACTCCAAGATTTCCACGAAGGTCTGCTCGCCTTCACGTCGCACCACAATATCCAAACTGGGAACTTCGTTTAGGGCGTTAACGTCCCAAAAGCTTGCGTGTGAACCGCCCAAAATCGTGACCGCATCAGGGTGAGCCTCTTTGGCGCTGTTAATCAAATTCACAGCCGACTTATACAACAACGTAGTCGAAGTCACACCCACAACATCAGAAGGAACCTTCTCAATACGACGTTTAAAAGCGTCATAATCCAAATGCTCCGCCTGACAATCAATAACCGTAACCTCATGCCCAGCCTGCTCAGCAACCGCCCCCAAATAACAAATACCCAACGGAATAAACGGCGGATGACTATGCGCATTAGGCGGATACGGAGGATTAACCAAAGTAACTTTCATGTCCGACATGCCCCACTAAGATAACCACACCTAGCCAAAATGAAATATAATGTTTTCTAAAACCCAAGAAACCAAACGCAAGGATAAAATGAAAACAGGTTAGCTAAACAGGAACGGTTTGTGCAAGAAATTTCTGAGTTTAGAAAAGAGAAGAGGGGGTGGGTTATGCTCTTTGCATGCATTCCCATTTGGTGAAGAGGTCTAGGACTTCGTCGCCGCCGTGGCCTTTGAGGAATTCGCGTGTTTTTTTGTCTGCTACGGCGTTCTTTTGGAATTCGCGGATGTAGTCTGCTTTTTCGGCTAGGAAGATGATGCCGTCAAAGCCTGTGCGGGCTACGCGGGTTGCTACGGTCATGATTTGGTTGGTTGGGGAGACTGTTTCCCAGGTTTCGTTGGGTCCGCGGACGTAGAAGTTAGCGAAGACGGGTTTTTTGAGGACGCTCTTGAAGCCTCTTGCGATGGTTTCCCAGTACCATGGGGTGGGGTATGCTTTGGAGAACATGGGGACTACGAAGTAGTCGGCGTATTGTGCCATGTCGTCGAAGTCGTAGCCAAAGCGGGTTCTGCCCAGCAGTGGGTCGGGGAGTATGTTTACGTAGAGGGGTTTGCCTGAGACTACTTCTTTGACTTCTGCGAGGAAGTCGGTGACTGTTTTTGCTCTCCAGTCTAGCCAGCTTAAGCCGCTTTTACGTTGCTGTTCGATGCATCTTGGGCACGTGCAAAAAGCGTAGTCGGCGAAGTGTTGGCTGCTGATGCTAATGCCAGGGGTGGCTTTGGTTGCTTCTTTGATGATTTTGAGGTTGTATTCGCGGGCTTCAGGGTTGGTCATGCAAACTACGTCCCAGCGCAGGTTGTAGCGTTTGTTGGTTCGAAGGGAAGGACCATTTGAACTGACGGACACCCAGTCAGGGCGCTTTTCAGCCATATAGTTGTCGCCAAAGCATGCAATGTTAGTGTACATTTCAGGGTTTACTTTTCCCACAATGCCAGATTCAGATTTGAGTCTGTAAAAGTTTATGTCAACGCCTTCAACGGGTTCGGGCTGATATAGGAAAACTCCAGTTTTCACAGTTTTCACCATTTTATCCTGTTTATTGCTAACGCATTTAATTTTGCAGGTTATTTAAGCTTTCCAGTTTCCCTTATCAGAGAGAGCAGATTGCACCAGCCCAAACAAGGCTTGCTTTAGGAAAGGAGACAAATCCATCATTTCAGCTTCTGCCGCAGTCAAAACCAACGGTGTAGAGTCTGCGTCGCCGCCAGGTTTTTCTAAAAGCCCACCAAAAGCCTTGCCCAAACCCGAGGCGTCGCCAAGTTCAGGCGTAACTAAGCCGTTCTGGAAGTCCTCATCAAGCTTCGCTGCAGCCAAAACAGCAGAAGCAAACAAGGGATTATTTTCTAGCGACTGTGTTAGGAGGTTGCGTAGGGCGTTTTGGGTTAGACCTAAACGTTTGATTTTGGAGAGTTCCTGTGCCATTTTTTCAACAGACAAATGCCGCTCATCTAGTCGCTGCAGCAGGGTTCTGTTAAGGGGGTAGCCGCCGATTTGGGCTTTTCTAACGGCTTCTTTGACGGCTTTTCGTGTGCAGCAGCCAACGAGTTGTCCTAGGTCTGAGGCTGGACCTCCGTAATCAAGCCGCTCGCCGCGTCCTGTTTTGGCGACGACCATGGCGTCGGTTACGGTTCCTGTCGCGGTTTGCCCTGAGTATCGGCTGCGCAAATCCAGCTCTTGCAGGGCGGCGGTTTTAGCTTCAGTAGCGGTTATGATGGTTCCAACTAAGCCGCTGTCTACGGGGTTGCCGTCGATGATGACCATGATGTTAATGGTTCCTGTGGTTTCTTGGAACGTGATTGTTTCGCCTGAGGATTCTGCGTGTGTGCATCCTGCGGTTGCTATGACGCTTACGCCTAAGTCTCCGCTGGTTTTGGAGGCAACCACGAAGTCTTTGACCATGGCAAAAGTTATCATCCCCATGAAGGCGTCGTTTAACCCGAGTTTTTTGACTGCTTGCAAAATGAAGGCTTCGGGGTCTAGGTGAAGGTGGCTGTCACCGTATTCCGCGGTGACTTGGGTGTTAGCGATAATTCGGGTTTGTTTTAGTCCGCCGCCGTTGTGGATGGCTGAGCCTGTTGCGGTTAGGGGGTTTTTTGAAACCACGGCGATTATGTTTTCGTCGACAACTAGTTTGATGCCGTTGCCTACTAGGGCAATTTCGTTCACAGAGCTCGCTCCTCTCTACTTGTTAGTCTGCTCGCAGTTATTTTTGGTTATGGTAATGGCTTTTTCGGGGCACAAGTCGGCGCAGACTCCGCATTTAGTGCAGGAAGAAACGTTGGTTACGTGGGGTTTGTTGTCGTCTGCGGGTTCTAAAATTCCTTGCGGGCAAACACCAAGGCAGACCATATCGGGACAGGGAGGGCATTTGTTGTGGTCAATAGCTATGTGAGTCTTGCGTGTGTCCATGGGAAGTCAACAGTTTAATAAGTACCAAAAATATATTTGTTGCGCGAGAGGATGGACGAGCATGCAAATGGGACTAGTAACTTATGCCCCTGAAGAAGTGGAAGGCTTTGACATGCCTGTTTACTTCGCTAAATGGGTTGACGGGCAAGCCAACCCCGCGGGCAAACACATGCAAAACGACGTAACCTGTTTTTGTGACGCTAAAGCGATTAGGGAAGACCCCAGCATCGTAGCGGTAGGCAGCAACGGCAAAAAAGCCCTACGGCGCAACAGGCACTCGAATTTTGTGTTTGATTATATTTGCCCCACCAACCCAGAGTATCGAGCAAAAGTCCTCAACTACATAGAAAAGCTAAACCGCGAAGACATCCAAGGAATCACGTTAAACCTGTATCATTTTCCCGAAGAAGAATACTGTGTCTGCCCACGCTGCGTAGAGCTTTGGCGCAAAAGCAACCTAAACTGGGTAGACTGGCGAGCAAAAACCACAACAGACTTCATCGCAAAAGCCAAAGCATTAACCAAAGGAACCTTTGCAGTAGAAATGTACCCTGACCCGTTGCTGGCTAAGGAACGCTTTGGCATAGATTTTGAAGCCATAGCGCCGATGGTGGATTACTTCCATGTGCCCTTATCGTCGCGGGATTACATGACTAACTACTGGGTAGACCTGCTAACCCGAGACTTCCTAAAAATCCTCAAAAAACCCGTCGTGGTGGAGCTTAGCGGTGAGATGCTTAACGACGAAAAAACCGAAGCATTACTCAAAACCGTAGCGTACCTAAGCAGGCACGACCTCAAAGGCGTCCTCCTACTGGTGCATGACTCCGAAAACGCAAAACAAATCGCACGCTTCGCAGTCCACAGCAACAGCTTCCGAGAATGGCTAAACAACAACGAATTCGCCGAAATGAACCGCATAGTAAACAACTGGGCAAAAATCTACCAGTAACACTCCAACACAACAGCCACCCTTTTTCCACTTTTAACACAGATACAAAAGCCAAGTTTGGTTGCCAAAAAATAAAATGGGTTATTTGTGGTTTTTGAACCAGTCTTTGGCTTTGGTCATGGTCCAGTTGTGGTCTTTTGAGAACAGGAAGCTTTGCACTTCTGTCCCCACTTGGCATTCGCCGTTTTTGAATTTCCCTTTGGGGCAACCTATTATGGCTTTAATGCCCTCGTCAACAGATATGTCTATGGTTCGCATGGAATCGTCATCGTACTTGTTAGGGTCTTCATGCCCACTTCGAATATAATCATCTGTTTCTTCCCACGGCACAGTTTTTCACCTCACCCTCTACTACGTCGTCCAAGCGAAATTAGAGCTATAACAAAAAACGCAATTCCAGCCCAAAACACGCTTCCGGTTAAAAACCAAACCACCAAAGCTACAATACCCGCAGGTAGTACGAAAACAAAAAATTTCGCCACAAAAACAATTACGGCAAGCCCAACTATGACAAGCAACACCAAAAAAACAATGTCAAACAAGGCGCCTAAAACCTGAAAAGGAACAAATTGCATACAATTATAACCGCAACAACCTATTTATCAGTATACAATTGCCACCAACGGTCATTGGCTCAACTATGGGGTTTTGTGGTTTTTGTTCTTGAAGGGAAAATGAGCAGGATTGTTGTTGCGGCAAAGAACAGGATAAGTGCGCCTGTGAATACGGAGTGGGTTAAGCCGTCTACGAAGGCTTGTTTTGTGAAGTTAATTACTTCTGCGGCAAGGTCGGGAGAGAGTTGGGCGGCGGCGATTTGCGCGTTTTGGATGCTGCTGTATATGGCTTTGGCGATGTGGGCGGGTAGGGCGGCTATGGTTTGTGAGGAGGTTACTTGCTGGAGGTAGGTGGAGTTGACAATCGAGCCGAGTACGGCTATGCCTAGTGCGCCGCCGATTTGTCGGGTGGTGTCGTTCATGGCTGAGCCTATCCCTGCGCGGCTTGTGGGTATGGAGTTCATGACGGCGTTGGTTGCGGGGCTCATGACTAAGCCGATGCCTACGGCAATTAGCAGCAGAGGAATGACGGTTAGGGCGTAGGGGTTTTGGGTTGCGGCGGTTAGGCTAAAGAAGAGTAGTCCGCAGCCTGCTGTGGAGAGCCCAGTGCTTATGGTTAGTTTGGCGCCGATTCTTTCGTTGACTTTGACGGAGAGCAGGGTGGTGATGAAGACAATTACGCTAAGGGGCAGCATGCTAATTCCAGTTATGAAGGGGCTGTATCCTTGTACGGACTGCAGGTACTGGCTAAAGAACAAGATAGAACTCATTAACGCGAAAGTGCTAAGAGTCAACGCTACAAGTGACGCCGTAAACGACATGTTCCTGAAAAAGCTCAAGGGCAACAAAGAATTAGCTGAGCGGCGCTCCCACAAAACAAAGCCCAGCAGAAACAGCCCAGCTATTCCAAAAGAGGTTAAGACGTTGCTGGAGAACCAGCCGCATTCACCCGCAGTTATGATGGCGTAAACAAGAAACATCAGCCCTAACGTGGAGAGTATGACGCTAAGCAGGTTTGGTTTAGGACTGTTTTTGTCGCGGGATTCAGGCAAGAACAAGACACTGCCAACTAAGCCTATGGCAACGATGGGCAAGTTAAGGTAGAAAATTGAGGACCAAGCAAAATGACCAAGCAAGTAACCGCCGATTATGGGTCCAAACGCCGCGCCTAAACTAAACACGCTTGACCAGACGGCTATGGCTCTTGCGCGTTCTTTGGGTTCTCGAAAAACGTCGGTTAGAATCGAGAGCGTAGAGGGCATCATTATGGCTGCGCCCACGCCAGTGGTGCTGCGAAACAGTATGAGCATATCTGCGGAGGTGGAAAACGCTGCGCCTAAGGAGCCTAACCCAAAGATGACTAGACCTGTTTGGAGGAGGCGTTTGCGTCCGTAGCGGTCGCCAATTGACCCAAAAGCCAACTGCAAAGCAGCTACAACCAAAAGGTAGATGTCAACAATCCACAAAAGCTGAGTAGCAGTTGCGCCCAGATTACCCGAAATAGAAGGCAAAGCAAGGTTCAGGACGGTGTCAGCTACTGCAATCACAAACAAAACCGTGCATAAAACAAGCAGAGCCAAGTTGTTTTGGTTATGTCTGGATTGGATTGCAGTTTTCATGAAGGTTCCCAAGCTTGAAGGGAACTAACCGTTAAGAACACTCATATAAAGATTGATTGAACAAGCGGGCAATCCAACATGCGTTACGTGCTGTGGGTTAGTTAGATTAAGGGGGCGTGTTTTCGCAGGTGGAGCATGCCTGTTTTTCGCAGGAAAGCGAACGCGGCTGTGGCTGCTACGATGCTGCTTAGGGTGAGGGTTATAGAGTTGACGGTGAGTCCAAGGGGCGAGATGCCTAGAAACAGCCCAGAGATGCCTGCGATGCTAAAGCTTAACGCGACTGAGAGCACGGCGGTTTCGGGCAGGTCTAGTTTGCCGTCGTGGAAAAGCAGGTTAACAAGGCAGTAGCCAGGTACGAAAGCTACGAATGTGAAGCCAAAAAAAGAGGTGAACGCCGACAGCGTTGAATCAGCGGGTATTAGGTAAACGCAAAGCAAGGTTACGGCTATGTAAGAGATGATTGCGCTTAGCCATTTGATGGGGTTCACCGTTTGGTCCTTCGCGGATAAGACAACAAAAAATGAAAAGGGGTGGAGGTTAGAGGAACATCTTGAAGATTGGTGCTTCCTCGTGTAGTGGACGAGTTTCTAGATCTGCAGCTGCGGATGCGATGTATGTGTCTACGACTGCGACTGCTGGGAATACCCATTCAGCTTGCTCTGCGGGGCCAATCATGAGCCAGTTTGCGCCCATTGTCTGCATGATAGCGTTGGTTGCGGTGACACAGCCCTTGCGGAAGGTTTTCTCGATGTGAGCTTTTACCCAGCCCATGGTTGTAACAACGTTGCCGCTGCCTAAACCAACGGGGTGACCATACTTTTCTTTCATGATTGGTATGGTGCGCACTGCTGTGCCCATGTCGGGAGCGAATGCGGGGATGGCAGTGTCAATTAGAGGCTTTGTGATTCCAGCTTTGTCAGCTAGAGCCAAGGCTTCTTCGATAACTGTCATTTTGCCTTCTAGACTGTTGTCTTTGGGGTTGTCAGCTAGAACAATTGACATTTGGATGCCGCTGTCTTTTAGTTTCTCGATTTCTGCATCGGTGACGCCTTTGTAGACAGAGTTGTACAAGCAACGGTCTTGTAGACCCATTTCTTTAGCCATGCCAGCAGCAGCCATACGAGTTCGTGGACTCATAGCGTCCAACATCAAAGGAGCATCACTGTGAGTAGCAACGAAGTCAATGTATTTTGAGAAAGCAGTTTCGGTAGTTCCGACAATGTCAAAAGCAAAGGGAACACCGCTGATGTCACTTTGAGTCTGCATCTTGTTGATGATATCTTCAGCCATTTTGGCATCAAAAATGCCTTTATTTGCATCCTGAACCATTTTCTGGCCTAGCCAGAAGATAGAACCAATAAGGAAAGTTGGCAGTTCGCCAGGTTGGCCTCCAACCTGAACTTTTCCGACTTGGTAAACTTTTTGTTCGGTATTGAATCTTTTCATCGTTGTTGCCTCATCTGATTAACAGTTTATTGGCCGACTGCTTTCTTTGCGATTTCGGGAGCTTCTTCTTTGTTTTTACCAAAGAGTGCGCCGATTGCGTCTGCGTCGTCTTTCTTGACTGCTGCGCCGCCCATAATGATTTTGATGCTGTCTAGACCGGCAGCCTTTAGTGCTTCCATCATTTTGGGTAGCTGGTTCTTTGCGGGTATGGTGTTGACAGAGAGTGCCAGTACGTTTGCGTTGCTTTCTTTGATTTTGGTGATGAACGCATCGATGGGTGCGCTCTTGCCTACGTCAACTGTTTTGAAGCCTGCACGTTTTAGAGCTTTACGAACAGCTTCTTTTGCCGTGTCGTGCATGTCTGGTTCAATGTTGCCGATGACAACTGTGCCAAGAGGATTCGTTGGTTCTGGTGGTTCCTTTTCCATCATAGATTTTAGCCAGGACATTTTCAAACACACCTATTTCTTAGATTGATTAACCGTCGGGTTTTATATTGGAATAGCTATTTAAACTTTGACTTCACTAATCAGTTCTCTAAATGCAAAAAAGCGGTTAGCTGAGGAATGCAGTAGATGAGTAAACCGTCCAAGAAGCATGTGCTGTTGATTCTGATTGCGGCGTTTTCTTTTGTGTACCGCATATTTTTGATGCTGCGTCAGGGTTTTCCTCCAGGCGCGGACATTGGTTTGCACAACAGCATAGTCTACTCAATCACGCAGGGCGGCAACACAGATTTTCTGTGGAACTACTATCACATGGGAGGAGGCAGCTCAGTTACCTTCCCAGGCTACCACATCTTCACATCCTACATCATCCTGCTAACAGGCATGCCCGACTACATGGCTCACGCCTTTGTGGTTTCACTGTTCTCCTCGTTTATTGTCTTGGTTGCGTTTTTGATAACCCAAAAAGTCTGGAACACCTCAGCCGCTTTGATAATCTCGTTTCTGGTAGCAGTTTCAAGATTCGACATTGAAATGCTAATGTGGGGCGGCTACCCCAACGTAGTAACCCTCATGCTCATTCCCTTAGCGTTCTACTTGTTTTTGGAAAAAGACCGCCTAAAACCGTTACCCTTTATTGTGGCAGCGTCGTTTGTTTCAGCGGCGATATTTCTTACGCATTCGCTAAGTTCGGTCATGTTTGTTGCGATAATTTTTGTCACGGTAGCTTTGTGTTTTGTTTTGGCAAAAAAAATCCAAGTTGGAAGGCTAAGTTTGCTTTCGTGGTTTGTGCCCATTGTTTTGGGGGCGTTGATGATTGCGCCGTTTGTGATTCAGGTTGCGCCCGCGTATTTGGGTTCTAATTCAGGAACCTTCACGGGGGGCGTTGCAGATATCAGGTTGGCGTTACTTTCCACAAAGGTTTTGCCGTTAGATATGGTGGTTCCGCTTTTTGCAGGCATGATTTTGTTCTTCTTGTTTTCCTGGCGCTACAGAGGCAAGTTTTTGTCAGTTCCAGCGGTTTTGCTGTTTGTTTGGACACTAATTCCTGCGGCGCTCACACAGGGGTATTTGGTGGGGTTGTACACGGATTATAACCGTTTCTTGTACTTTGTCATTTTGCCCGTTATAATGCTAATCACGCTAGGCATCGACCATGGCGCACGGTTCTTTGCCGATGCAAGCCAGACTCTGGTGGGTCTAGCAAAAAACGCGCCGCAAATCAAGCTAAACAAAAAAGCCCAGCAAGTACTGGCCTATCTTACGCACAAAAATATTCTTGCAGTGTTGTTTTCGGTTTTCGTGTTGGTTGCGTTTTTGGCGGTTCCCATCTTTTCTCCGCCTACGCAGGGCATAACTACGCAAAGTTTCTATCAACTTATGGATGACCCCAAGTACGAGGCGATTCAGTGGGCACAAAGCAACACGCCAAAGGATGCGGTGTTTGTTACGGATGCTCAGTATGGCTGGTGGTTTTCAGGTTTTGCCCAACGCGCAACCATAAGCGCCGTTGACCCCCAGTACCTTGCCAACGCACGCGAATTCGAACCCGCCCAAGCCGCACGCTACCTGCTAGACACAAACTACCTAATCGACAACGGATTAATCCAAATCCGAGAAGACGGCGGACACATAGGACGCCACAACCCAATTTTTCTGGCTAAACTGGACAATCAGTATTTTCCGTATCCGTTTTGCCATTTGAGCAGTGATGAGATAACGGTTATGCTGCAAAATGAGGGGGAGGTGCAGATTGTTGATTTGGCGCAGCTTTCTCTTTTGGATATGCATTTGGAGAACAGCAGTGAGGGTGCAATGATTTGTGTGACGTATGGGAATGAGTTGTTTAGTTATACGCAGCAGACGGTGGTTGAGGCGGGCAAAAGTTTTGCGGTTGTGACGGTTGGGTTTGAAGTTTTGAAGCCTGAAGTGGAGCTTTTGACGCTGAATTTCATGTTCCACACTAAAGGCATGCTAATCGAAGGCGAAACCCAAGCGGTAACGGCTTTGGTTGACTACAACATGAAAGTTGTTTGCCAGTTCATATTCGTCGAGGGACAGCCTGTGGTTACGCAGTTAACCAAGGATAACTTGGCAGGTCTGGGGTTGCTCTATAACCTAAACGCCCAAGACAACGCAGAGATTTGTTTCCATCTGGGACTCTACGAATACGAAGAAAACCCCAACCCCACAACACCACAAAAAGAAACCAGCTTCTACAAAGAATTAGTCGCCAACTACACCAGCACATACCTGCAAACCACAGAAGAGTTGCCCTTGGAGGTTTTCGATTACCATCAAGCCGTAGCAGACCTCAACGCCTCATACATAGCCACACGCAGCGCTGAGCAAATCCCGCGTTTCTCCAAAGACCCCCTCTTTGACCTTGTATTTATTAACAATGAAGTAGCCATATTCCAAGTGCGCAAATAGCGGGGAGCAAAAAGAGGAGACCACTTGATGGTCGGTTTTGGCAAAAATCAGCAAACCTTTGAAGCTGTATTTACAGGCGTCTTTTCGGCGATAGTCTTCGCGCTGTTTTACTCTCTGCTAGGCGCCAACGGCTTAGTTTTAGGAAACGACCCCGCCGTGCACCTGCAAACCGCACAGTACTTCTTGTCAGTTGAAAAAATCCCGTTAAGCGACATCGCGTTCTATTCGCCCCTGTTCCACATTGTGTTGGATACGTTTATTGTGTTCACAGGCGCGGTTAGCGTGGAGCAACAAATCGTTTTGCTAAAAGCGGTGATGGCGCTGATAAACTGGCTATTGTTTTTCTCGGTTTACCTGTTTGCCGCCAAGATTTTCAACAAAAAAACGGGTGTTCTTGCCGCGTCGTTGCTGCTTTTGTGTTTTCCAATTTTTGAAATAAACATTTGGGGCGGCTACACCAGCATTTTAAGCATAGCGTTTATGATGCTATTGTTCACGTACTTGGCGTTGCCGCTTAAAAGCATGGGACACACCCTAATCACGTTCATGCTTGGCTTCTCTGTTGTTTTAGCGCATCAGCTCACGACGTTTCTCATAGCATTCATCTTGCCCCCATTCATAATCGTGGTTTTGTTGAAATCCAAGGGGCAATACCGCAAAGCCATAATCGCCGCCGCCACAGGAGCCACCATAGCTTTCCTGATTTACTATGTACAACCCATACTGCCCTACATAGACGAGCTTGTTTCTATTGTCTTCTTCGAAATCCAAACCATGCTCTACCAAATACCCGCCGTAAGCTTCGACGAATTCATCATGAACTTTGGCTTCATCTTATTCTTCGCCTTCGCAGGACTCGCATTAACGTTTTTCCAGCTAAAAAAACGCAAATCCCTCAAAATCTTCCTGCTCTTGGCATTAGCATTTGGGGTCCCACTGTTTTTCTCCCAATCCTACCTCGTCGGGTTGTATCTGCCCTATCAACGCTTCATCTACTTCTTAACACCCATATTCGCAGTCCTCGCAGCCTTCACGCTCTCACTACTAATTGACACCTCACTCGCAAGCTTCTTCAACAACAGAAGCGGCATAAAACACAAAGCCCTCAAAACAGCAGCCCTAGCCATCATCGCAATCTTAGCAGTGGTCATGGTCTTGCAGTTCCAAACGGTAACAGGAAAAATCGGGGAAGCAACCACTTTTTACTCCACCTCAGACATGGAAGCTTACGATGCGGGCAGGTGGATAAGCCAAAACAGCCCTGACAAGTCAGCGGTGGTTGTTGTTACTGAGCATCCTGGGCACTGGTTTAGGGTTTATTCAGGCAGAGAAATTATAGCTGAAACTGACCCTGTTGTGGAATGGAACGTCAACGCTGAATGCGTCATAGACCTTGCTTATGAGATGGAAAACCCGCTTATGTTGCTAAGGCTATATGAAGCCAGAGAAGGCATATCCGACGAGAACTATATCTCCATGAACGGGGTCTGGACACGCGCCACCTCTTCATACATGGATGACTCGCAGTTCTCGTACCGCGACCAAAACAACACCCTCCACAAGTATGAACTTTCAAGCTTGAACCGCACCATAGCAGTCGATGAACGCACCTCACCTAAAAAATTCACCATAACCTACACGGCACAAGAATTCACGCTAAAGCAAACCATACTTGCGCACAACAGCTCGTACGCGTTCACGGTTAACTGGGAGGTCAACGCCCTCAACGAAGACCTGAATTACGCCCAACTGTACCTGAGCGAAGGCTTAGCAGGCAACTTGCTATTTGACCAAGCCCAAGTGCCCAACGTACTGGACTGGGAGAACCCGTGGAGCAATCCCTCAAAAGTTGTGGAGAACCAGTGGGCAGTCAGCAGCTTTTACGCGCAGGATTTGCCAGAGAACAGCAGCGTAGCCGTTTACGCATCTCAGAACCAGACCGCGTTTGCCCTCAAATTCTTAGACACTCCCGACGAAGGAAACGTTGGCGCGCTTGCAAGTGGACGCATAGACGCCGTAAGATTCCAGTACAACTTTTTCAGAATCGAAGCGGGCTACACGCTCTCCGTATCTTATCAGACGTTGGCGTTTTCGGTGAGCAGTTACCCCCAACTGCAAAGCAAAGAGGAAATCACAGCATTGCTGGATTATCAAACCGTGGAGCCCTTTGAAGTGAAGTGCCGCAATTTCGCGTCTATAATCCAAGACAACTACATCGGCTACATAGTCTACGACGCCACCCGCTTTAGCCATAGCCTGCTAAACTCTCACTGGCTCGAAGTAGTCTACACCAACAGCAAATACGTGGTTCTGCAAATCAAAACCAGCCACCCCCACGTACCCATCCTCAAATAACCCAAACGCGGCACAGGCGGGGAAAAAGAGTAAATGATAAATGCTTGGGGTGTCCTTTTTTGAAGGCGCAGGTGCAGTGTATTGCTTACTCGGGGATTGTATGTGGGCAGGTTTCAGCCGTTTCATTTGGGGCATCTGGAAGCCATCAAAGACATTTTAGAAGAAGTTGAAGAACTCGTAATCGTAATTGGCAGCGCCCAGTACAGCCACGACAAAACCAACCCCTTCACCACGGGTGAGCGCTTAGTTATGATACGCTCTGCCCTTGAAGAAGCCAAAACCGACCTAAGCCGCGTCTGGATAGTCCCCGTCCCCGACGTCCACCTCCACATGATGTGGGTCAGCGCCCTAGAAGGCTACACCCCAAAATTCCAAATCGTCTACTCCAACGAACCCCTAACCCGCAGACTATTCATGGAATCAGGCTACCGCGTAAAAGGCATACCATTCTTTGAACGCCAATTCTACTCCTCCACCATGGTGCGCGAAAAAATGCTAAAAGACGAAAGCTGGGTCAACCTCGTCCCCAAAACCACCGCCACATTCATCAAAGAAATCGACGGCGTCAACCGCCTACGCGACCTAAACCAAACCGACAAAGCATGCCCCGAAGAAACCTAACCCAAAGTTAGAAGCCTGCCGCTACGAGGTCTTGGGGTTTTATGATTTCGCGCAGCAGCACGGTGGCGTAGGAGCCTTTTTGCAGCATGAACTCAACTTGCGGACTTTGCGCGGGGTTGTTTAGGTGCTGGAAGTTTTGGATGGGGCAGGCGGCGGCGCGTAGTTCTCCGCGGGCGTTGATTTCTGGGAGTTGTTGCATGTGAAAGCTTTGGCGGTCTATGCCTTCCTCAGCCATGATGCGCTGTTGGGTTTGTCCGATTTCGCCCTGTGAGAGTTTCTGGCTAAAACCGACCACAGGCAACGCCACCCGCATTTTTCCCGCCGCAATTTGCTCGTTCACCTGCGCTATTTGCGATTCTGCGACGATTTTGCCTGTTTTCACCATCGCCAAGCCCGTGCGCTCCACATTCACCACGTAATCCCCCACCGCAGCCTTGTTTAACGCTAAGCCTTGTTTTAGGCGTGCACTCAAAAACCTGTTAAACAACAACGACTGATACGCCTGCACAAACAACATACGCAGCTTTAAGGGCAAACGCCTAAACGCCCCCACAAAATCCCCAGGGCTCTGGGCTAAATGCTCCAGCATATAGCGTTCGTAGCGCAGTTGCCGCGGAAAATCCTGCAGAGCCCTTTGGAAATCTTGGGTTTCTTGCAGGGCGGCGCGGGCTTCTCGCGAGCTTGGGTGTTCGTGGGGGCTGGGTTTTGCCAAAAACAGCAGGGCAGCTTGCTCCAAATCGCCTTGGACGATGGCTTTTCCAACGAGATGTGTTATGGGGCGGGTGGTTCCGAAGCGTTGGTGACCGTAAAAGTTGGGTATGCCCCCAACGTCTTGTAGCTGCTCTATGGTCTTTGTGATTTGCTGTTGCGCCTCCGCGGCGGTTAGCGTGGGTTCTTGGATGGTTATGCGAAAATTGTTTCCCAGCAAGTAGAAGGTGGAGAGGGCTTCTCGAAAGTACCCCAAAGGCGTTAGGGTGAGGTCTTTGACGTTGACTTTCCCAGCGGATTCGAAGGTTGCGCCCTCCACGGTGACGTACTGCGCGGTTAAGGCTTTTGCGTCTTTGATGCCTGCAAACTGCACGCGCCCCGACTCAACGCCAAGCTGCGACGCTACATTCTTGACCGCCATGAACATATCCCAATTACGCTTCACCAAACTGCAAAGCAAAAACCGCGTCTGCCGCTCAGATGCGCCCAACGGAGGCTTCCCAGCGACCTCTTCAGGCGTGGCGGATGCTTTGGAGCCGTCCACCAAGACTTCTTCAACCACAAAATCCTCAGCCCCCCGCTTTATCGCGCCGCCTATCCCAGCGGTTGTGGTCGCGTACGCTTCAAGACCCAAACTGCAATCCAAAACAGGAACCCCAACAGCCACCAAACCACCACCGCTCCTAAAGCAACTGCAGCTGACCCGTCAAACGATCCATAATCTCCGCAGGCGCAGGACCAATCCCCAAACACGTAACCGTCCCCTCAGGAATCTCCGTTAACCCCGCATCCACAATCAACGCATGAGGCAAACCCAACTCCTCAGCCGCAACCTCCAACTTACGCATCGCCTTCTCATTCTCAACCTTCACCGCAATCTTACGCTGACCCTCAAACAACCAACCATCCCACCACTTCCGATTATGAATATGAGCCTCCTGAGCAGCAGAAACCGCCGCATGACCCGCCTGAGCCGCCAACTTACCCTTACTCAACTGCAAATCCTTACGAAACACCAACACCTGCTTATAATCAAACACACGCATACCAAACCAACTTCAACGGCTACAAAGTTAACATACCAAGGTTTAAGCATTTGCAGACAAAATAACATGCGACTACATACTCAAGCCAAAACGATAGGCAGTGGAATTTGATAAAGCCTACAATTTATAAAAACTAAAAAGGGCAAAGTGTTTATAACTTGATTGAAGGGGTCTGCCATAGAACCAGAAACACATGAGGTGGGTATATGCCATGAATGTTCCACAAAAAACGGCGATTCATCAGTGAAGCCGATTTATCGCTGTGAACTATGCAAAAAGTGGTTCTGTATGCATCATCTCAAACCCAAGTTTCCATATATTGTAGATTGGGAAGCAATTTTTGATGTAGAAGGAGACCCAAGAATAAAGGCGGCGTTTCATGCCGAATACAAACGCGAAGGTGGACACCCCGACTTCATTTTATTGCGTAAGACTATTGAAAAAATAGAACGTGAAGAAAAGACTCAAAACCAAGCGATAAAACAAGCAATGGATAGAATGAATGAAGCAGACAGACAAGAAAGAATTGAACAATCAGAAAAAGAAGCAAAAGAAAAGGCGATACAAAAAGCAGAAGAAGAGAAACTGAGAGCAATAGGGAAGGCAACAACTACTGAGAACAAATATGGCATCAGATTTATGGTTCCACTTGAAGTCTATTCAAATGCGGAATATCGAGAATACCTCAATTATGCACAAACAACGAAGAGTGTTGATGCCATAGTAGAAGAATATTATAAAAAATATGGCAAGGGAAAGAGGGAGAAGACATCAAAAAAGAAACACTGGTGGCAACACTAAGATAGGTACGTTTTATTTCTTTTAAAGCCCTTTTTTGTACTTATCCTCACATCAACAGTTACAATAATCGATAAAACAGAAGCCACAAATTGTGAATAATTTAAAAGCAGAGCATTGCATATATCAATCGATTAAAATGGGCAGGAAAAAAAGCATCTTTGAAGGCGGGTCTAACGTTGCACTCGACAACGTTGAACGGTTCTGTGGAAATCGAAGGAAGCGATACAGAAAAAGCAATGGTCGATATGACTCCGACTCAAACCATGAACCAGATTGGTTTAAAGTTTAATCAAAGACCGATGAGGACGATAAAAGGTGAAAAGCAAGCGTTCAAATGAAGCCAAGAACGTTTTTGGTTTTAATGGCTTTGATTTGGGATTGCGCAATTTCTCAAAACGTCAAACGTTATCAAATAATCGTTTTAGAGGTAGGATGGCTGAGGAAAGCTTTGCTCTTCAACAAAGGCTTCAAGGCAACGATTGTAAAAAGATTCATAGGGGTGGAGACTTCATTGTCCAAAAAAGAGATATTTTTGGCAATAAAATAGGGAAACCAAAAACAGTTGAAGTGAAAACAGGCAAATCGCAATTATCTAAAATTCAAAGAAGTACAAAGAGAAGATTAGGAAAGAACTTCAAAGAAGTAAGATATGGGTAATAATCAAGAATCAATTTCATAAAATCACAACAACTAACAGAGCAACTTGTCAAGTTACAGGTTCATTTGCTCCAAAGAGGAAAAAAGGTCTGCTATTTTTTAATTGTATGCAGAAAAGGGGGGAGGGGGTCTACTTTTGTGTTGTTTTGTTTAGGGTTTTAGTAGGGTGGTTAGTAGGTAGGTTAGGGTGGCGTAGGTTTGGGGTTTGGTTGCTATGGCGAGGAGGGTTTTGGTTTGGTGGTCGATTTCGTCGATGTTGGTTAGGGCTTTTTGGAGTTGGATTTTGTTGGTGAATTTTAGGGTGTTATCAAATTTTTTGTCGGTTGTGTGGTTGAGGAGTTTGTGGAGGTGGTGCATGGTTTGGTAGTCGTGGTTTAGGAGTTTGTGGGTTTGTTTTTGGTACGCTTGCAGGGTTGTGGTGGAGAGGTCGTTTTTGTTTAGGGCTTGTTTTGTGGTTTGGGCGGCTGTTTTTGCGCATGTGAGGCTGAAGATGACGCCGCCGCCTGTGGTGGGTTTGACTTGGGAGGCGCAGTCGCCAACAGCTAAAAAGCCGTCGGTGTACATTTGGGGAATTGGACCGCCAAGGGTGATGGCGTGAAAAGCAGTGGATTGAATTTTTGCATGTTTTAGTTGCTTTGACGCTACTGGGTGCTTTTGGATAAGCCGTTGCAGGTACGTTTTGGGGTTGCCGTGGCTGGTTGCCAAGCCCAGTTTAGCGGTGCCGTCAGGTCGGGGGATGAGCCAGCCGTAAAATCCAGGCGCATACGCTTTGCCCACGTAAACTTCCACTGCATGCTCCTCCACGCCCCGCGCGCCCGTGATTTCAGCTTCTATTGCGTAAACTAACCCGTCGCCGCGCAGCCCGCGCAAGCCTGCTTGGCGCAAAAGCCGCGACGAAATCCCTTCAGCATCCACAACCAACGGCGCACGCACCCCAACCAAAGACCCGTCAGGTTTTTGCACGTTTACGCCGCAGACTACGCCGTTTTTGCGAATAAGCGACTGCACGCGGCTGTTGAAGCGGAATTGGGCGCCTGCGTCTTGGGCTTTTTGGGCAAGGTACTGGTCGAAGAGGGCACGGTTCACAGCGCAGGTCACGGGCTTTGCGAGTTTTACGGCGAATTTGGTTCCATAGGCGGAGTAAAAGTTGGCGGCGGAGAACTCGTTTTCCAAAATTGGAGGGGGCAGGGGGTATAAGCCGAATTTGCGTAGGCTGCGGATGCTTAGGTGTCCTGCGCAGTGGGAGGGGTAGCCTGCTTGGGGGTGTTCTTCGAAAACTGTGACTGCGGCGCCTTTTTTGGCTAGTTCATAAGCGAAAAAGGAGCCCGCAGGACCTGCACCGACAACCGCGACGGGTTCCTGCAAGCAGTTTCACCAAAACAAAAAAGAAAAGGAAAGCGTGGGGTTTAGTGGACGAGTTCGATGCGTTTTTTTCCGCGGGAAAGTGAGGTGGTGCGGATTTTGCCTGCGACTTCGAGGTTGAGGAGGAGGCTGATGAAGTCTTTGTATCCTAGGTCGCCGTATTCGTGCTGCAATGCGTTGAAGAGTTCGTTTTCGGGGAGGTCGCCTTTTTTGTTTAGGATTTCCATTAGGTAGTAGTAGGCGGGTCGGGTTTTCCAGGTTTTTGTTGGGACGGGCATTTTTTGTTTTTCTCCTATGCTATGGGGGTTGTGGGTTTTTGGATTTGGCGTACTTGCTGCATGAAGCTCTTGTACCATTTTTCCATGTCAGGAGTTACGGAGGGACCGAATTCTTTCATGGCGTCTTGGAAGTCTTTCATGGTAACTTCTGCGGCGTTTATGTCGCGTCGTAGGGCGTGCATGGCGGCTTCTCGGCACAGGTTTTCAAGGTCTGCACCTGAGTAGTATTTGGTTGCAAGCGAGATGGCTTTTAGGTCCACGTCTTTTAGGGGCATGCTGGCGGTGTAGAGTTCCAAGATTTTTAGGCGGCTTTGCTCGTCAGGTTCAGGCACGTAAATTAGGCGGTCAAATCTGCCAGGACGCAACACTGCTGGGTCAATTAGGTTAGGACGGTTCGTTGCGGCAATTACTACGATGTCTTCTAGGCTTAGGATGCCGTCCATTTCGGTGAGCAACTGGCTAATTACGCGTTCAGAAACGCCGTTGTCGCTGCCTCCGGCGCCGCGCTGAGGAACCAAAGAGTCCATTTCGTCAAAGAAAATCACAGCAGGCGCTGCCATGCGGGCTTTACGGAAAACTTCACGGATTGCTTTTTCGGA
Source organism: Candidatus Bathyarchaeota archaeon (assembly GCA_026014465.1). Lineage (NCBI taxonomy): Archaea > Thermoproteati > Candidatus Bathyarchaeota > Candidatus Bathyarchaeota archaeon. The sequence goes on along the minus strand of JAOZID010000004.1, from coordinate 168,097 downwards.
TTCGCCCACCCATTTGGAGAAAACTTCGGGACCTTTGATAGAGATAAAGTTGGCTTCGCTTTCCGTGGAAACCGCGCGTGCCAGCAAGGTTTTGCCACAGCCCGGCGGACCGTAGAGCAGGATGCCTTTTGGGGGTTTGATGCCAAGGCGCTGGAACATTTCAGGTTTTTTCATGGGCCACTCAACCGCTTCACGCAGATGCTGCTTAACCCCATCCAAACCACCGATATCACTCCAGTGAACAGTGGCGACTTCAATGTAGACTTCACGCATTGCCGTTGGCGTAACTTCTTTGTAGGCATTCACGAAATCGTCCATGTTAACCTCCATCTTCTCCAGAACTGAGGGGGGAATGCGCTCCTCATCTAGGTTGATTTGGGGCAGGTACCGTCGTAGGGCTTTCATGGCGGTTTCGCGACTCAGTGCGGATAGGTCTGCGCCTGTGTAGCCGTGGGTCATTTCTGCGAGTTTTTTGAGGTCTACATCTTCTGCAAGGGGCATGCCGCGGGTGTGGATTTGTATGACTTCGTAGCGTCCTTTTTTGTCTGGTACGCCGATTTCGATTTCGCGGTCAAAACGTCCGGGGCGGCGCAGGGCTTGGTCTAAGGCGCTGGGTCGGTTGGTTGCACCGATAACTATGATGTTTCCTCTGCCCGATAGGCCATCCATTAGGGCGAGCAGTTGGGCAACTACGCGGCGTTCGACCTCGCCTGTGACTTCTTCGCGTTTGGGCGCAATCGCGTCAAGCTCGTCAACAAAGATGATGCTGGGCGAGTTTTGCTGGGCTTGCTGGAAAATTTCACGCAGGCGCGCTTCGGATTCGCCGTAGAATTTGCTCATAATCTCGGGACCGTTTATGGAGTAAAAGTTGGCTTCGGACTCGTTGGCTACTGCGCGGGCTAGTAGGGTTTTGCCACAGCCCGGCGGACCGTGTAGCAGGACGCCTTTTGGGGGTTCGATGCCTAGGCGCTGGAAGAGTTCGGGGTGGCGCAGGGGGAGCTCTACCATTTCGCGGACGCGCTGGATTTCTTCGTGCAAGCCGCCGATGTCCTCGTAGGTGGTTCGTGGCAGCCCTTTGGTTTCGGGTGCGGGTTCGTTAAGTATGGTTAGGCGCGATTCCGCGGTGACTTTGACTATGCCGTGGGGGCGGGTTTTGGAGACGTTAAAGGGTATGGCATGGCCTAGCATCATAACTAGGGTGGTGTCGCCTTCGACTAGGGTGCGTTCCATGAGACGGTTTTTGACAAAATTTGTAAAGTCTTCATCCACGTTGAGCCTCATGTCAACGGGGGCAAGGGTTATGCTCAGGGCGGTTTTTACTTTGGCAGGTCGGACGATGACGTATTCGTTTATGGCGACTCCAGCGTTTTTACGTGTGAAACCGTCAATGCGTATTATGTCACGGTTTTGGTCTTCGCTGTATGCAGGCCAGGCTATGGCGCTGGTTGTTCGTTTGGCAATGATTTCGATGACGTCTCCGGCGCTTATGGATAGTTTTTGCATGGTTCTCTGGTCAATTCGGGCGATGCCTCTGCCGACATCGCGTTGTCGTGCGTCGCCTGCGCGTAGTTGAATTTCGTGATTTTCTGTCATTTAGAAACCTACCTGTGAAATATTTTTAGGTGTAGGAAAGAAGGTTTTGTATGATATATAAAGGTTTGAGCGTAGGCAGAGTTTATCTGCTGGTGCGCCGTACCATCAAAGTTTGAACCTGGCTTATGCCTGGCAACTCTGAGAGCTTGTTTTCCACATCATCTGCGATGCCTGTCTCATCTTCAGAGAACTGGATTTGCGTCAAAAGCGCAACAAGCCCAAAAGCAATTGGCTCTTCACCATAACCCATAATCTCCGCGTTATCAGGCACAACACCTTTAATCTGCTCTTTCAAAGGAGCAAAATCCTTGACGATATCCTCAGGAAACACCTTGTAAGTAACAACAACATGACCCATACAGCAATTACCTCGCTATGGTCCTGTAAACCCACATTTGGGGCACTTATAGGGTCTGCCGAATTTGCGGCATTTTCCGTCACGTTTTATCTGGATTTCTCCACAGTTGGGGCACAGAAACTTTGTAGCTTCACTGCCCGGAGGAATAGGTTTTCCGCAGCTAGTGCAGGTAACCAGTGAGAGGGAAGGTTTTTCCGACATAAACTACTCAACTCAGTCTTTATTGCGCATTCTAATTATCAGGCTTGCTTATAACTGCTATGCTCCACCCAACCAAAATCAAAGCACACCAAAAAACACCTACCCCCACCAGTTTCTGCATAGAATTACTATTTGCATCCTAAGAGGTTGGCTGTGTTAAGCGAAGCGGCGATTGTTGTATGTACTTGTGGGTTTGGGAAAGGTTGTAGAGGGCATGTTAATTGGCAGGTGGATGGGGGACAGGTTTTTGTAGTTGGATGTGTAGGTTTGTAGTTGTGGATGGAGGAAATGTGGATTTGTTGTGTTGGGGCTTAGATGTATGCTCTCACCCGATTCAATTGTGTCCAAAGAAGCGAATTCACATGAGTCAAACGTTGCCTTGAAAAGGCAGAAATGCATCAGTGGCCATGGAGAAAAAGAGTTTTTTGAGGGATACACCTAAATAGTTTGCTACTGATATGTATAAGGATATCGTGGTTCTCTAGAGAAATAGAGTTTTCAGTGACGGCGCTGTTTTACTCTCTCTTCAGATGCTTTGATGTCCATGTTCAACGCACTTAAGCGTTGGATAATAATAGAGAAAAGGGGATTAAAAAACGAGAAGCAAAAAATCAACCGGCGAATACCTTGCGTTCCTCACTGTTAAATGTGACGTAGACGCTGACACACTGTTTTCTGCTCTGCTCACTGCTGGCGAGACAGGAAAAGCCCAATGTGGAAACCTCCGAATAGAACGCCGCGCCCAAACCGAAGACGGCATAATCTTCATGATCAAAGAAGGCACCCAAGTTCTGGCACAGTTTCCCGTAACAAACGAATTCCTATCAAAAGAAGGAAACCCGCTGAGGGGATACATGGGGGCAGACATGGTTAAAGGGTACATGGCCCAAGAACCAGAATCTACCAGCTTTACGAACATCCAGAATCTGCGTCCAGGAATGACCAAAGCTAACCTGAAAGCTCAGGTGCTTGAGATTTCAAAACCCAAACGAGTCAACACCAAATTCGGAAACCAAATCAGCCTCGCCAAAGCAGTCATAACAGATGAAACCCAAGAAAAAGTCAAACTGTGCCTTTGGGGCGACCAAATCGACGCGGTAGCTCCAGGAGACTTCGTGGAAATCGAAAACGCGCGGGTCTCATACTTCCGAGGCGAAAAACAGTTAAGCCTAGGCAAGACAGGCACCCTGCAAAAGAAAAACCAGGATTCAGAACTTAAAACGCTGGTTTCAGAAAACACCAAATAAAAAATATGATGCGGGCGGCGTTTTTTAGCCGCTAAACCCACACGCAAAGTTAAACGTTTGTGTCTTTGTATTTTATGAGCGAAAAGATTTCGTGTTTGTCGCCAATTAGTTTTCTGCCTTCAAGATAAAGCAGCTCAATAACAAAGCCTATGCCGACTACTTTTCCGCCCAGTTTTTCAACCAGTTCAATATTTGCTTTTATGGTTCCGCCTGTTGCAAGCAAATCGTCAATTAGCAAAACTTTTGCGTCTTTGTCTATGGCGTCTTCATGGATTTCGATGCAGTCGCTTTCGTATTCTTTCGCGTACGAGAGTTCCATGCATTTACGCGGCAGCTTGCCTTTCTTGCGCACAGGAACAAAACCCACGCCCAAAGCATACGCCAACGCCGCACCAACTATGAAACCACGCGCCTCATTAGAAACAATAACGTCAACATCTTTACCACGATAATGATTTGCTAACTGGTCGATACATTCCTTAAAAGCCGCCCCATCCTTAAGCAGTGGGGTTATATCCCAAAAAAACACGCCTTTAAAGTTGGGGTTATAGGTTATTTTAGATTTCAAATCCATCATGTTCGTCCTCAATTACATTAAAGCCTGTTTAAGGGCGTCTTTGCATATGCAGTCTCGCTCTTTGGAAAGCTGGGCAACAGATTCAGCCAAGAGTTTTTTGACTTTTTCGATGTTAGCTTTCATGGTGCTGATGATGTCGCCCGTGCAGACCGCGTGGTCTTTCCAGCAGTCATAATCCGTGACCATAGCAATGGAGGCATAGCAGATTTCGGCTTCACGCGCCAAAACGCATTCAGGAACAAGGGTCATGCCGATGATGTCAGCGCCCCAACTGCGAAACAGGTTAGATTCCGCTTTTGTGGAGAAACGCGGACCTTCGATGCACACATACGTTCCGGAGTTGTGCGCTTTTATGCCTGATTTGGAGGCTACGGTTGTTAGGGTTTGGCGTAGTTGGGGACACATGGGTTCAGCTACGGTGATGTGGCAGATTTTTCCGCCTGAAGGATAAAATGACTGCTCACGTTTGGTTGTTCGGTCTATGAATTGGTCGGTGAAAACAAGGTCTCCTGGTTGGTACTCTTCTTTGAGGGAGCCTACTGCGGAAACCGCCAGTATACGCTCTACGCCCAGCTTCTTGAAAGCGCACATGTTAGCACGCGAGTTAACGTCTGTTGGTCGTATGGTATGGGTGCGTCCATGCCTAGCCAAAAAAGCTACACGCTTGCCCGCCAACTCACCCACCGTAAAAGCACCCGACGGGGCACCATACGGCGTGTTAACCTCTACCTCTTGAGCGTTCAAAAGCAGTTTAGGGTCATAAAGACCAGTTCCGCCGATAATTCCGATTTCTGCCTGCATAAAACCGTACTTCATAGCTTTGACCTTATAAGAATAGCGGCAAAAGCACGTCAAACGCAGAAAAGGAGAGGAGAAGGGGTTAGTTAGATTGTGGCTGGTCGGGTTCCAACGGTGAGTTCTACGGTGAGGGTTTGGTTTTCGCGTACGATGGTTACGTTGATGACATCTCCGGGGGTTGTGTTTTGTTCGAGGTAGGTGGAGAGGTCGTCGATGCTGGTGATTCTAACGTTGTTGATTGCTATGATGATGTCTCCGCCGGTTATGACGGTTTTGTCGGCGAGGGTTGTTTGTTGGGTTCCGCCGTGTATGCCTGCGTTGTCTGCTGGTCCACCGCTGGTGACTTGGGCGATTAACCAGCCGTAGGTTACGTTCACGTTCATGACCTGCGCGATTTCGTAGTTCATGTCAGTTCCAGAGGCACCAATTGTTGGGTGCTGATTGTAGGAGCCCTCCGAGATTAGGTCGCTGATTTCGCGTAGCACCGTGCTGCTGGGGATGGCAAATCCGAGCCCTTGAGAGTCGCTAACAATTGCAGTTGTTATGCCAACTACTTGTCCGTTGCTGTTTAACAGGGGTCCGCCAGAGTTGCCTGCGTTTATTGGGGTGGTGGTTTGTATGACATTGGCGATGGGGTAGCCGCCTGAGAGGTCTTCAGAGATTGTCCGCCCCAAAGCGCTAACTATGCCAGTGGTCATGGTTCCAGCCAAGCCGTAGGGACCACCAACGGCGATTAGGGTGTCGCCGACGTTTAAGGTGGAGGAGTCAACGATTTCAAGCGGCGTGAATTCCCCGTCTGGGGCGTCTGCGGAGAGCACTGCGAGGTCGGCGTAGGGGTCAGCGCCTAAAACGGTTGCGGGGTAGGCGTTTCCGTTTATGAAACTCACGGTAATGTTTTGTACGTCTTCAACTACGTGGTTGTTGGTTATGACCACCATTTGCCCGTCAAAGTCGTAGACGAAGCCTGAACCCTGCACAGAAGAGTAGTAGGCACGGCGAAACATGTCATACTGCACAGTTAAGCCCTGAATAACCACCACGGAATCCTTAACCTGTGCATACAAATCAGAAAGAGACCCGTTCGCGCCCACAAAATACTCCGTGTTAGAGACCTGTGTGTAGTGGGATTCCTCGGGAAGGTTTTGTATCTGCATCTGCAGGTCGTTGAGTTTTTCGTCGAAGGTGATGTAGCTAAGAGAGTACCCGACTAAGCCGCCGCAGAGCAAACCAATTATGAGAACAGCCGCTAAGGGCATGGCAAGTGAACGCTTTTTTCGCTGTTTCACTGGAGGAGCAGGCAGATTTGAATGCGGAAACTGTGAATCTTCCATGTTTTTATTTCTCCTAAGTTATAGCCCGTTAGGGTTAGTTTGACCCGAAGACGTCAAAGCGCTGGAGACCACGGGGGCGAGGCTTCCAGCTGCTCTGAAATCTTGCGGGTTGTTTTCCAAGAGAGGTTGCAGTTGGGCTCTCATTCAAAAGGAAAGCCTGTTTTGTTTAAAACTGTTTTTCAGAATCATTCCCAAATCTTGCCCGAATTGCCAAAGTTAACCAAAAGGTGCTAACTGAAAATTTGAATATGCCAACTTGAAGCTGCTTTAAAGATTTGGGAACAAATTTATTACGAGAGACGAATAGGTGTGAGGGAGAACCTCTGGAGCCCTCAACATGCCAAGTAATGTACGCCCGTTTAAATACTTGCTGGGTTGGTTAATCGCAGGTACACGAGGCGGCGTTACACGAGCAAAAATTATCATGACAGTACGTGAGACCCCCCAGAACGCGAATCAGCTGGCTACGGCGCTTAAAGTGGATTACAAAACGGTGCGGTATCACCTCGAAGTTTTGGAGAAGAACAGGATAGTTACGTCGGTGGGGGATAAGTATGGAGCAACATACTTTTTGACGCAAGCGATGGAGGAGAACTATGGCGTGTTTGAGGAGATTCTGAAGAGAATCTGGAAAAAATAGAAAAGGAAGCACAACAAAAGGGGAAGTATATGAACCGAAGCCTGAAGATACTGATTGCTCTTTCGATTTTGTTAGCGATGGCTGCGTTAGCCGTTGCAATGACAGCTTACACGATAAGCCAGTCAAACTCGTATGAGGGATTCCCGTTCAGGCGCACGACTATCCAGTTTGTTAACCCTGCAGATATAGAACTGTACTACGTCGCACGAACCGTATTCTCTATAATTAACATAACCCTTCTGATGGTGCTGGTCATCAACTATGCGAGCATATACCTGAAAACCCGTTCAGACTTCACCATTGGGCTACTGCTTTTCTCAGTGTTCTTCCTAATTAAAGATGTAATGTGGAGCCCATTTGTGATTGGCGCGTTTGGGTTTGGCATGTTCGGGTTGGGACCGTTTGCGTTCTTGCCTGACACGTTTGAGCTTATAGCGCTCTCGGTGCTGCTGTACTTAAGCGTCAAATACTAACCCGTGACCCTTAAATAACACAAACAACCCACCCAACAGCAGACACCACATTCTACTATTTATCAAACTCACCAAAAGGAAGAAAGAAAAAATGCAAGCAAACCCCAACCCAGAAAGAAAACCCAACAAACTCATACACGAAAAAAGCCCGTATTTGCTCCAGCACGCCTACAACCCCGTAGACTGGTACCCATGGAGCCAAGAAGCCTTAGACAAAGCCAAAAAGGAAAACAAACCCATCTTTTTGAGCATAGGCTACTCTGCCTGTCACTGGTGCCACGTCATGGAAAAAGAATGCTTCCAAGACTCAGAAGTTGCCCAGCTCCTCAACAAAACATTTGTCTGCATAAAAGTTGACCGCGAAGAAAGACCCGACATCGACGCAGCGTACATGGCGGTCTGCCAAGAAATCGGGCAAAGCTGCGGATGGCCCCTGCACGTTATAATGACGCCAAATTTGAACCCGTTTTTTGCCGCCAGCTACATCCCTAAAGAGGGCAGGTACGGCATGAAAGGGCTTATGCAGTTGATTCCACAGATACAGCAGGTTTGGGGTATGCAGCAGAGGCATTTGGATATTGTTGGCGCGGATGTTAAGAGTAAGATAGAAGCGTTGCAGAGAAGAAGCCCCGTGTCTGAGCTTGGCGTGGCGGAGTTGGATGAGGCTTTTGAGCAGCTCAGGTACGATTTTGACGCTGAGAGAGGCGGGTTTGGCAGTGCCCCCAAGTTCCCCCGAGCACACACGCTAATGTTTCTGCTCAGGTACTACAAGAGAACAGGCAACAAGGAAGCGTTAGAGATGGTGGAGAAGTCATTGGGGCAGATGCGGCGAGGAGGCATTTTTGACCAAGTCGGGTTTGGGTTCCACCGCTACAGCACCGACGCGAATTGGCTAGTTCCACATTTTGAAAAGATGCTCTACGACCAAGCATGGCTAACCCTAGCCTACACCGAAGCGTACCAAGCCACAAAAGCAGGCAAATACAAAATAACAGCCAAAGAAACCATAGAATACGTCCTTAGAGACCTAACCGCAAAAGAAGGCGTGTTTTATTCGGCAGAGGACGCTGACAGCGAAGGCGAAGAGGGCAGGTTTTATTTGTGGACGCTTCCAGAGGTAAAGGAGGCAGTATCCGTTGAGGATGCAAAGTTGGCGGTTTCTCTTTTTGGCTTGTCTTTGGAAGGCAACTACGTGGAAGCGGCCACACGTACAAGAACAGGCAAGAACATACTGCATCTCCCAAAGCCCATCCAAGACATAGCCGCCAGCACAGGTTTATCGGTTGATGAGCTTATCGGCAAGTTAGACAAAATCCAGCAAACGCTGTATCAGGTGAGAAAGAACCGTGTGCATCCAACGAAGGACGAGAAGGTTTTGACGGATTGGAACGGCTTGATGATTGCCGCTTTGGCTAAGGCAAGCAAAGTTTTTGGGGAGAAACAGTATTTGCAAGCCGCCATAAAAGCTGCAGATTTTATCTTAAAGGACATGCGCAGCAGTGAAGGCGTTTTGTATCATCGCTACATGGAAGGTGAAAGAGCAATCGAGGGCTTCTTGGATGATTACGCGTTTGTCGTATTTGGGCTCATAGAGGTTTATGAGGCTTCGTTTGAAGAAAAGTACCTGCAAGCGGCTTCACAGCTAACCAAAATCATGACCCAGAAGTTTTGGGACGAAGCAGATGGGGGATTCTACTTGACAGAGCAGCAAAAACCAAGTGCTATGCCCCGAATAAAGCAGGTATACGACGGCGCGTTCCCATCGGGCAACTCGGTGGCGCTTTTGAACCTGCAAAAACTCTCAAGGCTGCTTGATGAACCCGCCTACGAGGACATGGCAAGCAAGCTCATTAGAACTTTTGCCCAAGAAGTACAAGGCGCACCCGCCGCGTACACGTACATACTATCAGGCGTGGACTTTGCCGTGGGAAACGCGGGTAACGTGGTTTTGGTTGGAGCCAAAGACGATGAGGGCATGGAGCAGATGCGTAAAGCGTTGCAGAGCGTGTATTTGCCGAATTTGACGGTTTCCCAAAAACAGCCAGAGGAAACAGACGAGTACAAGCAGTTGGAGGGAAAAGCTACAGCGTATGTTTGCCGCGGTCAAAGCTGCCTGCCGCCCACTAACAGCCCCCAGCAAATGCTAAAGCTGCTTGAATAGCCAATGGGAAAATGTTAAATCGCCAGCAACCCTAGAAAACCGTGAGCGCCATGAAAGTTTTCATATCAGGACCAATACAGGGCATGGAGAACAATCAGGAATACCGCGAAACCGTAACCAAGATTTGCAGGGAACTGGGCTGCGAAGTTATTGATCCGTGGCTGCGCGAGAAAGTTCTGTATAACAAGGAGGAGCCCTGCTGGTGGGATAAGGTTCCTGCTTCGGGTTTTGTTCAGCGCGATTTGGATGATGCTGACCGATGCGACGTCATGGTGGTCTACTTGCCTAAGCTCTCTGCGGGTGCGTGCATGGAACTGTTCTACGCCAAACGAAAAGGCAAAACAATCATCGTAGTTTCAGACATGCAATGCCTTAGCCCATGGGTTGTAGTGCACGCCGACAAAGTCATAAAAAGCTTCAACGAACTAAAACCCACCCTAAAACAGTACATGCAAAAAACCTAACCACCCACATCCAGCACATCCAAACCCAAACAGGCAGGGCATCAAATTGGAAGGCATCTATACACTTTTAATCCAAGTCGGCAGGGACGTTACATTGAAGATAGGAGCATTAGGTGAGAAGACGTTTGTTGAGGGATTGTATGTCTATGTTGGTTCGGCGCAGAGGAATTTGAGGCAGCGGGTAGAGAGGCATTTGCGCAAAGAGAAGCGGCTGTTTTGGCATATTGATTATCTGCTAAATGATGAGTGTGTAGAGGTGGTTAAGGTGTTTTATATGCGGGGTGATAAAGCGCAAGAATGCCAAGTGGCAAAGCAAATTGCACAGGCAAATGAGTCTGTTTTGGGGTTTGGCTGTTCGGACTGTTCCTGCAAAAGCCACCTTTTTCGAGTGCATAACAAAATAAGCATGCCCAGCATGTCAGGGGTGATTTGGCATGAAGCCGACTTGGCAAAGTAAAAAACCGTTAATTACGCAAATTATGCCCGAAATAAGCCCAAATTTTTGAGTTTTCAATTCAAATCGGATTTTTTGACTAAAATCTTATATAGGCATTGCATTCATACCGTCAAAGTGTTTTCTTAAAATACCAATAGGAGAGAAAACAAAATTTCAAAAGAAAAAAATAAAACACTATTTAGTGTTGCACTAGTTTTACTGTTGTCACTTTCCGCGATTGCAATAGCAATACCAACAACTAATGCACATGACCCCCCATGGAGCATACCAACATACGCATACATCGTCGCATCACCAAATACAGTAGCAGTTAACGAATACACTTTGCTTGTCATGTGGCTAAACTGCATTCCTCCAACAGCAGGAGGTAGCGGAGGCGACCGATGGCGCGGATTCATGATTGATGTAACCGCACCAGACGGAACCCAAAGCCAGTTAGGCCCATTTGAAAGCGGCTCAGTAGGCACCACATACACCACCTTCACTCCGACCCAAGTTGGCGAATACACACTCGTATTCCACTGGCCAGGACAAACCCTAGGAGCCCCAGCTGGCTCTAACCCAATGGGCATGTCTTACGTAGGCGACTTCTTTGAACCCGCAACCAGCGCCCCAATGATTCTCACTGTCACGCAAGAACCCGTAGCTGAATGGCAAGAACCAGAGCCCACAACGGGATACTGGACTAGACCATTAAATGCACAAAACAGAGGCTGGACCCAGCTGGCAAGTAACTGGTTGGGCGGAAGCTGGCTAGTTAGCAACGTCCAAACTGCAGGTCAAGCACCCAACAGCGCCCACATTGTATGGACTCAACCCATAGCAGAACAACCAGGTGTTGCAGCAGGTCACCCAGGAGGCTTAGCTGATGCACAGTGGACAGGCATACCATACAACACTGACGACTATCAAAGACCATGGACAAGCCCAATAATCATGAACGGCATCATCTACTACAACACCCCCGCAGACGCAATGACTGCAAGATACGGGTACTATGCAATGGATTTGAGGACAGGCGAACAATTGTGGTACAACAACGGCACCTTCAACAATCCAGTAACCAGTAACCCCAGTTTTGGCGAGGGACCAGCACTTGGCACTAGCTACCCAAGTCTTTCGTTTGGTCAAATACAGCATTACTATTCACTTAACGGTGAAGGAATGATTGCATACCTGTGGATGACCCAAGGAAATACTTGGTACATGCTTAACCCCGACAACGGCAACCTAATAATGACCCTAAAGAACGTACCTGGCGGCATAGGCATAACTGACCAAGACGGAAACATACTGCGCTACAGCTACAACCCTTCAACGGGCAACATATTGGCTTGGAACTCATCTCAAGCACTGCCCTTTGGCGCCCCAGGAACAGGCACCAGCGCTAACCAATGGCGACCCCGCGTCGGAGCAGTAGTTGACGCAGTTAATGATACCACATGGATGACATACCCGCTGCCAGGTGACGGAACAAACGGCGCATGGACATACCAAGACACCCTACACACAGGATACTCAATGAATGTAACAATAGAGCCAGGACTAGTATGGCGCAACGCTGCATCATACTCCATGAACTTTGGAACCACCAAAGTACTCCAAGACGCACAACGCGTACCACGTATGATATTCTCATGGAACAACCCCACCGCACAAGGTGACGTAACAGGAGGCGCAGGAACATTCCGTGCATGGGCAGCAAACATAGACTACGGCGTAACAACCTACAATGGCGGTCCACAAAACAACTCTAACCTTGGATACGGAGCAACATTGCTTTGGAACAAAGAATACCAAGGCCCACTTGCAGGAAACCTAACGTGGATTTACGGACCAGTTAGCTATGAAGATAACGTCTGGACAATTTACTCCAAAGAAACAATGCAATGGTTTGGCTACAGTTTAACAACTGGCGAGATGCTTTGGGGACCCACTGACCCACAAGGTGCATGGGACATGTATGGCATGGGGGGCACCATCGCATACGGTAACATGTATTCATGCGGATACGGCGGTGTTCTCTACTGCTACAACATAGCTGACGGAAATCTAAAATGGGATTACGAAGCCCCCAGCGTTGGACATGAAAGCCCCTACGGCAATTACCCACTTAGCATAGGCACAATCGCTGACGGCAAAGTCTATTTGTACTCAACAGAGCATTCACCGACAAAGCCTCTATGGCGCGGATCATACTTGCGATGCGTTGATGCATACAGCGGCAATGAAGCCTGGAAGATAGAAACGTGGGCTGATGGAATTGCAGTAGCAGACGGCTACCTCGTATGTGCGAACCACTACAACAACAACATACAATGCTTTGGCAAAGGACAAACAGCAGTAACTGTCTCAGCACCCGACATAACCGTAGCAAAGAACACAGCAGTACTCATCAAAGGCACAATAACCGACCAATCCCCAGGCGCACCCAATACACCAGCAATTGCAGACCAATTCATGCAAAAATGGATGGAGTACCTCCACGAACAACAAGCAATGCCAGATAACGCACAGGGCGTTCCAGTGAAACTAACAGCCATTGACGAAGCAGGCAACACCCAAACCATAGGCACCGTAACAAGCGATATGAGCGGCATATTCAAGACCATGTGGACACCACAAAACGAAGGCGCATACACAATCGTTGCAACCTTTGAAGGCACCAACTCATACTATGCTTCAAGCGGTCAAACAGTTGTAGGCGTTGGCTCAGCATCAAACGAACCCTCAGGGTCTCCAGATGCAGCAGTTCTGCCCATGGAGGTTCTAATTGCAGTTGCAGTCTTGATAGTAGCCGCGTTAGCAGCAGTAATCGTTGTAGCACGCAGGAAAAAATAGCAAAAAAGGGAAAACCATCCCTCCCCCTACTTTTTATTCAAACAAAACAAAGGCAACACCAAAAACGTTTTAGAACAAAAACAAGCTTGACACAACAGCAGCATACCCGCATATAGAGCAGAGTTAGTGCGGACAGTTTTGAAGAAAACAAGAAACAAAAAATTAGAAGACTCAGCGGCAGGTTCTATTTAGGGCATTTTAACGCGAATAGGTGGGGCTACAAGTTACTGCCATGAACACAAGGGGTTTACCTAAAGCAGCATGTTTACGAAGCTCAGGAAGAGAAAATGACGTTTGAGGTTTAATCAGCTCAAAACTGTGAAGTCATCAAGGCAAGCGGCGCATCAAGAGCATTGGCATAATCAGGGTTAAGCTGAACTCGTTACCACTCAACCAGCCGCTTAGGCACCCCAGTTAAGGGGGACTAAGTTATGCTGACGTTTTGAATGTCGAAATACCTTTTTGCTAAAAAGCGTAGGCGTTCAGCGTTCTTGCCGTTTTTGCCGATGGCGACACCCTTGTCTTTGGGGTTGATGGTTACAACTGCCATTTTTTTGCCGTCGGTTTTTTCGGTGATGCGCACTTCCCTGACCGCTGCGGGTTTGAGGGCGTTTTTGATGAACTGCACGGGGTCTTCGCTATACTCGATAATCTCATGTTTCTTGCCGGTCATGCGCTCTAGAGTGTGGATGTTTCTGCCGCCTTTTCCGATGGCAACGCCCACTTGTCCGGGGTTAACGATGAAGATTGCGCGTTCTTGTTCTTCGTCTATGATGCAGTCTTTGACGCTTGCGCCGCTGATGCTTTCAAACAAAGCGATATAACGCATTTCGTCGCATGTGATTTTAATACCGCTCGTTACTCAGTTCCTCCAATTGTAACATCGTTCTCGTAATACTGCATTTCTACAGTGCGTAAAATCTCTGAGTCGCCAGGTTCGCGTATGCTCATCGCCGAGATGATGAACAGTTTCTCGCAGACGTTGGATAGGTCCATTGCGATGCCCTTGTAGTTTAGAACTGGGACTTTTGAGAGTTTAGCGTAGTATTCGATTTCGTCTTTTAGGTTTTTTGGGCAGTTGGAGGCCAAAACTATCATTTTAGCCTTGCCGGTTTTAGCATTCATCAGAGCTGTGTTGGCGCCAAAAGAAACTTTGCCAGTTTTCACAGCAGATGCAATTGCTTTGTCTATATCTATCATGTTTCAGTTTCTCCTCCTGATTTATCTTGCTTTTCTAACGTTGACATGTAAAGCTCAACTAAGCCTGTGCCGATGGGGATTGATTGTCCAACGATTACGTTCTCGGTTACGCCTGCCAGCGGGTCGCTTTCGCCTTTTACTGCGGCTTCGACAATGTTGGGCACCGTAATTTCGAAGGCTGCACGCGCCAGAACACTTGCTTTCTTGCCGCTAATACCGTGCCTGCCAATTTGCTGCACCTCACCTGTGGTAGTCATCATGTCAGCAACCAGCATAACGTGGCGAACATCAACGTCCAAGCCTTGGTCTTCAAGCACACCCTTCGCTTCGTTAACCAAAGCGTTTCGAGCAGCTTCAATACCCAAAGTTTTGGCGATTTCATGCACGTTGTTTGTCGTGGTCCTTGAAGTATCAACACCCTGTATCTCCAAAACCTTAGCAAGGTTAGAGCCGTCGGTGCGGATTACCCATTCACCGTTTTCCTCCTGTGTGACGAGGACACGTTTGATGTCTGGGACTCCTTTGACGTGGAAGCTGGTGACTTTGTCAAGCAAACGTTTGATGGTATCGACCTTTTTAGGCTTTACCGCCAAAGTGGTTTCATCACGCGCTTCGGTGGTGGCGTTTGGCAACTGCACGCGGTCTACAATCTGCTCAATAGTCAAGTTGCGGTCATCCATCATGACCTTGTTGAGTTCCACAACGATTTCCTCGCTAATGGGGTCTTCATAGATTTCCGAAGCCAAGTTCTCAAGCGATGTGTAGATGACGTATCGGGCGATTGCTACGGCGCCTTCTTTGCTCTTGCGGTGCTCAGCGTCCAAGTAGATGGTCATAATTGGCGTGGAGGGAATTCTGCGGGCGTCCACGATTTCGATGAGTCGGGGCAGACCCAAAGTGACGTTTTGTTCTTTGACTCCTGCGTAGTGGAAGGTTCTAAGGGTCATCTGTGTACCAGGTTCACCGATTGACTGCGCCGCAACGATGCCTACGGCTTCTCCGGGTTCCATGAGGGCGCGTTTGTATCGGTTGGCGGTTTCAGCTATAGCGTGGTCTACGCCTTTCTTGGTTAGTTTGCCTTTGGAGAGGTGCTGTTTGAGTTGGGTTGTAAGGATTGGGGTTAGTTGTTGTCCTTCGACGGTTTTGAGTTGTTTTTTGATGTAGTCGTTTGGTGCGGGTTCGCCTTTTTCTTCGCCTATGGTGATTTGGTCGATTAGACGGCTGACGTTGACTGCTTTGCCGTGGTCGCTCTTGGCGGGGTCAACGCCGTCTTCGCCGTACATGAACTGGATGATATCGCCTGCAGAGTCGCGTACGGTTCCGTCGTATTCTAAGCGGATGTGTTCAAGCGCGTTGATTAGTCTGCGCTGCATGTAACCGCTTTGCTGGGTACGCACGGCAGTGTCGACTAGACCTTCTCTGCCTCCCATGGCGTGGAAGAAGAATTCTATGGCGTCTAAGCCTGTTTGGTAGGAGTTGTAGACGAAGCCTCTGGCTTTTGGGCTGGGGTCGCCGCTGATAAAGTGGGGCAATGCTCTTCCAGCGTAGCCTCTGAGAATTCTTTTGCCTCTGACTGATTGCTGTCCAACACAAGCTGCCATCTGACCAATGTTAAGGCTTGAGCCCCTAGCTCCAGTTCGAGTCATGACAATGCCTGCGTTCTCCAAAGTGAAGTCGTCGTCGGCAATTTTACCTGCTTCATCTCGGGCGGTGGCAAGCTCGTGCATGACGTAAATTTCAAAGGATTCCTCCAAAGTTTGACCAGGAAGCCGCGGCAAGGTTCCATTCTGGAAGTTTTCGATGTGCTCGTCAATTTTCTTTTGGATACGTTCCATGGTTTTTTGGATGCGGTTTCGGGCTTTAGGTGACAAGACCAGTTGGTCGTAGGTGTAGCTGAAGCCGCGCATGGATATGAACTGTTTTAGTAGGCGGGTTACGTTGTTTAGGAATTCGCGTCCTGCTTTGGTGCCGTAGTCTTTGATGACTCTGTGAAGCAAGCTTTCAGACTGCTCAGAGCCGATGCTGCGGCGGTCGATGATTCCTGAAACAAGTTCGCCGTTACGGACAACCACGTAAGCGTCATGCTCGCACTCTTCCTCTTTGCATTTGTTGCAGCCTTGGCAAATGTTTGCCTTCAAAGAGTAATTCAGGGTCTTTGGCATGAACAAGCTGAAGATCTGTTTGCCAGACCACATCTCCTGAGGCTCCTTGATTTTTGGTTCGGGTAAGGGTCCTAAGTAGCCAGTGGAGGTTAAGAGGCGGTTTACTTGGTCTCGGGTTAGGTAGTTGCTTCTGCGTGTGAAGTAGTATGCGCTTGTGATGAAGTCTCTGATGGCGCCGATGATGGGTCCGCCAAAACGGGGGGAGAGGATTTGGTCTTGGACTTGCATGAGAAGCAATGCTTCGGTGCGGGCTTCTTCGCTTTGGGGTACGTGAAGGTTCATTTCGTCGCCGTCAAAGTCAGCGTTGTAAGGCGGGCAAACACACAGGTGCAGGCGGAAGGTCTTGTAGGGCAAAACGCGCACGTAATGCGCCATAATGGACATGCGGTGAAGTGAAGGCTGACGGTTAAAGATGGCTATGTCGCCGTTCTTGAGGTGACGTTCAATAACAAAGCCCAGCTCTACGGCTTCGGCGATTTTGGTTCGGTCAACCACGAATTCGAGGCGGATACGTTTGCCGTCAGGACGAATAATGTACAGGGCGCCGGGGTAGTTGTCAGGTCCATTGATGACGAGTTTTTTGAGTTCTTCAATGTTCCATGCGGTGACTTTTTCGGGAACGGAGAGGCGCATGGCTACGTCTCGGGGAACGCCGACCTCGTTGATGTCTAGGTTGGGGTCGGGTGAGATGACGGTGCGTGCGGAGAAGTCTACACGTTTGCCTGAGAGGTTGCTTCTGAAGCGTCCTTCTTTGCCTTTGAGGCGTTGTGAAAGTGTTTTGAGGGCTCTGCCTGAGCGGTGTCGGGCAGGGGGAATGCCTGAAGCTTCATTGTTAAAGTAAGTGGTAACGTGGTACTGTAGCAGTTCGGAGAGGTCTTGGATAATTAGGGTGGGGGCGCCTGCTTCCATGTTTTCTTTTAGGCGTTGGTTGATGCGGATGATGTCGACGAGTTTGTGGGTTAGGTCGTCTTCAGAGCGGATACCTGACTCTAAAGTGATTGAGGGACGCACGTACACGGGGGGTACGGGCAGAACCTGCAGGACCATCCATTCGGGACGTGCAACTTTGGGGTTGAAACCTAAAATCTCCAAGTCTTCATCGGAGATACGTTCAAGCCTTTCGCGTATCATGCTTGGCGTTAGCGGCTCAGAACCCGTTTCGGTTTGCTCGATGAATTTGGTGGGTTTCTCAAAGGTTATCTTGTACTGACCAGAAGCACAGTGCGGACACTGTTTAGTCTTGATTTCCTGAACGATATTCTTGTAAACATCATCAGGAATCAAACCCAAAAGGTCATTGTAGCGTTCGATGCGTCCTTTCATTTTCTCGGCGGCATCAGCAGAAAGCAAAATCCGTCCACAACTGCGGCAGGTAGAACGCAAAAGGTCAAAGATAATCTTGGTAAACTCGATGTGCACTATGGGTACGGCAAGTTCGATGTGACCAAAGTGACCTGGACAGCGAATAGCGGTGTTGCCACAGGTTTTGCATCGCTGTCGGGGTTCAAGAGTGCCTAATCTGCCGTCCATAAGACCAGCGGTGATGGGGGCGCCGTCTTCGTCGTAGGTGTCGGGGGTTTGGATTTCCACCATGGACTGCTTGCGCAGGTCTTTGGGTGAAATTAAGCCAAAGCTTATTTCGTCAACAACTTTGTGGATTAGTTCCTCGGTCATGTTAGGCTTTCTCCTTGAGTTTTAGTTTGGGGGTAATGCACAGGCTTTGAAGTTCCTGTAGCAGTAGCTTGAACGCGTACGAGACTATGACGGGGGCGACTTTGGCTTTTTCGTCGCAGATTTTGCAGATGTATTTGCGTTGTTTCATGTCGTAGTAAGCGATTTGTCCGCAGTTCTCGCAGATGTACAAGGTGTACTTGTCGGATTCTTCTAGCAGCCTGTCTCGAAGCAGCATAGCCGCGCCGTGACCAATTAGGCAGTCTCGTTCCATTTCTCCAAAACGCAAACCACCACCGCGAGCACGACCTTCAGTAGGCTGGCGAGTAAGCATCTGCACCTGACCACGCGCACGAGCATGAATCTTGTCAGCAACCATGTGATGCAGCTTCTGATAGTAAACCACACCCACGAAAATATCCGCCACAAACTTTTCACCCGTTGCGCCGTTATAGAAGACTTCACTTCCAGTGTGGCTAAAACCGTTCTTAACCAAATTACGCCTAATCTCGTCGGGACCTTCGTTGGTGAAGGGGGTGCCGTCTACGGGTTTACCGCGTGCCGCTGCGTATTTGCCTGCGAGAGATTCGATGAACTGTCCGATGGTCATTCTGGAGGGGATGGCGTGGGGGTTGATTATTAGGTCGGGGACGATGCCTTCGTCGGTGAAGGGCAGGTTTTCTTGGGGAACAATTAAGCCGATGACTCCTTTTTGTCCGTGGCGTGAAGCAAACTTGTCGCCTAGTTCGGGTATGCGTTGGTCGCGGACGCGGACTTTGACTAGTTTGCTGCCTTCACCTGATTCGGTGACAAAGATGGCGTCAACTACGCCGTTTTCTGAGGGGCGCATGTCGGCGGATGTGTCACGCATGGAGGGGCCTTTTACTTCGAATTCTTTGTATTCTTCAAGGAATCTTGGGGGGCTGATTCTGCCGATGAGGACGTCTCCGCCTGTGACGGTTGATTCTAGGCTGATGATGCCGTCGGGTTCGAGGAGGCGGTAGTATTGTTCGCCGCGGTAGCCGCGTGTGCCAGATTCGGGGACGGTGAATTTGTCTTTGAGTCCGCCTAGGTATTGGCGGCATTCGGCTTCGTAGATGCGGAAGAAAGTTGAGCGTGCTAAGCCGCGTTCGATGCTGGCTTTGTTGAATATGATGGCGTCTTCCATGTTGTAGCCTTCGAAGCTAAGCACGGCGACGATGCAGTTTTGCCCTGTGGGACGCTGTTTGTAACCCATAACTTCCATGAGTTCAGTTTCAACCATGGGTGCCTGCGGGTAGTGCAGGACATGAGAGCGGGAGTCTACGCGGTTTTGGAAGTTGGTGCTGTAGATGCCCAGTGCCTGTTTGGACATGGCAGCCTGATAAGAGTTACGTGGTGACTGGTTGTGTTCAGGGTAAGGTATGGTGGATGCGCAGATGCCCAGTATGGAGAACGTTGCGATTTCGGTGTGGGTGTGCTCAGGTGTGGGTTGGGTGTCGGTTAAGGCTATGTAAGCGTTTTCTTCTTCTGAAGCATCCAAGTATTCAAGCAAACCGTTTTTGACTAGGTCTTCCCAGCTCCACTCACCCAAAGCAACTTTCTCAACGTGCTTGGGCAAAAGCTTAGGCACACCAGCCTCCAAAATAATCAGGGGCCTGCGCACTCGACCTTCGTCACAGTTCACATGCACTTCTTCGGTTTCAGTTTGCTCTTTAGAGAAGTAAGTTATGTTAACTTCCGTGGAGATTTCGCCAAAACGACGTTTTTCCCTGAAAAGTTTCACCATATCTTGGGGTGAAGGACAAAAACCGATAATGTTTCCGTCCACGAAAACTTTGGCGCCGTCACGTTTCATGGATTCGTTTGTTTCGTACGCAGCTACGGTGCCCATTTCGTAGAGCAACTGCTTGACTTTGTCGGGGTTCACGCCAACCGAGATGGTTGAGGATAGCGCTAGGTTTTTGACGAGGCCACAGTTGGAGCCTTCGGGGGTTTCGTTGGGGCATAAGCGTCCCCAGTGGGTCGGGTGCAAGTCTCGGGCTTCAAAGTTTGGCTGGCTGCGGCTCAAGGGCGATTGCAGTCTGCGCAGGTGGCTTAGGGTGGATATGTAGTTGGTGCGGTCCAAAAGCTGGGTGATGCCGACTCTGCCGCGTCCCCAGTTACCCGTTGCAAGGGCGTGCTGGAATCTTTCGGTGATGATGCCTGGGCGCACAGCTGCAGAAACGGTGATGATTGGGCCTTTTATGCCGATGCGTTCAAGCTGGTATTTGATGTCGCGGGTTAAATTGCGGAAAGCCACACGGAACAAGTCCGCGAGCAAAGGACCTGCAAGACGCAAACGTTTATTTTTGAAGTGGTCTTTGTCGTCAGTTTGGCGCCTGCCCATTTTGAGTTGAATAACGCGGCTTGCCATCTCACCTAGGAATATAGCTTTGTCTTTGCGGTCTTTGTCGGTTCGTCCCAAGTGAGGCAAAAAGTTCTTGTCCAAAGCGGTTTCGGCTTTTTGGATACGGTACTCTTCAACTTGGCCGTGGGCGACGCGGTTGCCGATAAACAAGATGGCGTCTTGGGGAGTGTCTACTCCGACGGCTTTTTCAAATGAGGGGCCTAGTTGGGTTTGGATTTCGCCGTCTAGGGAAACTGCTTCGGCTATGTCTTTGTCTTTTTCAAGGTTGAGTGCGCGCATGATGACGACGAATGGGATTTCTGTTGGGACGCCTGGCATGGAGACGTAGATGGCGTCGTCGGATTTGAGTTTGAGTTCTATGCGGGCGCGGAAGCCTACGGTGGTTGAGAAGATTTTTGCTTGGTAGACGGGGGCGGTGCCTTTGTCGTCTACGTCTATGATGACTCTGTTGGGTGCGAGGTCTTCCATGGCTACGATGACTCGTTCGGAGCCGTTTACGACGAAGTAGCCGCCTGTGTCGTCAGGGTCTTCCCCAGCGGAGATGAGTTCGTCTCGTGAGAGCTGTGAGAGGAAACACAGCTTAGATTTTAGCATTACAGGAATGTTGCCGATGTACACAAGCTCAGTGTCTTGTTCTCTGCCATCGATAATCGGCGTCATCTCCAAAGCAATAGGAGCAGAATACGCCAAGTTTCTCAAACGCGCTTCCATCGGGTAAATCTCATGCTTGGTGCCGTCAACCTCGGTAGCGTAGGGGCCAGTAATGCGGCTTTGAGGGTCGATAACCCAAATCTGACCAAGCTTTACCTTGTAGGGGTTCTCTGGAATCTCAATTGGAATCTCGTTAACTTCATCTACAACTTCTTGCAGACCATGGTCAATAAAGCCGTTGTAGCTGTCCAAGTGCTGCTGCACTAGACCCTTTTCCTTGAAAAAGGACTTTAGTAAAATATGGGTATCTTCTCTTGAAATTTCAGTCAAATCTAATTATCCCCCGCAATTTTATTTTTAGTTACTTCTCGATGATATGTTTTTATGCGGGTGTTCTTCAAACTTGCAGTTTCCTCCGATGTTGGACGTTCCAACTCGAAAAAGGCGTCTCTAACCGTTTCTAAGAGCACAAACACATGCTACATAGCGTTCTAATAAAGCTTTTCGTTTCCCCTTCACAATTTCAGGCGACAAAACAACCACCCCAAACCAAATCAAACCCAAAACCGCCTCATTTAACCAAACCCAAACACAACAAACCATCCAACCACTACCCCCCCCCCTCCCCCCTTTTCTGCATACAATTAAAAGCAGCCCAATAGGTTTGCTGGAAAACCTGCAGATGATTTCTCAAAAAGAAGGTCAAGCTTTCTGTTTGGAGGGAACGGTTCTGTTGATTATCGTTAATTTGGTTTTATCGGGCGGGTTTTCGTTGAGGCTATTTGTTATGGTGGTGTGCAGGTTTTGGTCTATTTCGTAGGCTATGCTGTTGCGGCGGGTTTGTATGGCTGCTTTGGTGGTTGTGGCTGAACCAAGAAAGGGGTCAAGCACGGTGTCACCTTGTACGCTAAACATTTGGATTAGGCGTTCGGGGATTTGTTGGGGGTACGCGGCGGTTCGGCGCTGTATTTCGGTGGTGGTTTGCCGTGTGCCTGTGATTTGCCAGATTTGGGTGAAGTACTGGTTGCGTTGTTGTTTAGTTAGTTTGCTGTCGTAGCGGTTGGGGTCTTTGGGGGGAAAGCTGCGCAGGTTGCCTTTGCGAAAAATCAGTATGAATTCGCAGTCCAAGGTAACGTAGGCGTTGGGGGGTAGAAAGCCTGATCCGAGGAAGGCGCCTTTTCCTTTGTAGGTGGGTTTGGTGGTGGGTTTTTTCCACAGGATGTAGGGTAGGGTGGTGAATCCGATTTTTTCGCAGTGCTCGATGATGCGGGCGTGGTTGGGGAATAAGCGGAATTTGCCGTTTAGGCTGCGGGTGGCGTCTCCGATGTTTATGCAGGCTATGCCGCCTTCGACGAGAACGCGGTGGGTTTCCTGCCAGACTTTTGCCAAGTTTTCATGCATGGCATCATAGAGCTGCGTTACAACATCTTCGCGGGGGGTTTGGTTTAGGGTTTGCCAGAGCGCTGCGATTTTGGGGTCTAACTGGGCGAACGGGGTGTCCCACATTTGAATCATCGGGTACGGTGGCGAGGTTACCATAAGATGAACAGAGGCGTCTGGGATTTCGGGCATGCTTTGGCTGTTGCCGATGATTATGGTGTGGCTAGTTCGTGGGTTCATCCTGTGCGAGCCCTTTCAATGTATGATTTACACGAACCGTTTTACTCTTTTGGTAACAAACACAACAGTTAACACAACCAACAAAAATTCAGCCAAAACCCAGAAGCTTCAAAGCCAGTCTACACAAAAACAAAAAATAAAAATGAGGGAGTTAGGTTTTTCAACGCTGCGCTGCCTGCCCGTTCGTCATCGCAGTTCCCCAAGTTATTCTGGTTCAGCAACCATCATGGTGAGGGTTTTTTGAACGTTACCAAGCCCCATTATCTGCTTTTTTAGGACCTCTTTTATCTGGTTCACATCTTTTCCCTGCACTTTAGCAATGATATCATAGATACCATACACCATAACAGCTTCCTCTACGCCATCGCATACCCGCAGTTTCTTAAGTACATCCTCAGTCGAATCGAGGTCAGTAGTTATACAAACCAAAGCCTTAGGCACCAAACCAACCTCCACTATATAGTATATACACAACTAGTATTTCTGATTGTTGCATAAAACCCCAAGCAACCAACAAACACCCAGACCCCAACGTGCCCTGCAACCAAAAAGATTTCACAGTCTTGGGAAAAACAAATAAAGCACGAAGTAAATCATCATCGCCAGCAAAGAAGCGCAGAAACAACCTTCTGCGGTCGTAGTCTAGTCTGGTTTAGGACATCAGCCTGCCACGTTGACGACCCGGGTTCAAATCCCGGCGACCGCACCACACAACCTTCTTAGCACACAACCAAAAAGCAGCAATTTGCGGATTTTAAACAAAAAATCAACAGAGCAGACAGAGCGTTTAGCGAGGTTTTCGCAGGTAATTCTGAGAAACTTGCGTTTATTCGTTAAGTTGCGGTATCAGAAGTACGAACTAAAGGGATAGAGAATTCAAAAAGACGCGAAAAAGTCAGAAGCGCTAAGAGGTACACAGGAAGAAGTGCGAAACGAAAGGGGGCTTAGAGTTCTTTTATTTCGCATTTGAGTTTTTTGATAGTTTCTTCGGCTTTGCTGTTTTCTACTTTTAATGTGTAGAGCCTGCTTGGCATGCGAAGCTTTAGTTTAACATTGGTTTTTAGCCTTTTAACTGCACAGAACTTGGCTTTCGCACTCATATCCACGAACTTTTCTGCATCAAACATTTCTGCGGGCATCGCTTTTCCACCGTTTTAACAACCCCATGATACCCCACGAGTTTTTATCTGTTTTGGTAACCAACAAAGCGGCAGTTCAACAATCAAACCTATTCTGGAGAAGCAGGGGACGTTGGAGGGCGGTCGGGTTCAAAACTTGAAGGCGGAGGTGGTTTTTGTTGTTGGGTTTGAACTTGGGCGTGGAATTTGGATGCTAAAATGTGCTTGGCACCGACGATTTGTACGATTAGGTAACCTGCTATGACGGGGAGCCAAAAAGTCACGCTTCGAAGCATGGCGGCTGCTACACCGCTTTGGGCAGGTTCAACCCCATAGAAGATGAAGATGCTAGTTAGCAGGATTTCAAGTCCGCCCACAGAAAAAGCAGCTGTCGCATCCTGAACCGTACCCGCCAAAAAATACACCACAATAAAGAAGTCCAAAAACAGGTAGTTTAGACCTAAAGCGTAGAAGACCAAGACGTAAACTGCGAGGTATAGTGTGTAGGATAGGATTTGGAATATGTAGGGTTTTATGAGTCGGCGGGGGTTTTCTCGGAAGAACTGAAAGCCAGCGTTGAAGCTTTGTAGGGAATCAACCAGTTTCGCGGGGAGAGTTTGGGTTTTGAAGCGTTTTATGCGCAAGAAGCGGAGCAGTTTGAGGGCAAAGTTTGCGATGTTGTTTGCAGCGTTTTTGTTAAGCGCCAAATACAGCAAGATACCAAGGTAAATCAAAGCGCCAATCCACGAGAGCACCAAAAGCCCCAACGCAAAGGGCGGCAGAGTTGACCGCAGCAGCAGGTACACAGCGCCCACGGACAAGCCAACAGTGACAACGCTGTAGTTCACTATGCGGTTAGTTATGCCCGCGGCGGCTATGGCACCATAGCTGTTTTGGGTTTTCTTTTGCACCAAGTAGATGCGGGCGGCTTCGCCACAGACCTGCTGAGAAGGCACAAGCAAATCAAGAAAATAGCCGCTCCAGTAGTAACCAAACGCGTTTTTGAAGCTAAGGCGTAT
Organism: Candidatus Bathyarchaeota archaeon; assembly: GCA_026014465.1. Classification (NCBI taxonomy): domain Archaea; kingdom Thermoproteati; phylum Candidatus Bathyarchaeota; species Candidatus Bathyarchaeota archaeon. Next base: position 143,126 of record JAOZID010000004.1, on the reverse strand, counting down.
GGATAAGTCAGCAAGCAGGGTTTTCCAGGAGGCAACCCAAAAAAACATCACCAGTAGCAACGCAGCAACAGCCGAGCCATAAAAGAAGACATAGTTGGCGGGGTTTACGTTTTGAACAACCACAAACACGGAATCAAACCCGACAAAAAACCACAGATACATCAGGAAAACAACTAAGCCAAAAACCATGAAGCAAGAAGAGGTCTTAGCCGTGAAGTGCTTGGTAATTGCCGACAAAGAGTCACCCGTGCCCACTACCCCTTCTCGCCCCAGCTATTTAAAATATGAAGCAAACAACAGCGGCGGGTGCAACTGCAACATTGGAAAGAGAGAGCAAAAGCAGGATAGGCAAAATCACCACTAGCCCGAACAGGACAGCGGTTAACAACATGATTTTTAGGGCGCGGGAAATATCTTCGGGGACGATGTTTTCGCCATCGCCTAGGGCGTAGTATCCGATTTTTTCTAGTTGGACGTTTAGGGCGCCTGCCATGGCGGATATGGTCCAGCCTGCGTTGGGGCTTGCGGTTTTGTTTTTGTCGCGTTGTAGTATGTTCCAGGAGTTGCGCCAGTCAGCGTGAAGTAGACGCGCAGCGACAACCATGAGGACAGCGGTGAATCGTGCGGGCAGGTAGTTAGTTATCGTGTCCATGTTAGCAGAGAACCAGCCGATGTTTATGTTCTCAGGGTCTTTGTAGCCGACCATCGAGTCTAAGGTGTTGATTACGCGAAACGCGAAGGCGCCTGGGACTCCAAATAGGGCGTAGAAGAAGAACGGTGAGGTTATGCCGTCGGTGGTGCTTTCTGCAATGGATTCTACAGCGGCGGAGAGTATGTGGCGTTGGTCGAGTTTGTTGGGGTCGCGGCGGACGATGTAGTAGAGCCATTTGCGGGCTTCTGCTATGTCGTTGTTTTTGAGGGCGTTGGCTATGGGGGCGGTGTAGGTTTTCATGCATTTAACGGCTATGGTGGTTTTGAGAAGAACAGCAGCGGCTATGATGTAGATTATCCAGCCCCACACGGGAATTTGGCGTAGTGCCCAAAGCAGCAAAGCCACGGGAGCGGCGAAAACTGCGATGGAAATTATGCACAAAAAGATGCCGTTGAATTTTTCGATGACAGGGTCAGAGTGTTTGAGGTGACGTTTGAACCATGCAATGACTTTGCCCATCCACACTGTGGGGTGCCAGTTATCAGGAATCTCACCGAAAACCACGTCTATGAGAAATGCTAAAGCGAAAATCAGCGCTGAGTCAACAAAGAAGGACAAGTCAAAGATGTACATGGCAGTTAGTCCTGGTTTAGGGTTTTGTGTAGGGCGTTGATTAGTTTTAGGTTTTCGCTGTGGGTTTTTACGGCGATGCGGATGTAGTATTCATCTAGGCCTGCAAAGGAGCTGCAGTCACGAATTAAAACGCCATGGCTAAGCATTCTAAGTTTGAGTTCGGAAGCGGTCAAACCAGTTTTCTTGATGTCTATGAAGATAAAATTGGCATCAGGCAAATACACCTTGAAATCCTTGAATGCGGTTAGTTCTTGTAGCAGGTAGGTTTTTTGGGTTTGGATTAGCTTGAGGGTTTGGTTTAGGTGTTCTTGGTCGTTTAGGGCTGCAACGGCGGCTACTTGCCCAAGACAATTAAGGTTCCAGGGGATTTTGGCGTTATGCAAAACCTGCGCAAGTTCTTGGCAAGCTAAACCGTAACCGACCCTAAGCCCCGTTAAGCCAAAAAGCTTAGTGAAAGAACGCAAAACAAACAGGTTCGAAAAACGCGTCACGTAAGGTATCAAAGACAGGGCAGATTCGTTTTCAACGAACTCCAAAAAGTCTTCGTCAAGAAAAACCAGCACATCACGCTCGTAAGCTGCCTCCACCACCTCCAACAACCGCTCAGGCGAACACAAAATGCTCGTGGGGTTATTGGGGTTGCACAGGAAAACAACTTTGACGGCGTCGTCATTCATTAGCTGGATGAAGCTGCGGGGATCAACACAAAAATCCTCGCCCAACGGCACGTACTTCACGGAGCCGCCTGCGCGATGTACTGCGCTTTCGTATTCGCCAAAAGACGGTGCAGGAATCAAAGCGATTTCGCCGCGCTGCAAAAATGCCTCGGCAAACAAGTAAATAAGCTCGGTGGAACCATTGCCCACAACCACGTTCTCGATACCCAGCCCCGCGTAATGCGCCGCTATGGCTTCTCGCAGGTTCTTGGATTCAGAATCAGGGTACATGGGAATCTGCCCAAAACTTTGCGCCACCGCATCAAGTGCCTTCTGCGAAGGCCCCAACGGGTTCACGCTGGAACTAAAATCCAAAATATCCTCGCGTTTGAGCCCAGATTTGCTAGCTGCCTCCCAAACATCCGCCCCATGCACACAGGGCTTTAGATGCAAAAAATTCTCCCGAGCCAACTCCGAAACAGACTTCATGCTAAATCACACTCAAACAGCCCAAGGCAACACGAAGCCCAAACAACCAGCTTCCCATACCTCAAACTGCAATCACTAAACCAAAAGTCCATATAAATGTTTAGCGGGACAAACCAACCACAAAAAACCACCAAAAACAGCCAAAAACCAACTATAAGGGAGAACTTGGGCGGGGAAAGCGAGTTAGCTAGAGGAGTTGGGCGATGGGGGTTAGTGGTTTGGTTGTGAGGTTTTTTAGGGTTTCAAAGTTGACTTTGGGAAGTGTTGTTAGGAGAGTGGTTGCGGGTCCTGCGGATTTGTTGAGGTCGATTGTTGTTTGGGGTTGTAGTTTGAATTGTAGGTTGGAGGCGGTTGTGAGGGCTTTTAGTTCGTGGTTGGTTCCTGTTGAGCCTACGGGGATTATTTCGTGGATGAACGGGGCATTTGTGAGTTGGAGTACGTCTGGGATTTGGGCGGTTTTGCCTTCTTTTTCGGCGCTAAGCACTTCGTCGGCTACGCTTGGAATTCCCACGGCTACAACAACGTCGCCAGGCTTGGAAACGCCAATTTTCAAAGAGGCTTTAGGGCAAATGCCTACTGCGGTAACGCCTATACCGGTCTGTTCCACAGGGATATTTTTCTCTGTGCTTCCTGTAACGGCAAGGTCAGGGTCTAAGCCTGCTTGTTTTGCTTCATAGCGAATGCCACGCAAAATGTCTTCGCCGGTGGGGTTAGCTTCCACACTCAAAGCATCAACTATGCACGCGGGGGTGGCGCCTGCGGAGAGAAGTTCCATGAGGGCGGCTCTGGCGGTGAATTTGCCTAGGATGTAGCCTGAGACTTGGAGTTTGTCGTTGGGTTTGGGTCCTATGCCGCCTGAGGAGTCGCAGGCTATGGTTAGGATGTTGTTGTCTGGGAGTTGGAAGAGTAGGAGGTCGCGGTTGGTTTTGATTTGAGAAAGAGGAGAAGGTGGAAATGGTGGGGGGTTGGTGGTTGTTTTCAAGTTTGTAGTTTCCCTCGTACGCCCAGGTAGACTAGTGCTGCGACGATGGAATTTAAGATTGCTGCCAGAGCGATGAAGGGCATGTATGCGAGGGCGCCTGCTAGGCCTATGGCGGGGTCGGGGGCTACGAAGAAGACTGAGAGGGTGTTGATTAGTATGCCTGCTGCTACTGCGGGTATGAAGCCCCATTTCGGATGCACCTTGTTGATTAAGCCCATGGCGGCGCCGGCTAGGGCCATGCCAACTGCTATGGGGATGTGGTAGTATCCTAGTGGGAAGCCTGTTATGGCTGAGGATATGAGGTGTCCTAGTCCGCAGACTATGGCTCCGTCTACGGCTCCAAAGTATAGGGCGGCGAAGAAGCCTGGGGTGGAGTCGAATGCGACAGTGGGGATGGGGCTTGGGGTTTTGATGAGTGCGCCTATGCCGCTTAGGGCGCTAAAGAGTGCGATGCGGGCGATGAGCCAGCTGGTGGAGTTGTTTTGTAAGGTAGAGGGGGGGTTTGGTTTTTGCAAGGTTCGTCACTGCAGGGGTTTTGAGAGAAGAGTTAAAAGCATTTCCTGAAACACTACGCACGTAGTGTGTTTGCCTTGAAGGTTATTAGCACCTGCTTACCCGATAAAATTATCACTACAAACTCGCCAAAACGGCAGTATTGATTAAATAAAAAAAATAGAAAAGAAAGGGGTTTAGTTTTTGCGTTTTCGCCTAACTAAGCCTATTGTAGCAAACGCTGCCAAACCGGCGCCAACAGCAGAGAGTGTACCAAAGATACCCTCAGGCACAACAAAGATTGTACCAACTGCAATTGTCCAAGTGCGTACTCCATTGACTTCAATGAAGTAATAGCCCGAGCCAAAGCCGCCAGGTATCTCTATTGGCGCATTTGCTATTGGCTGATCAACCCAAGGACCAGCAACAACAGACATGGATTCGTCAAGAACCCGAATATCTACAGTGCTACCATCGGGGGCACAGCTCCAATAAAGATACAAAGGTTCGCCAGGATTGAATTCGTTTTTCACGGTACCAGAAGCATCAGCAGCCCAAACAGAAGCAGTGCTCGCGGTTCCAGCAGCAGCAATACCGACAGCTAAAGACAGCATCAAGGCACACAGGAAAGACAGTGTTATCCATTTTTTAAATACCATTCTACCTTCTCCAATAGCATACAAAAATAAAGGTCTCACTTATAAACAATTTGTAAAAAACACCACAAGGTTTTAAGCAATATGATAACCCGATACATCATAGTCTGGGGTCAAATCAAACAGCTTTCTACAAACCAAACAAACGCCCATTTCCGCGTAGAGCACCAAAAGGCGCCTATGCGACCAGATTTTTTTCGTGTCTATTCACTGCCGCGGGTTTTGAGGGAAGGATTAAGTGTTTCCCGGCCCACTAAAGGATAGGTGTTTACCTTGAAGGTCATCAATGTGCGTTTACCTGACAAAATTGTTGCCGACGCCGACAAACTTGCAGAAAAACATGAGCTTAACCGCAGCGAAATCATACGCCAAGCCCTAACCATGTACTTGCACCTCGTAGAAAACGTAGGCACCCTCCTGCGACCCATAGCATTTCAAGTCAAACCCTCACAGATAACATATACCCGCCGAGGCGACGTTACCATACTCAAAGTTCCCACGGGACACGCCATAGTTGTAGGCTCCACTTCTTCGGGCGCAGTTGGACCCAAAACCATGGACCACATCAAAGTGCAGGGCAAAGTCCTGGGCAGGTTTTTGGGGCGGGTGGCGTTGATGGATGTGGTGGCTACGGGCGCGTTTCCAGTTCTGCTCTCAGTTACGTTAGGCGTAGAGAAGGAACCCGTGGGACGCGAGGTGGTGGAGGGCATCCGCAACGAAGCCCTAAGCTTAGGATTAGACCCAAACCAAGTCCTAATGGAAAACACGGAAGAAAACTTTGAAACCATCCAAACAGGCGTTGGCTTAACAGTAGTGGGATTTGCAAACGAAGAAAACCTACGCATAAACAAAACGCAACCCGGCGACCTACTCGTAGCCATAGGCAAACCCAAAGTAGGCACAGAAGTCATACCCGCCCAAGTCAAAAACGAAATCGCCGACCTGAAAAACGTAAACTGGCTCACCCAAAAAAAATACATCCACGACATCGCACCCGTAGGAACCTTTGGGATCAACCACGAAGCCCAAATGCTCGCCTACGCCGTGGGCAGACAACTAAAACCCACAAAAAACCCACAAGTAGACCTCAACAAATCCGCAGGACCCGCAACCGTCGTCCTCGTTACCATGGACCCCCAAAAAATAGAAGAACTAGCAATACTCCAAAAGCCAGTCACAATCATCGGAGAAATCCAGTAAAAGACCCGCTGGCTCTACAAAAATAGACCCCCCTCCCCCCTTTTCTGCATACAATTAAAAACAGCAGCCAAATAGACGGCAAATAGGTTGGTTAATACAAGGTTGGGGGTTGCAAAATAGTTGATGTTGTTGAAAGGGCTATAATGGGGGGAAGGTTGGGTTTAGGGGAAGCCTTCGATGAGGTCATAGAGGTATTTGTTCCATTCTTTGGATTCTTTTTGTAGGATGTCGAGGATGTTGGTTAGGGTTTTGTGGTGTTTTTGTTCGTCTTCTAGGATGTTTTGGAGGAGTTGTTTGATTTTTGGGTCGGTTGTGGTTTGGATGAGGTCTTGTGTTTGTTTTAGCATTTTGGCTTCTTCGTTGATGTGTGCGGTGAGTTCTTGTTTTCCTAGGGCTTGGCTTTGTTGCCCAACAAGCGCAGTGTCGTTGAGTTCAAGAATCATCTGGTAAGTATCCGAATGCCGCATGGTATCTAGGATGATGCTGTGCAGATACAGCTTGATAAGAGGGTTCTTTGCTGATTGAAAAAGCGGCGTAAGCTTCTTCGCAGTTTGGTCTTCAAACTCTTTTTGTTCCCTAATTTTCTCAAGAGCAGATTCATCTAAAACCTTCCAAGACAAAACATAAACCTCACCATTATCCACCCACAAAATCTCTAATTAACCTTATGATAAACAACAAAAAAACAGGCACCAAAGAATTGCCCGGGGCGAGGCGGGGTTTTCGATAGTTTCTTTAGGTTGTTTTTGGCTTTAGTGGTGTGGTGTAGTGTTTTGGGTGTTAATTTGCGGGATTTGCTTCCGAAAACTCCTGTTAAGCTGCAGGATTTAGGCGGTAAGGTTATTGCGGTTGATGCGTATAATACGTTGTATCAGTTTTTGTCGATTATTCGTCAGCCTGACGGGACGCCTTTGATGGATAGCACGGGGAAAGTCACTAGCCATTTGAGTGGGTTGTTTTATCGGACTAGCAGTGTTGTGGAGATGGGGATTAAGCCTGTTTACGTTTTTGATGGCAAACCACCCAAGTTGAAGGCTGAGGAGATTGAGCGGCGCAAGCAGGTGAAAGAGGAAGCAAAATCTCAGTTTGAGAAAGCTAAAGCCGCAGGAGATTTTGTCACGGCACGCAAGTTTGCTCAGGCAACCAGCAAATTGACGGATTACATGAAAGAGGAGAGTAAGAAGCTGTTGGAGTTGATGGGATTGCCGTATGTACAGGCGCCTAGTGAAGGGGAAGCCCAAGCCGCGTACATGACCAAACAGGGTAAAGCGGACTACACCGCCAGCCAAGACTACGACAGCTTGCTCTTTGGCGCACCCACACTCATTAGAAACCTTACACTTTCAGGAAGACGCAAACTCCCCCGCCGAAACGTCTACGTCGAAGTCGTCCCCGAAATGGTAACACTAAAAACCCTGCTCAAAGAATGCGACATAACCCATGAGCAACTAATTGATGTGGGCATACTGGTGGGTACGGACTTTAACCCTGACGGCATCAAGGGACTAGGACCTAAAACCGCGTTAAAACTCATCAAACAACATGGCAATATAGAAGCTGCTTTGCCGTACATCAAAAACGCAGAGTTCAAAAATTCGCCCCAAGAAATCCGCGAAGTCTTCAAGCACCCAGAAACCACCGACGACTACACGCTGCAGTGGCGCAGCCCCGACACAGAGGGCATTGTAGAGTTTCTGTGCAAACAAAAAGATTTTAGCGAAGAACGCGTACGCAGGATTTTGCAGAAAATGCAAGCAGGCGCCCAGAAACAGAAAAGCAAGACCACGTTGGAGAAATGGTTTGGCTAACCCGCTAGGTTAGAGTTTGTGTCCGAATTTGCCTGTTAGGGGCACGAAGGCTACGCCGCCTAGGTTTTCTTCTGCGGTTTTTCCGTCTGGGAGCTTGGTTATTTTCATGAGGTACTGGAACAGGGATAGTTTGCCTACAGGGGCGACGAGGATGCCGTGGGGTTTTAGTTGGTCAAGTAAAGGCTCTGGGATGCGGGGCGCTGCGGCAGTAACTAAGATGCGGTCAAAGGGCGCCTTTTGTTTGTATCCCAAGGAGCCATCGCCGCTTATGATGGTTATGCGGTCGCCGTAGCCTGCTTCGCGGATGTTGCGCCTTGCGTTTTTTGCTAGGGACGTCACGATTTCTACGGTGTAGACGTGTCCCCATTCGCTGCGGGGCGCTGCGGGAGGCGCTATGATGTGGGCAACTGTTGCGGCGTGCCAGCCTGAACCTGCGCCGACCTCCAAAACCTTGTGCCCCGTCTTCAAATCTAAAGCTTCATCCATTATAGCGACCATGTGAGGCGCAGAAATTGTTTGTCCCGACCCTATGGATAGGGGGGTGTCTGTGGCTTCGTGTTTTTGCAGGTCATCAGGTAAGAATTGCCCGCGCGGTATTGCCTGCAGAGCACGGATTACTTGGGGGGTACGCAGTAACTTTTGCTTCACTAAGCTATCTACAAGTCTCTCCCAATGCGAAGCCTCCAAACCAAATACCCACACAACCTTTCGTGGCATAAAATATAAAGCTAAACAAACAAAAAAGAGAGGCGAAGATTACTTGACAGTGACTGATTTTGCCAAGTTTCGGGGAGTGTCAGGGTTTACTCCGCGTTCTAACGCCATGAAGTAGGCTAAAAGCTGCAGGGGAATTACAAACGGAATCGGCGACAAAACCTCGGGGACACCGCAGGGAACCTCAATGTAGTCATCTGAGAGTTTTTTGACTTCTTCATCGCCCTCTTCGATTATGGAAATTATCGAGGCGCCACGGGCTTTCATCTCCATGATGTTGCCAATTAGGGTCTTGTGGGTTTGGCCTGCTTTGGGGCATATGAAAATCACGGGGAACCCAGGTTCGATAAGGCTTATGGGTCCGTGTTTGCTCTCGCCTGCGGGGAACGCTATGGAGGGGATATAGGCGATTTCCATGAGTTTGAGTCTGCCTTCAAAGGCGGTTGCGGTGTTGACGCCGCGTCCTAAGAAGAAGAAGATTTTGGCGTCGCGGTATTTTTTGGCGAGTTGTTTGACTTTTTCTTCTTGCGTGTTGATTATGGTGTCTACTATGTCGGGCAGGTGGTCGAGTTCTTCTTTGAGGTAGTCCATTTCGTCTTGGGAGACTTTTCCTCGTTTGGTAGATAAGTACAGGGCTAGCTGTGCTAGAACGGAAAGCTGCGACGTAAAAGTCTTGGTCGCGGCAACTCCAATCTCGGGACCTGACTGCTGCCCAATATACACACGCGCAACCCGCGTCAAAGTCGAACCAACCGTGTTTGTCAAACCCAAGATGGTAGCGGCGCGTTGCTGTGAACAAGTAACTGCACCTAGCAGGTCGGCGGTTTCTCCTGATTGGCTAACAGCTAGGATGGTGCTGTCGATGTTTACGGATTTGCCGTGTTGTTCTACGAATTCTGAGGCGTAAACTGGGAATGTTGGCAGGAACGCGAGTTTGGAGAACATGTAAGATGCTGCAAGGCAAGCGTGGTAGCTGGTGCCGCAAGCGACTAGGAAGACTTCGTTGGCGCGGTCAAGAAAAGTTGAGAGCAAATCAAGGTAGTGTTCTTGGGCTCGCAGGGTGTTTCTTAGGGTGGCGGGTTGTTCGTGGATTTCTTTTATCATGAAGTGGGGATAGCCTTGTTTGACTGCCATTTCAGGGGTCCAGTCGATGAGTTTTGGTTTGCGCTCTACGACGCTGTTGTCTTGGATTTTTCGGATTTCATACCCGTCAGCTTTGAGTATGACAAGTTCTTTGTCGTTTATCAGTAGGGCTTGATTGGTTAGGGGCAAAAACGCGGTAAGATCAGAAGCACAGTACAGCGCATCTTCGCCTACGCCGATGACAAGGGGGCTTTCGTTTCGGGCGCAAACGATTTTGTCGGGTTCTTTGGAGTATATGACAGCGACGGCGTAGGAGCCTTCAAGTTTTTTGACTGCTTCTAAAACGGCTTGGGTAAGGTCAAAGTCAGGGTTAATTTTGAAAATATCTTCGATAAGGTGAGGAATAACTTCGGTGTCGGTTTTGGAAACAAACGTGTGCCCACGGTTTTCCAACTCCGTTTTTAGTTCATCAAAGTTTTCTATAATGCCGTTGTGAACCACGGTTATCTGACCCGTGCAGTCGCTGTGAGGGTGAGAATTAACTTTTAGTGGTGCGCCGTGAGTTGCCCAACGGGTGTGTCCAATGCCAACAGAACCAGACAAACTGTCCAAGTTGAGAAGTTTGTGAACTTCATCAATTTTTCCCTGGTCTTTTTTAGTGACTACCTCCCCGTTATAGATGGTGGATATGCCTACCGAGTCATACCCGCGGTATTCCAGACGTTTAAGAGAAGCATGAATTATAGGTGATACATCGCCGTTTTTGATTATGCAACCAAAGATTCCACACATTAGCCTGTTGTCTCCTTGTCTACCGTTTTGGTGTGGGGAAAACTGCTATTAAGTGTTGTTAGGAGAAGGATTGTTACTTACAAAAAAAGTTTTAGCAGTTTTCGTGTTGTTCATGGAGTTTTCAAAGAAAAGGCGCATATTTTTGGGGACTGTTATAATTTTTGTTTTAAGGGTTTTCCCCGTTTAGAGCCTGGCTGGAAGAATACTGCAACCATAACAAAATTATTAATAACGGTGAGATGCCTTATGTTTTGGGAACTGCTGTGAGCAAGAAACTGCTTTTGCAAGAAGAAGGCGCCGTACAAAAGGTTAAAGAAATCAGCGTCATGCAAAACCCCCAAGACCTGAAAATGATTCTTGACAAGTTAAGCTGGAAAATCCTAAAACTCCTCAACAAAGAAGCCATGTACCCACTGGAAATCGCCCGCAAACTAGACATCCACGAACAAAAAGTGTACTACCACATAAAAAAACTTGCAGAAGCAGGCGCCATAGTTGTGGAGCACGAAGAGAAACGCAAAGGCGCAACCGCCAAGTACTACCGCACCGTTTCCCCCGCGTTTGGCATAGAACTTCCCGGCGGCTACACCAAAATGCAGCGGCAGTCATTTCTGGGAGCAAACAAGCAAATACACAGCTTCTTTAAAGAATTCATTGACGAGAACGGTGCTTTGGATGCAAAAATCGTTGTCGGCAGCCCAACGCCTCATGGACCTTTCAAAACCAGCGCCCGAGACGGTCACTACGCGGCGCATCTTGCATTGTTTTTGGGGCAGTTCAGTAAGGTTCCAGAAGATTTCGCCGTTAGGTTGGATGTGGATATGAAGGCGGAGAAGGAGGAGAAGAACAATTTGATTTTGGTTGGGGGTCCAGGCACGAATTTGCTAACGCAGGAGCTTAACGGGTTTTTGCCTGTGCAGTTTAATATGCAGTCTTCAGAGCAGGGGTTTTTGTTTGGCGGCTTGGTTTCCAAGAAAACACAGCGGGTTTTCACGGTTGACTCAGCAGGGTTAATAGCCAAGATTCCTAATCCGTGGGATGACCACAAGAGCATAATGGTTTTGGCTGGAAACAAGGCGGTTGGAACTAAAGCGTGTGTTTTGGCGTTGACAAAGTTCTGGGAAAAAACGCTAAAGAACTACCGTGACGCAGACAGCTTCGCAGTGGTTATTCACGGTTTTGATTTGGACGGGGATGGTAAAGTGGATTCAATTGAGGTTTCAGAGTAAATGCCTGTGCATGAAGTGGTGGAGGTTGTTTTCGGGTTTGGGCATGAAAAGGTGCAGGCTACCCACAAATCCACAGTAGAGTTCACTAAAGAAGCGGATTTGACGTGGCAGGGCGACTGCATACTTGTCGTGTCAGCAGATAAGGGCGCAGCTGATTTGAGCACAGAATTCAAAGAGCTACTACGCAGTCCCCAAGCCAAACTTACCGTGCAAATCCAAGTAGGCAACCTCACAGAACAACTACAAGCGCAGGGCTCCCCACAACTTAGCCTAACCCACCCCAACGAGATGGTCATACGCAAAAGCCTCTTCACCTCCGAGCGCACCCTAGCCATCAACGCCGACAAAGCCGCCAACGACCTCTCGCGCGAACTCGCCAAAAAACTACAAAACCCAAAGCAGCAAGCAAAAATCACGTTAACCGTCAGGGCTTAGTGGATTTGGGCGTCAAGGACAGCTTGGCATTCGTAGGGGGCAGTTTCACGCACGGTCTTGGCATGCTCAAAGGCGACGAGTTTTCTGCCTGCTGCTTTTACGGCTTGAACAAAACGATTCTGGAAGTCTTCTAACGTGTCAGGCTTGCGCACGAACCCGTAAAAGTGAACAATACCGCCTGAGGGCTTAACGGCGTCGCAGGCTACACCAACAAATTCGTTGGCGCTTTCAGGCAGATTCATAATCACCCTATCAGCTACGCCGCGAAGCTTCTCGTGGACTATTTGTCTGGCGTCTCCTACGAGGGGGCGGATTTGGTTTTCTACGTGGTTAAGTTTGATGTTTTCGTGTAGGAGCGCGATGGCTTCGGCGTTTATGTCTATGGCGTAGACGGTGGCGGTTGGGTTATTCTTTGCGATGGGAACAGCGAAGGGTCCTACGCCTGCGAAGAGGTCTGCGATGGTTTCGTTTTGCCGTGTGAGGGCGGCGACTCTTGAGTGCTCGTTGGATAGTCGGGGGCTAAAGTAGGCTTTTGCTACATCGACGTGGTAGGTGCAGTCGTATTCTTTGTAGAGGGTGCGGGTTCGGTTTTCGCCTGCCAAGAATTCGTAGTCGCGTATGCGGTAGGTTCCGCTAATTGCACCTGCTTTTGCAAGAACGACATGGATGTTTTTGTGAACCTGCAAGACGGCTTCGCCAACCACGGACTTGTAGGCTTCGAGCTCAGCGGGGAGTTCGAGGATGGCTATGTCACCGATTTGGTCTAACGCGCGAGGAACAAACGTTAGCAGCGACTCTGGAAGCTGGTTCTGCAGCGCCTCGGATAACGTGAGGTCTTTTTTGGGTTTCACGCTAAAACTGCTACGCTCAACTTCCAAATTGGGCACCTTGGACTGCAAAAGCTCTAACTCTGCGGCGTCAGGTTCGCGGCTGATAGGAAGGTGCAAGTTGCCGTCGGGGTCTTTTCTAATTTGCAGCGCCCTATCAAGGAGGCTTAGCTTGTTAGCTAAGGTCAACGTTTTTTCGCCGTAGACTCTGGCAACTTTTAAGGAAAACGACTCCTCAAACATGCAGGTTAGCCAACTTTTTGTACCCTATATAGGGTTTGGACTCTATTAACGTTGAAGCGCACCCCAAGCATCCTCTCGGCTAGCCAAAGGTTAGCATCCAAATGACCTGAAACCTTGTGAGCCAAAAACTCTGAATGCCCCTGCGCCAACGCCACGTAGGGAATTAGCATATCAGCCAAGTTGTCGTCTACGGTTGCTTTTGCGGAAAGTTCGGTGCATAGTTTTTCTGCGGCTTGGTTGCCGACTTGTTCGCTGGATTTGCCCAGTTCCCCGATGGCGTCTGCGCCTATAAGAGCGCCTGTGCTGGTTTTTGCCCACAACGCAATTGAGCTGCCCTTCTGTCGCAGGGGGTTTGAAGTGTCATCTACAACGTGGATGTTTGCTTTGTAGCCTTTTTGAGCTAGAAACTGCTCTGCAGCTTCAGCTTGCCGCCGTGCAACTTGCCTGTCTGATAGAAACGTGCAGACCGAAACGCCCTCAACACTTGTGACCTTGCCAAAATCTTCAATGCAAAAAGGTTTCAGAGTCGCCGCTGGCTTCACTGTGAGCGTTGCTTCGCCCATGCCTTTTGGATAGTAACCATAGCTTTGCACTGTTATCTGGGCTTTAACGCCCATTCGTTCAAGCGAGGGCAAAAGCACATATCGCAGGTAGTTCATGGTTGGGGCTTGTCGGGTGTCGGTTCCGCCTTTGCACACATGCAGCGTTACGGGTTGCTTGGTGTATAGGCAAATGGGCAGTACGGTTAGAAACAGCATTGGTATGCTTCCCGCTGTCCCAATTTCCACGTTGAAGTTGCCGCCTTTTAGCTCGTGGGGTTCGAAGTGGAGGTCTTGGCTGTCTAATGTCGCGCCTTGGGTTTTTGCGTTGCACAGTTTTGCTGCTGTGAGAACTGCTTGCAGATGCTGAGGTCTTAACCCAGGTTTGGGGCGGCTCTGGCGTATGTTGGTTAAGTGCAGGGATTCGGCTTTTATGGCGGCTAACGCAACTGCTAATCGCAGAATGGTTCCGCTGCCGCTTTTTTGGCTTCCGTCGATTTCAAACAATAAGTCACACTCTAACTGTTTGCCAGCGGGTTGATGGCAAATTTCAAATAATTAGATTGCGCCTTAAGTACTTTAGAGTTTAAGTTGAGATGGTACTGATGAGCGCCGACCAAGAAAAGCTGAGCCAGCTTGTAGAAAAATTTGATGAACTTCTCACAGTTTTGAAAGATGTTTCCAAGGACATGAAAACAATTTCTAAAAGCATGCAGTCCCTCGCGGCAGGACAAATCACCGCCCCAAAACCCACAGCAAAACCCGCCGCACCCCCCAAACCAGCCCCCACACCTGCACCTGCACCTGCGCGTGCCCCTGCTCCTGAACCCCGACCCGCCGCGCCAACCCCGCCCCCAGCAGCAACACCAGCCAGTGCGCCTTCAGGAGATAACGTGCAGACGGTGGAGGATGTTCGCATGATGTTTTCTGAAGAAGTTGACAGCTTGCTTGATTTCGAGGACAAAGGCGACTACGTCATGATTAAGCCTAAGCAGTTTTTGGGTTCAGGCAACTTTGGAAAAATCGCGTCTACCGTTCGAGGGGCAGGCGGCGAATACATCAGCGCAGGACGCGACAGCCACTTTCGCGTCTACAAGAAAAAGTAGCTACAGGGTTTTGCCCAGCTCAAAGGCTTGGGTTAGCGTGTCAGGCTGCTTTTTTATCTCCGCCTTTTCATACGCGGTAGGCAACAGTTTACCCACCAAGTCTACGCCAAGATACTTGAACGAAGCCTCGAACATGCCCACGGTTGAGCGGCAGGCATCCGCGCCCTCCTGCGACGGAACAATTAGAACAGCTTTTTTGCCCTCTAGTTTCCCTGAGGCTATGTAGGGTCGCAGCCTATCCAAGAACAGTTTCATCTGCGCGGTAGGTCCATACCAGTACAGCGGCGTCCCAAAAACCAAAACGTCTGCGTCTTCAAGTTTGCCGTAAAGCTGCTGCATAGAATCACCCAAAACGCATTTGAAACCCCCTGTTTTGCATGCTCGGCAGTCTACGCAGGGCATAATCTTTGCATCATACAAATACAGCTTCTCCACCACGCCGCCAGCTGCGCCTGCGCCAAACAAAACCGCATCAACAAGCAAATCCGTGTTGCCACCCTTTCGGGGACTGCCCACTAAACCAAGAACCTTCATAGCAACCACACCAAACAAGGAAGCCCTACCTAATTTACCCTTTTCCCAACGCCGTAACGGGTTTAGCCTAGCCCAAAATGTATGAATTCGCCTGTGTAGGTTTCCCATGTCACGTCGACGTTGGTGACTTTGGCGCGGGGTGGTCCATGCCTGCAAAAATCAACGAGTTTGTTTACGGCTTCTTGTTCGCCCTCAAAAACGGCTTCGACGCGGTCGTCGGGCAGATTACGAACCCAACCGTTTACGCCTAACTCGTAAGCTTGCGTTCGGGTGGATGACCTGAAAAACACTCCCTGTACCCTGCCGCTTACAAATACGTGTGCCCGCACCTTCAATCTGTACACTACCAGCTTGTTTGGCTAAAAGAAAACGTGTGGAAATGGGGGTTTAGGAGACTTTGGTGAATTTTATGCCTTGGTCTGCGAGTTTGACTTCGTAGATTTGGTTGACGTCGAATTCGATGCCTAGGCTGTCGTATTCTTGTTCTGTTAGGAACAGAAGGATTTTGGGCATGGCCATTTGTTGGCGTTGGGGGAACATGGGCATCTGCTGCTGCAAGGCTTGAAGGACATCTTGCACCATCTTGGCTTCGTCAGTTTGAGGACGCATAACAAAACCTGACCCCTGAATCTCACGTTCCTCAACCAACTCTATACGTTTTCCCATGTTACCATCTACGTCACGGGTTGACTCGATTTTATTGACTCTGACACGAAACATCAGTTTTTCACGCTCGCAACTATAAGGTGCAAACCAAGGATTTAAACGCTGTTTTCAAGTGGTTAGCTGCTCTGCAACTTCTTGGGTGACGTATCTGCCCATGAACCGTTTAGGCGAACCCAAAAGCTCATTGACGGTTTTGGGAGATTTTGGATTTGCTATTTTTTGCAGGTTCGTGAAACGCACAAAAGTTGCGACAGGACGCCCTGCCATAAAGGCTTGGTATTCGTCGAAGGTTTCAAAGCAGGTTTGTTCGCCGTAGCTTGCCCAGATGCTTTTGCAGTCAGCCACGGAGCGGTCCAAGAAATCAGCGACGCCCCAAACGGAGCGTACGGGTTTGTTAAGGTAAAACAGGAGCTTTTTTGCGTTGGTTGGTCCGACTTGGTTTTTGCGTACGAACGCGTGAGTGTTTTTGCCGTTTTGGGTGGTTTCCCAAAGGCGCTTCCAGTATTTTGGGTCGGCTACCAGCACGTAGGCGTAGTTTTCGTCATCCAAGGTTTTGTTCTCCTTACAGTTGTCTTTTTATTTGGATTCTGAAGATAACATTTTCGCTTCTGCAGCCGATTTGGGAACTCTTATATTTGCCACATGCATATACACGTAACATGTTAGAGGGGACTTGAAAAAATGAAGCTTGTAACTGTACTATTACCCGAAGCCTACCTAGAAGGACTAGATGAACTCGTACGCTCCAACATGTACCCCAGCCGAAGCAGCGTCATACGCTCCTCAGTAAGAGACCTGCTCAAAAAAGAGCTCTGGGAAAAAAACAGCGGACGCACCCGATAACCCAACAAACACACCCCACTTTTCATGTTCTCATTTTAACAAGCCAACACGGCAAGTTAAAGCAGCGAATTTTTGAGTTTACGCGCGGACTCTTCGGGGTTTTGCGAATTTGTAATTTCGCGTCCAATAATTAAGTAACGCGCCCCCGCCTCAACTGCCGCCAAAGCCGCTCCGCCTTGAGCGCCCACGCCTGGAGAGTAAATCGGCACCGTATCTTGGAGTACCTTGTGGATTTCGCGGATTTTCTCTGGAACTGTAGCGCCTACCACAGCACCCGAAGCGCCATACTCAAGGGCAGCCCGCGCAAAAGAGAGGTACTGTTTGGTCGCGGAGTTTGTTTCTTGGGGTTGTATGGTTTGTCCGTAGCCTTGACTGGCGCCTTTGTGGCTCATGTACGTTAGCAAGATAACGCCGCGGTTCTGCGCGTTTGCTTCGTCGAATATGGGTTTTAAGCCTTCTTCCCAGCCGATGAACGGGTTAGCAATAAGCACGTCAAAGCCTGCTTCAAAATAGTACTTGGCAATGACCGTGTTGGTTGCGCCTATGTCGTTTGCTTTGCAATCCATAATCGCGGGCAATCCGTAGCTGTGGGCAGCAGAGACAATTTTTTGGATGCCATCAAACAAACCCAGCGGCAAAGTAAGGTGATGATTGATTTTCACAGCGCAAATGTGCGGGTTAACCGCTTCAAGAAGACCCAACGCTTTCTGCAACAGGTCAGCGCGCTGTGAAGGGGGTTGGTAAGGAAAATCTAATGCGAGGACGATGCTGGATTGCTTGGTTTTTGAGGCTGCTTCCATTTGCTGCTTAAACGACACGAAACGACACCGCCTTTGAGTTCTAAAACTGTGCCTATAACCTTTGCTGTTCCCCGTTCTACACTAAAAGAACAACGCATTCACTGCGGGGTTGGGGAAGCGGTATAGTTTTATAGCTAATCTGGGATGTGGAGGTTAAAGGGGGTTTAGCTGTGTCTGAGTCGCCAAGTGTTCGCGAGGTTCTGGGTAGAAGAATTGCAGGCGAGGTTATTTTGTCGAGTAAGCCAGGGGCGACTATGCGTAAGTGGCGTGAGTTGTTTGCGGTTTCGCAGATAAGCCTTAGCGAGAAGATGCAGCTCTCCGCCAGCGTTATAAGCGACTATGAAAGCGGCAGAAGAAAAAGCCCAGGCGCCAAATTCATACGCCGATTCGTCCTGGGACTACTGCAGCTTGACCAAGAAAGAGGCAGCCGCTTCATACGCGAATTCGAAAAACTAACCAGCTCCCCAAGCATGGCAATTGTAGATTTGCGCGAATTCCCCATCCCCGTACGCGTCGAACACCTATGCAAAGCCATAAACGGCGAAATCATAGCAGACACAGACAGGTACGTAAAAGAAATCCAAGGCTACACTGTCGTGGATAGCCAAAAAGCCGTAGAAGCATTTAGCGGACAAGAATACACGCAGCTACTAGGCGCAAGCACCGAACGCGCCTTAATCTTCACCAACGTCGAAAACCCCAGCCTAGCCATGATGATAGTCAAAGTCAGCAACCTAAAACCCCGCGTCGTCGTCTTCCACAAAGAAAAACCCGACCAAACCACCATCCAAATCGCCCAACACGAACAAATCCCCCTCATCTACACCACCGAACTCACCATAGAACAACTCGTCAAATCCCTACGCAAACTCTACCGCATAGCCCTACGCATCAAACTAGGCAAACGACTAAAACCCCCACCAAAAATCAGCGCCTAAAACCCCTCAACAGCAGATTCTTAAACTCGGGGGTTCGCCGCGGTCTCTTATGTGGGGCACTGCGCAGGTTGTGGGCTAAGATGGCTTTTGATTTTGTAAATTACGATGCCAACGGCAAGAAAGAGCATGCTGGTGAGCCATGAGGTGGGGGTTGCAAAGAAGATAAAGGTCATGAGCATGAGACTTAGAATTAGCCCGA
The DNA here is from genome assembly GCA_026014465.1 of Candidatus Bathyarchaeota archaeon. NCBI lineage: Archaea > Thermoproteati > Candidatus Bathyarchaeota > Candidatus Bathyarchaeota archaeon. The sequence goes on along the minus strand of JAOZID010000004.1, from coordinate 124,610 downwards.
TTACGGAGATGGCTTTGGGGTATAGGCGTTTTTGTTTTTTGAGGCGGAGGGCAGAGGTGTTTGCGCAGACGTAGCTAAACAGGAGTCCAAAGGTGCTTACGGCGATTACGCTGGCTAAGTCGGCGAACAAAACCACTGTTGCCATAACCAAGCCGATGACCAGAATTGCTATGTAGGGCGTTCCAAACCTTGGATGTACTCGTCCTAAAGCAGCGGGCATGTCGTGGTTTCGCGCCATGGAAAACGCTACGCGTGAGACCCCAAGAACCGCCGCCAGCAAAACACTAGCCGTGGCAACAGAGCCGCCGATTGCTAAGACCTGAACTGCAAAGGGGTTTCCTGAACCGCTCATGGCAACCGTTAGAGGCGCGTTGGAGGAAGCCAGAACCGATGGACCAACCAAACCCACGGCTACAGCGCCCACCACTACGTAGACTAAGGCGCAGATTAGCAGGGAAATCAAAATTGCGCGGGGAACGTTGCGTTTGGCGTCTTTGACTTCTTCGGCTAGAACGGCTACGCGGGGAAATCCGCCAAAGGCAAAGAAGATAAAGCACATCCCCAGCAGCATGCCGCCGCTAAAAGGTTCAAAGGGCACAAAATTTTCGGCTTTCACAAAAAGAAGCCCAAAACCCACAAAAAACCCCAGAACAGCCAGCTTCACCAAAACAAACACGTTATTTAACCACGCAGACTGCTTCACGCCCACAAAATTTAACGCCGTAAACCCCAAACAAAGCATAGCCGCGACCACATTCGCAGGCAACCCTGGAACCGCAACCGCCAAATAATAACCAAACCCCAACGAAACCGCCGCACCCCCAAACGTGTTTGCGATAACCCACATCCAACCTGTCAGGAACCCAACAAAGGGCGAAACCAAACGGCACGTATACGCGTAGGCGGCGCCTTCCAGGGGCTTCCAAGAGACCAGTTCAACAAAGCTTAGTGCCGTGAACAGGGCTACCACTGCGGCTAGAGCCATAGAAACAACCAGCGCGGAACCCGCGTAATCAGCCAAGATGCCTGTGACAACAAAGATGCCTCCGCCGATGATGGCGCCCACGTTTATGTTAACCGCATCCCACAGGCTCAAAGTCTGCTTGAGCTTACTTGGCTGCTCCTTGTTTTCCATAACACCACGTTAAGAAACCCCTACCTCAAAGAAGCTAATAAAACCTTAACCTGCAAAAGCCGCGGCGAAACGGTGGAGCATAAGCGTTTTTGCTTAAATTCTGGGGCACTTTGAATGTGGGGGTTGCTTTTGTTGCGTTGGTGTTGGTGGGGGGTTTGTTAAGGTTTAAATGGTTGGGCGTTGAGGTTTAGAGGGCAGGTATGATTTATGACTGAACCATCTCAGGTGCAAGATGAGAAACTGCCGATTAGCGATTTCTACAAGGTTTTAGATTATGTGACCATATTCAAGAGCAACCTGTGGTGGGAAGCCATCGTGGTTTTCGAAGTCTACGGCAAACCGCAGATGGGCATGTACCTGTGGCAAAACCGCAACGGACAATGGAAACGCAAAAACAAGTTTGGCGTCCGCAACCTAGAAGAATGGGACAAACTAAAAACAGCAGTTGAACAGCTTGCACCCAAACTTAACCAAAAATAGGCAGTTTTATCTGCATTTTGGGGCACAAATTAATTATAATAAGTCCAGCTAATAGTGGATGAACATCCATGACCTGCAAGCTGAAAACATACATTTCAAAGTTAGCGGAAACTAAAGCGCCCGGTCCCAAGACGACATTTACGGTCTTTCATTTGTTTTACAGTTTAGAGCTGTTGTCACAAAAAACGTTGGGCCGCAATAAGCTAGCAGAGAAGCTGCATGTTGGGGAAGGGGCGATTCGCACGATTATTAGCAGGTTGCAGGATGCGGGGTTAGTTACAACTTCAAAAGAGGGCTGCGCGTTAACCAAGAAAGGCAAAGAAACGTGGAACGAATTTGAAGAAGCATTCCCGCGGCGTTTAGCCATCGAAAACAACGAGTTGGCAACATCCGAGTTTAACTTCGCGTTTTTGGTTAAAAACTGCGGAGTCAAAGTAGGCTCAGGCATTGACCAACGCGACGCAGCCATCGTCGCAGGAGCTAGACGAGCTATCGTTATTGTTTCGCGCAACGGTCACTTAAGCATCGAATCAGTTAGCGAAAACATCGAAGAACAGTTCCCGCAGGCTACAAACCAGATAATGCACGAGTTTGAACCCCAAAACAACGACGTAGTCGTCATCGCCGGTTCCCCAGATAGCCTGCTAAAAGCCAAACGAGGCGCATTCGCAGCCGCATGGTCACTGCTCAACGGCGAAAAAAAGCCACATTAAACCACGTTAAGTGGTGTATTTTTCTCCTTGCATTAGTATGCGTTCTAGTATGGTGTTGGCGGCGGTGAAGCCATTTTGAGATTTTGCAGATATGGGCGTTAGATGGAATTGTAGGCCTAGCTGTTTGATTGCGTGCATCATGTTGTGGCTAAAGATTCTGTGGGTGTCTTCAAGTTTGGCTTCTATGGCGTCTTCAAGGGCGCGGGGGTTGCCTGACCATTCGACGATTTGGGAGGAGTCTTTTTTGGGTAGCAGGTCGGTTTTGCTTAGCAGGTGCAGTTGGGGCTGGAAGAAACGGTTATACACCGCAGCAGACAGGAACATGTTGCTCACGTAATTAAGCGGGTTACTGCTAAAAACCGCGTCAAACAAATACAACAACGCCTTAGGCTCCCGCGTGAGTTCGTTGACGATGTAGGGTCCTGAAGCGCGAAACGCAAACAACTCCATCTGCCCCGGAGTATCCACAATAGTCAAATCCGCATGCGCCTCATCAACATCCCGCGTAATATTCTCAATCTCATCCGCAATAAGATCAGCCGCCATAACCGCCGCACCATTAGGACCCAAACCATACCTTTCCATAATATCTGTCGCATCCACATAGTTGCGCACATCAACATCAGGCGAATACGGCAAACGCAAAGCCCCTGGATCCAAATTCACCGTCGCAACATCTTGCTTATTCATCTTAAGCCAATCACTAAAAGCCGCCGTAAACAAAGACTTACCCGAACCAGCAGTCCCAATAACAAATATAACAGGCACCCAAACAACTCCAACAAACGACAACCACACCCCAAAATAAGAACGCTTCTATCCCCACACCCAAACCAAAACCCAACAGCAAACCCACACAAAGCAGACCCCCCTCCCCCCTTTTCTGCATACAATTAAAATTTGAAGCCTAATAGACGGCAAATAGGTTGGTGTCTGTGGTTTTGGAGTGCGTTTTGAAAGGTTTTAGGCAAGGGGTTCAGGGGGTAGGTGTAAAATTTAGGTTTAGAATGAAAAGGAAAGAAAAGAAAGAGAAGGAGGGAGGTTAGGCTTTTTGTTGTTCTTTGAGTTCGTTGAGGTAGTTGGGGTTGTCTCGCAGAACTTTGGGTATGTAGTTGCATGCTGGGTCGGATTCGAAGAGGTCACCAGTGTAGTATTCAGCGCGGGTTCGGCAGCCGCCGCAGATTTCGCGGTACTCGCAGACTCCGCATCGGCCTTTGATGTTGGTTTTGTCGCGTAGTTTGAGGTGTAGGTCGCTTTGTTGGAGTTCGTTCCAGGCGGTGGTTAGTTTTTTATCTTTGACGTTGCCTAAGCGGTAGCCTTCGTGGAAGCCGCAGCTTCGGTAGTCGCCGTTTTCTGTTACGCTGATATAGTTGCCGCCTATGGTGCATCTTCCTAGGAAACCGTTTTGGAACCAGTCCCAGAAGTCTACGGGGTTGCGTTGGCGTACGATGCGGGCGTAGAAGGGTGCGTACACGTTGATTTTGACTTTGTTTGCGAGTTTTACTTGTAGGTCGTAGATTTCGTTGAATGCTTCTTCGTATTCGTCTGCGGTGGGTGCTAGGTCAGGCATGTTGCTGCCTGCTCTGCCTACGGGAACAAGGTTGTGGTAGACGACCATGCGGGCGTTGTATTTTTCTCCAAGAGCTGCGGGGTGTGCCATGTCTTTGATGTTGTATTTGGTCATCGTGGTTACTACACAGTCCAAGATGCCGTTTTCAGAAAGTTTTTCCATGGCGTGAATTGCTTTGTCGTAGCTGCCTTTGCGTCTGATGATGTCATTGGATTCGCGGGTTCCGTCTACGCTAACAGCAGTGTGAACTTCATGCTTTACCAGCTTGTCTAGGCGGTCTTGGTCAAAAGCAAAACCACTTGTGATAAGGCTTACTTCCATGCCGTACTCCTTTTTGGCATAAGCAATAACGTCAAAGATGTCCTCTCGAACAAGAGGTTCGCCCCCGCTTATCCCAAACCATGGAGAACCAAACTCATGGATTTCATCCACCATCTTTTTTGCTGCTTTCGTGTCCAACTCGTAGTCCTTTGCATATTCAGGAGTGTAACTACAATACAAACAACTGCCGACACATCGTCGGGTACAGCGCCAAGTCACCATGAACAGTGGCGCCTTTGTACTAGGCATTGCGTTAGCCATCAAATTCACTTCGTTGATAAAAAGCGACTTTGCGATATAAGATTTCCGCTTAAAAATCCGACATCAACCACTAAAAAACCAAGCCAAACAATGCACCCAAAAAAGAATCAAAAATCCACACACTAAACAGCCAAAAACAACCCCAGCAAACACGGCAAAAAGACATCTGCAACGACGCCGCCTAAAAAAGAGTTTAGCATTTTCATGTTCACATCAAACAACAAAAAACCCAGAATTGCAAAATTACTGAAGCAGCTGCGAATACCATTAGAAAGTCTTATAAACGTAACGTCATAGACCTCTTTAAGATTTCCATAAAAGGAGATTTAAGGTAAAGATGTCAAAACCAAAAGAATACTCATACATGACAAAAGACAAACTAATGATGTACACCTTCGTCGCACTCCTTGTAATTGCTATTGTTACTTCCATCCTGTGGTCTGGTGTTGGCACAGAAGCCATGATAACTACACCTTCAGGTTGGAACTTGGGACTTACAGTTGCACTCTCATGCGCTATCGCTGTAGGAATCGCTGTTGGACTTGACTTTTTCTTGAACAAGATAGCCGCTGACAGCCAAAAGAATACCATGTCATCAGCAGTCTTCGGTATGATTGTTGCTCTTTCATACTCGTATGGCGTTCCCGCAATGAACTCTGGCGTACAGCTCCCAATCGAAGCTCCTGGCGCATTCGTTTTTGTCGCACTCATAACCACAATCGGTTTAGTTGTTTTCAAGAAAGTTCTAGGCGGATCAGGTAGGAAACCAGTAAACCCCGCAGCCGCAGCAAAATTCCTTGTCCTTTTGCCACTACTCGACACTGTATTCATCGCTGCTGACCACCTCAAAACCGGCATGCTAGGCGTACCCGCCTTGGCAGGACCCATCGGCTATGAAATCATTAACGAAAACGGCTTTGCACCATTTGCAAGCTACATCCAAACATGCTTTGCTAATCCTATGCTGGCACTTCCAGATGTAACCACAACCACTGACATAATCAACACCATGGTCTTGGACAAGTTCCACGGATGGGCAGGTGGAGCTTCAAGCATAGCCGTGATAATTGTTGGTTTAGCGCTGTTTGCAGTTGCACGTCGATACATCAAATGGAGAATCACCATTTCGTTCTTAGCTACCACAGCCATACTTGCAGCCATATTCAGCTTCGCCTTGGGTGGTGACCCACTGCTAAGAATTCTCTTCCACTTGTTCATCGGAAGCTCCATATTCTTAGCGTTCTTCATGGCAACTGACCCAGCGAGCACGCCCATAACGTACGCAGGACAGATTCTGTTTGGTGTGGGCTTAGCTGTGATTACCATACTGTTGCAGACATACGCGAACTTCTTTGGAGGCTCTATAGTTGCGTTGCTTATCATGAACTTAGTCTCGCCTAAACTGGATAAGATTGGCAAGCTCAAACCCACCACTGAAACCAAGGAACCCAAGCTACCAGCAGCCAAGCAATTCACCGAAGTCACCGAATACCCATGTATCCAATGTGGTGCATGTATGCGCGTCTGCTGCCACAAACTTAGCCCCATACTCATCAAGAACGCCTTCGAAAAACAAGACTTCGACACTCTGCTAAAGCTCAACCCCGACTACTGCACAGGATGCGGACACTGCACATTCGTTTGCCCAGCAAGAATCGACCTACGAAAGAACGTGCTCATGGCAAAAGCAGCACTACGCGGAGAATAATCCGCCCCCTCTTTTCCTTTTTTGTAAACACTTTCCCACAGTTTAAACCAGCTTTTCTGCAGTCCAAAAGAAAAACAGCGTCTTTGCGCAGGCTCTAAAGCGTTTTAGAACAGAAAAAAAGATAGTTTTTTGGCTTTACGGCAGCGGCTAAGCGTAAAACAAGGATTAAATTTATAAACGCGCCCAAATGTAATAGAAGAATCAAGAGTGATAAACCTTGGAAACAGAAAGTTTCAAAATTAAAGACATCGGTTACGGTCTAGTAATACCAGTTGTTATCGGATTAATCATCGTTGCTTTCCCCGCCATTCTTCGACCGGCATTGGACTCATGGTTCCCACCACCAAACATGATGACAGGCGACCCTGGCTCTGATTTCGCATTCATCACTGTAATCTTCACACACGGCTTTGCTCAGATTGTTATGTTCGCCGTTCCACTGCTTCTGGGTTTGGTCTGGAACAGATGGGCAGGCGGCTGCGCAGGATTCCTATTGGGTACACTGTACTACTTGGGAATGGCTGGCTACAACATCTTCATCAGCCTTCGCGACTTTGGCATCCAATACACATACAACCTGTACGCTGACCCAAGCTTCATAGGAAACTATATTGTCGGGGGAATACTCGTGGGATACGTTTCAGGCGCATTGAACAATGGCTCATACAGCTTCAAACGCATGCTAGGCGCAGGTCTAACCGCTTCACTAGTCGTAGGTGTACTGCAATTTGTATTCAACATCACAGTTGCAAACTCAGCATGGATGACTGCAGGCGACCCACTAAACGCGGCATTCCTAACAATGTTGCCAATGCTAATCTTGGGCATACTCGGACCAATCATTGCAAAAGTAATGACTTGGTACGGTCTATCACCAAGAACATAAGCAACAAAAACCATCACCTTTCCTCTTTTTCATTTTTTCTCTAACCTTCTAAAAACAGCAACCAACCTAAACTGGGCTGGGTTAATCACAAAACAAAGAAGGTAAAAAGAAAACAAAAGAAAGAGAAGGGGAAGGTTAGGATTGCCGGGGTGCGAATTCCCAGGCGATGTTGGCTTTCCAGACGCCGCCGAGTTTGGTTATGCGGACTTCTTTGTCGTCGATTTCGATTAAGCCTTTTTCTTGCAGGTTCTTGAGCTGTGTTGGGAAGACGTCTTCTGGGAGTTTGCCAAATTTCTCCATGAACTCTTGTTTGCTTACGGGTAAGCGCAGGTACAGGCGGCTCATTTCGCGGCGCATCATATCGTCGTCGCTGGATTCTGAAAGACGCTGAATCGGAAGCTTGCCAGCTTTAACTGTTGCCATGTACTCGTGGATGTCGTCTAGGTTCGAGTAAGAGAAACGTTGCAGGTAACCCATAAAGCAGCCCGCGCCCGTGGTGAGGATACCGCCCCAGGGCCAACCGTTTAGGCAGTTTTCGCGCATGTGCCATTCGTTGCGGCTGTAGCGGTCGTGACCTACGGCGGTGTATCCTGCTTCGGTGAGCATGTTGTAAGCAAGCAGGTACTGCTCTTTTTCGTATTCAGCATCACCCTGCGGGGGAGATATGCCTTTTTCTATCATCTTTTCTAAGGGCACGCCAGGGTCGATGTGCAACGAGTACGCATCGATTTCCACGTCAAGGTCTATGGCTTTTTGCAGAGAATCTCTCCAGCTTTCCATGGTTTGCCCAGGCAGGTTATACATGAGGTCAACACAAACGCACAATCCAAGGTCGTGGGCGTGTTTGATTGCTTTTTCCACGTCAGCAGCGCTGTCAGGCAGGCAAAGCATCTTGCGCAGTTTGTCATCAAAGGTTTGGGCACCCATGTCGACTTGGTAGACGCCGTATTTGGCGAGTTTGTCGATTTTCTGCAGGGCTAGGGTTTTGGATGAGCCTGTGACTTTGATGAAGTATTCGTCGTTAATGTTAAAGTTGGCTTTGCAAAAGTCGATGAGGTCTATCATCTGCTCGGCGGTGAGTACGCTTGGGGTTCCTCCGCCCAAAACGATTTCGTCGAACACACTGGTTTGCACGTAACGGGTTTTAGCGTACATAGCAAGCTCTTTTTTAAGCAGCTCAAGGTAGGGTTCAAGTTCTACTTTGCTGGTTGCCGTTGTGGGGAAATAGCAAAAAGCACACTTTGAATCACAAACCGAAATCCACGGCTGAAGCTCCATAAGCCTACCCGAAGTGTTTTCGGTATCCAAAAATTCTAGGAAGGCTTGGTATGTTTCAGGTTTAATATCAGGGTAATCCCTATACGTGTAGGGAGGCCAACTGGTTCGTTCCTCAAAAGCGTCCTGTTTGTTCTGATAAGAAGTCGGGTTTTCCATCTTGAAGCCTCAAAGCATTCAACCTGAAAAAGACCCGATACCATAATAAAGCTTACGTTTAAAACCAAAACCCAACAGCAAACCCACCCAAAAAGCAAGCTACGCCGCCAACAAGACAAAGAAAAAGAAAGAAGAAAACAAGAAAGCAGGGTTACTGTTTTTTGCGTAGGACTTCGGGGATGTAGGGACATGCGGGGTCGGATTCGTAGATATCGCCAGTGTAGGCGTATGCTCGGTTTCGGCAGCCGCCGCAGATTTCGCGGTACTCGCAGACTCCGCATTTGCCTTTAAGCACGCTACGGTCTTGGAAGCTGTTGTAGAATTCTGAGGCACGAATTCCTTTCCATGCTTCCTGCAGACCCTTATCACGGATGTTCCCCAAGTTCATGGGTTCTTGAGGTGTGAGGTCAGTGTAGAAGCAGGGGATAAGGTCACCGTTCTCAGTGACGCTGATGTAGCCGCCAAACGCGAAGTAGGTGCATTTGCCGTGGAATTTGTGTTCGTACCATTCGTCAAAGTTTGGGATGTTGCGTTGTTTGACTACGCGCGCGAAGTGGGGGCAGTGGACGTGGATTTCGAATTTGCCTTCGTATTTTTGGGTTAGGTCCCAGATGTGGTTTAGTACCCATTCGTATTGTTCGGGTGAGGGGGCGAGTTCCATGGTTTCTTTGGCTCTGCCGCTTGGTACAAGGTGGTTGAACCAGACAAAGTTGGCGTGGTATTTTTCGGCTAATTCGCAGACGTGGTCAAGGTGCTTGTAGTTTATGGTGGTCATGGCGCAGGCTAAGCCGTTGAGGATTTTGCCTTTGGAGAGTTTTTCAATGGCTGCTACGGCTTTTTTGTAGGAACCTTCGCCGCGCAGTTGATCGTTGATTTCTTCAGGACCATCAATGCTTACGCTTGTCCAGACCTGATTCTTAACCAGATTATCATAAATCGAGCCGTCAACAAACACGCCATTGGTTAACAAGCAAACGTTTAAGCCCTTGCTTTTGGCGTAGTTGACTATTTCGAAAATGTCGGGTCGGGTGAGGGGTTCGCCGCCTTTAATGCCAAACCATCTAACGCCGAACTTGTGCACTTCATCAACAAGGTGAAATGCCTCTTGGGTGGTTAATTCGTTGGGAGCCTTCGCGCCAGTAGCATCAACGTTACAGTATTTGCAGCGGGCATTACAGGCACCAGTAGCTCTCCAAGAAGTCATAAGTAAAGGTCCTTTACCTGCCAAACTAGAATTCCCCATGTAATTTCTACCTTAGAAGAGCCAGCCTAAAAAAGATTATGCGCAAAACAAGGGATAACAAAAACTGCTGGAAAAGGCGGGTTTTGGGGTTTTAGGAAAAGGTTTATAGTGAAACCCTTGTTTACTCAACATGTAGTGAGGGACTGGGCAGACGGTTTATCTGCTTAAGGGGTTCTTCGAGGCGAAGAAATGAAAACTGCAAAGGCACTACGGGCAGCAGCCATATTGGCTCTTTTAGTGATTATCTCAGATGTAGCCTTGTTTTCAAATGTAGCGCAAGGCGCAAATTATGCATCAACAAACGCTGATGAGGGCTATGGCAACTTGCTGCAGTATGAGTGGCCCCAAATGGCAGGGGACTCAGCGTTTAGCCGTTACTCAACTGGACCCGCACCCGAAGCCCCCGACATCCTGTGGAAAACTAACATAACGGGCATCCAAAGCTACATCAGCGCGTTTAACGGCAAAATCTTTGTGTGCAGCCACACCACCGTCTACGCTCTGGACGGAGAAAAAGGCGACTTGGTTTGGAGTACTGATGTTCCTGCGCCTGGTCCGTGGCCTGCAGTTTACAAGATAGATGAGACGTACATGGTGGTTGGAAGCAGCTGCCTTGAAACTGAAACTGGCAATATTGTGTGGACAAGCAGTGATTTCTCGGCGACTTCTGCGCCCCTGTTCACCTCTAACGTGTACAGTCCCGAAGAGCAAATGTTCTACATCAAGGTTGACTCGTATATTCAAGGCTGGAACTTCTCTAACCCCACAAAGCCTCCGACTATGGAGTGGGCAACATATGTTTCGGGCAGCGGCAAAGACGGCTCAGGCATCCAGTACGGCGACGGAAAAGTCTTCCCAGGCTCCTTTGAAGCCCACCAAGTCGCATTAGACGCCAAAACAGGCGATGTCCTCTGGGACACTAACACCAAAGCCGCCATGCTCTTCTCAGGAGCCTACTACGAAGGCAAATTCTACCGCGGCGGCGCCCACGACAACAGCTTCTACGCTTTCAACGCAGAAAACGGCGACATAGAATGGACCTACAACCCAGAAACCGAAGAAGGCTACTTCTGCACAGGTGTAGCCGCAGCCTACGACATGGTCTACAGCCTAAACATGGACGGCAACCTATACGCACTCAACGCCGAAACAGGCGATTTAATCTGGAAATACACAGGACCAGGAGCCAACACGTTCCCAGGAAAACCCACCATAGCCGACGGCAAAGTCTACGCCACCACCAGCCAATCCATGACATATGGAGACAAAGTCGGCGCCTCAGAATTCGCGTGCTTAGACGCATACACAGGAGCAGTAATCTGGAAACTGCAAATCGAATCGTTTGCGCCCCGTGAATCCGTCGCCATCGCCTACGGCAACCTATACATCATCCCAAGCAACGTAACCACCGCTGTAGACACCATATCAGGGGCAGAGTATGACACAGTTGGTCAGGTTTGGGCTATGGGAACAAGGGATTGGAGTATGTGGCGTCATGATGCGGCTCACACGGGCGTTGGGCAGGCTGGTCCGACGGATTTGAATCTGCGGTGGAAGTACACCACGGAAGGCGCGGTTGTTTCGTCTCCGACTATTTCTGAGGAACGTGCCTATTTTGGTTCTCAAGACAAGAACATTTACTGTGTAGATGCGCGTACGGGGGTTTTGGTTTGGAAGTTTGCTACTCAAGAACGCGTTGCTTCAACGGTTGCTGTTGTCAACGGCAGGGTCTACACTGGCACGGATGACGGCTGGGTGTACTGCTTAAACGCAGATGATGGCGAGAAAATCTGGGAAACCTACGCGGGGGGAAATCAGCCAGCGAATTTTAATGCCGCAGTGATTTTGCGGTCTTCACCTGCTGTTGTCAACGGCAGGGTTTACGTGGGCGCTTTGGATAACAAGACTTACTGTTTGAACTCGTATAACGGCTCGGTAATTTGGACGTACCAAACCTTAGGGCACATAACGTCGTCGCCTGCAGTTTACGACGGCGCAGTCTACGTCATAGCACAAGAACCCTTCGCGGGCGCCCTCTACAAGCTAAACGCGCAAGACGGCGAAGTAATCTGGAAAAAATACATCCCCTATCAGCCCACGTTAGGAGGCGGCACGGACATGCATGCTTCGCCCACAGTTGCAGACGGCATAGTTTTTGCAGCATCCAACACCATGGAGTACTACGCAATAAACGCAACCACAGCAGAAACCATATGGACATTCCGCGACGAACAGGCAGGAGAATTCATAGTCTGCACCCCCATCTACGAGGACGGCAACGTGTACTTGGTGGACAAGTTCTCAATTGTCTGCGCCAACGCGACCTCAGGAGATATTATATGGAGCAAGTTTACAGGTGATGAATTGTATGTTTCGCCTTCGTTTGCGGACAACAAAATCTACGTTGTTACTGACCAGCGTTCTGTTTGGGTTCTTAACGCTACTGACGGCGAGAAAATGGGTTTCTTTGCCCCCGCATCGAATAGTTGGTCGGCTCCAAGCATCTACGAGGGCAGATTGTACGTGGGAAGTAACGACTGGAACGTTTACTGTCTTGCGGATTACCCCGCACTCAACAGCAGCATCACCCTAAACATGCATCAAGCCGAAGTAATAGTCAACCAAGAAATTACAGGTCAAGGACAACTTAGCCCAAACATAGTCAACGCGTCAATCACCGTGACGGCAGTTAAACCCGACGGTTCCCTGCAAACAGTGCAAGTGAAAACCTCAGCAGAAGGCATGTTCAACTTCACTCTTAGACCATCAATTACAGGCAACTGGATACTAGCCGCAGAATGGCCCACAGAAAACAGTTACTACGCATCCGCCGTAAGCCAAATGGTAAACATACAGGTAAACCCCGCCACAACCCCAGACACCACCCAAGAACCCCCACCCCAGACATCACCAACCCCCTCAGGCGCCACACCCATACCATTTGACAAGCTTACCTTCGCAGGGGTACCACTAATCTACATCTACCTCGCCGTCATTGTTCTGTTGGTTGCAGTAATTTTAATAGCAGGCTACATCTACGTGAAAAGCGGAAAAGAATAAAATTTTCAGAGTCCAAGGGCGTTGTGGGGTTCTAAGAAGAGTTTTATACAACCTGCAAAGACAAGTCCTTAGGAAAAGTGGAAGCCGATTTCTCCATGACAAAACTAAGCCTCGCCGTGTTTAATACTCAACCGCCTCATCTCTACCTTGGAGGAGTCGAACGCCGCATACTCGAAACCGCCAAACACCTCGCAGCATCAGAAGTAGACGTAAAAGTTTACAGCGCAACCAAAGCAGGCTTCCACCAAACCACAACTGTCGAAGGTGCAACCATCATCCCCTGCAACAGCACCGACAAAAACTTTCCCTTAGACAACTACACCTTTAACCGCACCCTTGCTAAGATGGCAAAGAGCATAGACGCGGATGTTTACGAAGTTCACGCAGTCAGCGGATACGGCTTCCAACGTGCCCTCAACAAGCGCGGTTTGCGCAAGGCGGTTGTGCATACGGTTCACGGGGTTTTGGCAGACGAGTACATCCAAGCTAAACGCAGAGGCAACATGTCTGCTCGGGGAAACGTCGCGAATTTTTTCATGCACCGTTTAGGACAAAACGAAAAAGAATCCGCCCAAAACGCCACCCTAATTGTCACCATAAGCAACTACTCCAAACAAAAAATCGTAGAACACTACGGCGTAAACCCAGAAAAGATTCGGCTTGTCCCCAACGGCGTAGACCCCAAACGATTCAACCCCAACGGCGCACTGTCTAAAACGCTGTGTAGCTACAAAACCAACAAAGGCAGACCCACCGTTTTGTTTGTTGGCAGGCTCATACCCCGCAAAGGCTTAACCTACCTAATTCAAGCCGCCCAGCAAATCGTCAAAGAACACAAAACGGTACTGTTCGCAATAGCAGGCGACGGACCACTCAAAAGCAGCCTAAACATGCAGGTACAAAAGCTTGGGTTAGAGGAAAACTTTGCTTTCTTGGGCGATGTTAGCGAGGAGGAGTTGGCGGGGGTTTATCGGGGGGCGGACGTGTTTGTTTTGCCTTCGATTCAGGAGGGGCAAGGTATTGCGTTGCTGGAGGCGCAAGCGTCGGGCAAGCCTGTGGTGGCGTTTAACGTGAGTGGCATAGCGGAGGCAGTACGCAATAACGAGACGGGACTGTTAGTTGAGGCGGCGGACAGCGAGGCATTGGCAGAGGCGGTTTCAAAGCTGCTTTCAGACACGGCGCTACGAGAAAAGATGGGGGCTATGGGGCGGCGGTTTGTAGAAAAAGAGTTGACATGGACTGTTTGCGCGCAAAAGATGCTACAGGTTTACCGTGAAGCTCAGGGCATGGTTTAGGTTTTTTCTGCTTCTGTTGGGGGGGTTTCTTGTTTGCGGATTTTTCTGCCTGCTCCTAGGAGCTTTGGGATTTTCATGCGCCATAGCAGGTGGTTAAACGCGGTTCTTGCCATGATTTTGCTGTAGAAGTCGCGTTTGGTTGCTTTGCTAAGGAAGTACGCTGGGGAGAGGAATCTGTCGTAGAAGGCGCCGCGCATTTCATCGATTTTTTCGGGGGTGATTAGTGGATTGTTGAAGACGGGGGATTGTTCGTCGAACTGGTTCCAGTCTGTGGAGACTTCCCAGCCCAAGTCATGGAGTATATCAAGCAGTTCCGTTCCAGGATAGGGTATGGCTTGGCAAACGTACACGAAGTCGGGTTTGGTTGCGTAGATGAAATCAAAGGTTTTCTGGAGCAACTCGGGAGTTTCGCCGGGGTACCCAACAACGACGCTAACAGCAACAGATATGCCCACGTCCTTGGTTAGTTTGATTGCCCACGCGTTCTTCTCAACGGTGGTGCCTTTTTTCATGGCGCTAAGCATTTTTTGGCTACCCGATTCTATGCCAAAATGGATGAGCTTGCAGTTGGCGTCACGCAGTTTAACGAGAATATCGCGGTTGATTTGGTCTACGCGGGTTCGGCAGTCCCAAGGCAAATCAAATCCGCGGGTTTTCATTTCGTCGCATATAGCGGTGGCGCGTTTTTTGTCTATGGTGAAGGTGTCGTCGTAGAAGGCGAAGACGTCGGCGTGGTGGGTGTCTCGGAGCCATTCGAGTTCGTCGACGACTTTTTGGGGGCTGCGGGTTCTAAAGGCGGTTCCGCACATTTTACTGGCTAGGCAAAACGTGCATTGGAAGGGGCATCCGCGGCTGGTTATAATCGGGAGGTAGTTGGTTCCTGCAATGCTGTAGCGCTCCAGCGGGAAGAACTTGTAGGCGGGATGCGGCAACTCATCGAGGTCTTGGATGAACGCGCGGTCACGGGTATGCTGGATTTGCCCGTTGCCTCTAAACGTTATCCCGTCAATCGCTGCCAAGCCACTTGCACCACCGTTGGATGCGAAAGCTGCTAAGTCCAGCATTGTTTTTTCGCCTTCCCCGCGGACAATGACATCAACGTCGGGGGCTTCGTTTAGGGTTTGCTCGGGCAGAGCAGTAACGTGAGGTCCACCCAGAACGGTTAAGGCGTTGGGCAGAACTTTCTTGGCAGTTTGTGCAACATGTACGGCGGGCCAGTAGGTAAGGGTGGAGGTGGTTACGCCTACGATGTCGGCGTTGCTTTGTGCAAGCTGGGTTTCAAGCTGCTGCTGCGAAGGCGGGTTAACTTGGCAATCCAAAACCGTAACGTCATAACGGCTCTCTTCTAACACCGCAACCAAATAACCCAAACCCAACGGAAGAAAAAGCGACTGCGGCGCCCCACTCGGGTAAGGAGGATTAACAAGGGTTACACGAGCTTTCACAACTGTTCCCCAACAAAGCTTAATTAGACGTTTTTGATGTTTGACCGCGCTATTATGTGTTGTGCAAATCAACCAGCAACAAAAACCAGCCAGAAAAACCGCAACGGCACTGTTTTTGGGCTTGGGGGCGGGCATGTTACAGGGGGTTGAGCAGAATCTTTTTTAGAGAAGCCTTAGTAGCCCTTTTTATCAAACTCTGAATGTACACACAGAAGATGAGGGTGTTCTTGAACGTCGGCTGATTTGGCTCTTTTAGACGGGAAAATCTTGACTATGAGCAAAGGTAAGCCTTGCGTGGAGGCGGTTGCAGTCAAAGGCGGCAGAGTAATCAAGGTTGGCAGCACCGACGAAATCAGCTTGCTTATCGGCAAGGACACCGAAATTCTCTATTTAGATTGGCGCACCGTCATGCCCGGCTTCATCGATACACATATTCATTTGGCGGATTTTGGCAGG
This sequence comes from Candidatus Bathyarchaeota archaeon, assembly GCA_026014465.1. Classification (NCBI taxonomy): domain Archaea; kingdom Thermoproteati; phylum Candidatus Bathyarchaeota; species Candidatus Bathyarchaeota archaeon. The sequence goes on along the minus strand of JAOZID010000004.1, from coordinate 108,603 downwards.
TTCCTGATGTGGATAGACCTAGCCGCGGTTGGGTCAATTAGTCGTATGCAGGTGCTTTTGAGCCAAAGAGTAGAGAAGACTTCGGCGGATAAGTGGATAGTTGGCAGAGGCTGGAGTGAGAACCGTTTCATCGAAAAACGCCTACCCACACGCTCTGACCTAGACAAAGTCGCCCCCGACCACCCCGTACTGTTCTATCACCAAGCAGGACCCGTCGCGCTGGTAAACAGCAAAGCCCTACAACTTGCAGGCATAACCAAGGATACCGAAGCCCCCTTGGGAGGCGTCATAGACAAAGACGAGGCAGGCGAACCCACAGGGGTCATACGGGGAAGCGCGATGGACATTGTTTGGAAGCTTGTTCCCGAAACAGGCATCGACGAGCTTGTGGATTCTGCTGCGATGGCTTGTGAGAAAATCATGCAGTCAGGCATAACCAGCATTCACTGGCTTGCTGAATCCTCCGCGGACGTAGCAATCTTCAAAAAACTCGTGGAAACAGGCAAGCTGCCGCTACGGGTTTACATGGTAATTCCCGCGAGCCTGCTGGGGGATGCCGCTTTGATAGAGGGGCTGCAAAAAGGGGAATCGCGAATCGGCGCAGTCGAAGTAGCAGCTGATGGGTATTTGGCGTCTAAGACGGCAGCGTTGGTTAAGCCGTACTGTGGAGACGATAACAACAAGGGCAAGATGCTGCTTAGGCAAAATGAGTTAAACACGGCTTCAGAGAACATAGTGAAGCGGGGTTTTCAGTTGGTTTTGCATGCGATGGGCGACAAAGCCGTGGGTAAAGCGTTGACTGCTATTGAAACCGTAGCATCTGTGGAGAAGAGTCGAAGCCGTATAGACCCCGCCGCGCTTCTTAACAAGGCTTTGATTGAGCGCCTCAAAAAACAGCGGGTGGTTGTTTCGGTTCAGCCGTTGGTGGCGGCTTCAGAATTCTCGGTGTATGATGCGTTGGAGCATCTGGGCGAGGATAGGGCGCGTTGGTTGTACCCGCTTAAGACCTTGTTTAACGAGGGCATACGGGTATGCGGCGGCAGCGACTGCCCCATGGAGCCCCTAAACCCTCTGCTCAGCATCCAATCCGCAGCCACACGACGCTTCTTCCCAGAAGAACAGCTAACAGTGCATGAAGCGCTGTGCATGTACACCGTAAACGCAGCCTACGCCTCCGCAGAAGAAAAAGACAAAGGCTCCATAGAAGAAGGCAAATACGCCGACTTCACCGTTCTCTCCAAAAACCCAGAAGAAACCCCCATTAGCAAACTCCACGAAATCACCGTAGAAATGACCATCATAGGCGGAAAAATCACGTACACCAGCTAACCCCCACAATATAGGCAAATTATTTTTGTTTGATGCCCCAAGTAATAGTTGTGGTTTCAAGTTTAGAGGCGGTTATTGTGGAGTTTGCACGACCTGTTGTGGTGGTTAGTAAGTGTATAGAATTTGAGCGGGTGCGCTGGAACTCAGAGATGATAGCAAGCGACCTCGTCAAAAAACTCAAAGACTACGTCGAGTTTATTCCTGTCTGCCCCGAAGTAGGAATCGGCTTAAGCGTGCCGCGAGAGCCCCTGCGCATAGTCAAGAAAGATTCAGAGCCGCGTTTGCTACAGCCCGCAACGGGACGAGATTTCACAGGGGCGATAAAACAGTTTTCTGCAGAGTTTTTGGATTCGTTGCCTGAAGTGGACGGTTTCATTTTGAAGAGCCGTTCGCCAAGCAGCGCCATGAAAGACGCCAAAATCTACCCCAGCACCGAAAAAACCGCTGCCATCGGAAGAGGACCAGGCTTTTTTGGGGGCGCCGTGTTGGAGCGGTTTGGGCATTTGGCGGTGGAGGATGAGAGCCGCTTGCTGAACGAGCGTATTAAATGGCATTTTTTGACTAAGTTGTATACGTTGGCGGATTTTAGGGCAGTTAAGGCGTCGGGTTTGGTGAAGAACTTGGTGGATTTTCAAGCAAAAAACAAGCTGCTGTTTACGGCGTACAGCCAAAAAGAACTCCACGAAATGGGCAGAATCGTGGCAAACCAGAAAGGCAAAAGCTTCCAAGAAACCACAGCGCAGTACCAACAGCACCTGTATCGAGCCCTGCAAAAACCGCCCCAAAGAGGAGCCAACGAAAACGTCCTAACAAAAGCCGCAGGATACTTTACCAGCAAACTGGGTAAAGAAGAAAAAGCGTTCTTTTTGGATTTGACCCACAAGTACAAAGAGGGCAAGCTTGAGTTAAGCACGCCCCTGCAGGTGCTGCGTTCGTGGATAATCAGATTCAAAGAAGACTACTTGATGGCACAGACGTTTTTTGAACCCTACCCCCAACAACTAACCGAACCCCAAACAACCCAGCAAGACATAGAAAAAGACTACTGGAAATAGCGGGTGGTTAGACGGCCACGGGGGAACGGTTGAGGTTTTGGATGGTTTGGGCGTATTTGTCGGCGTCGAATTTTCGGCGTAGGCCGTTGGCGTTCATGTAGCGGACTTTGCCAAATATTGCTCGTTCGCGCCAGGGGCGGTCGTGTTTGCCAAAGCACCATGCGACACCCGTGTAGCCGTTTGGGTCTCTGCCGTCTAGTTCGTACTTGTTGTTTAGGTACAACGCCGCTTTGAAGGCTTCTTGAGGGGTTTGTGTCCACTCCAAAATTTTTTTGCCCCAGTACATGCGCATGTACCCGTGCATTTTTCCTGTTATGCGCATTTGGTTCTGGGCGGCGTTCCAGTAGGGGTCGTGGGTTTTGGCGTTTTCAAGTTCTTCAAGGCTGTAGATGTACTCGCGTGGGTCATCTTTGTGGGCGTCCAGGGTGCTTTTAGCCCAGTTAGGCAGTCCCTCGAGCGAGTCATAGTTGGGGTTGTAGTGGATGTAGTTGATTGCTAATTCGCGGCGAACAATCAACTCTTCAAGATACGCGGATTTGGAGCCTTCAGGCGCATCAGACTCCAGAACCCTCACTGCGACGTGCAAAGGAGAAACCTGACCAAAATGCAGGTAAGGACTCAAATTGGAAACACCATCGATAGTGGGGTTGTTTCGTGCTTCAGGGTAACTGGGCAGTTTGTAGTTAACGAAAAATTCTAAATGTTTGAGCGCCTCGCTTGTGCCGCCTGAAAAGTATGCGGTTTTGCCCACGGATGCATCTACGTTCAAATCAGCCAAGACGCCGCTGGCATCACTTAGGTCCAAAGAAGAAAAATACAGTCTCAAAGAGCTAAGCTGGGGTTTCACCGTGGGGGTTATGTTTAGGAAGCTTTCTTGTTTTGCTTCGTTTTTGGGTCTAAGGGTTGCGGCGGCGTATTCTTCTTTTGGTGAGGCTTCTTCTACGGGGACGACGATGTTGTCTTCGATTTGAATTAAAGGGCAGTTTAGGTGTTGTGCGGCGTGGCTGTACCAGTGTTTGAGCAGTTTAAGGTAGCCTTTGTCTACTACGACCATACAGGCATCCGTTGCAAGCTCAACCACACCCAGTTCAGGAGAGGAATCTTTGACGACGAGGCGGATTTGCATTTGGTTTAAGCGGGATTGCACTTCGTACAGCCCTTCGAACATGAAACTGTAATGCCGCAAATTAGCGTCAGGAAAATCTGGTTTTACCCCAAAAAATACGACGAGAGGTTTGTTTAGGTGATTTGCCTGTTCTATGGCGTAGTTTAGGGCCATGTTGTATTCAGTTCGCTGTGAAGACTGCATCCAATACAGAACATACTTGCGGTTTTTTACGTCAAAGTCGTTTAACCGTTTCACCCGCTCGGGAGCTACCTTCAAACTCATTTTTAGACACCTCAACTTAAGACGACTTAAGTCCTCTTACTCCATACAAGTTCACCAATTTAACGATGACCAAGGATTCCACGGTTTTTAGGGTAGACCATCCAGTTTGGGGCGCAAAACCATGCGCTAAAAGAAAATTCTGCGAGATGTTGCGGTTTTGGGCGGTTTCCACCATTTTAGAGGCGGCTTTGGCTTTTTCGTCTGGGTCAGTGACTATTTGCAGGTTGCCGGTTAAAGCCACAAAACCGTACGTGCTCAGGTCAGGGGCATATTTTTCAACTTCTACGCATACTGGAACATCTAAGTCCAGCAGCTGCCGTTTTTTCCCGTAATCAGTAAAATGAAAATACAACGTCCCATCAACCACAGCGTACTGGAAAGGCGCAACATGAGGAGCCTGACGGGTAGAAAAAGCAATACGACCCAAAAACTGCTCAGCCAACAACTGGTCAATCTCGGATTTGGACATCTTCGGTAACTTTGCAGATACCAAACAGCCACACCCAAAACAAGTATCATATAAGAAGTATATGTAATTAACGAATATACCAGAAGCTGACATCGGCACGTTTGAACCTGCAGGTTCTATACCCCGCCCCTTTCTGCATAGAATCACTATTTGGATCCAAATAGGCGGCTAATAGGTTGGTTTCACGCTGATTGAAAGGCAATACCAGAAAAGGAAAGGTGGACGGCGGGGGTTATTTGAGTATCATGTTGACGAATTTTTCGGGGTTGAAGAGTTCGAGGTCTTTGTATTCTTGGCCTACGCCGATGAATAGTATGGGTTTTTGGGTGATGTAGGTTACGCTTAGCGCTGCGCCGCCTTTGACGTCTGCGTCGACTTTGGTTAGGACGGTGGCGTCTATGCCTACGTGGCTGTTGAATTCTTCGGCTTGCTGTACTGCATCGTTGCCCGCGAGCGAATCCACCGTTAATATGGTTAGGTGGGGGGTTACGACGCGTTTGACTTTGGCGAGTTCGTTCATGAGGTTCTGGTTGGTTTGCATGCGCCCGGCGGTGTCGATGAGAACTACGTTTATGCCGTGGGCTTTGGCGTGGCTTATTGCGTCAAAGGCTACTGCAGCAGGGTCTGCGCCGTACTGGTGTTTGATTACCCTTAGGTTCAAGCGCCGTGCGTGTTCTTCAAGCTGCTCAATTGAGCCCGCGCGGTAAGTGTCACTGCCCGACAAAACCACGGAGTACTTGTGGTTCTTGAAGAAATTAGCGACTTTGGCAATGCTTGTGGTTTTTCCTGTGCCGTTAATGCCTACGAAAAGCAGCACCAGAGGCTCTTTTTCTTTACGTTTCTCTTCTGCCAACGCAAGCAAATCGATGCTTTTGTCGGTTAACATAACATCCAAAAGGGATTGGCGCAGGTTGTCTTGCACGAGTTTTTTGCGGTCATCTAAACGTTTGACCTGCACGCCCGTGAGGCGTTTCTCAAGGTCTAGGCAGACTTTGTCGGCTACGGGAAAAGCAACGTCGTTTTCGGCAAGCGACATGGTAAAATCTGAGAGAATTGGGGTGAGGTTTTCAGGTTTAAGCTCGCTGGTTGTGACTTTGGTTACTAAGCCTTTGAACCCAGACTTGAGCTTATCAAACATAGCGTTACTGCTTCCCTGCGCGTAAGTCGGCAAGGAGGCTTTCCATTTTCGTCCTGCCTTGGTTAATGCGTTCAACCATCTGTGTTAGCTGCTGCTGCATCTGGTTCTGGGCGTTTTCCAGTTCGGTTAGGCGGTCTTTAACTATGGTTTTTGCTTCAGGCAAGGTTTTTTCCACACTTACGCCAGAGCCCATGCCTACGATGACTTTGTCGGCGTTGGCTAGTTTGACGTTGATGTAGCTGCTACCGCCAATGGGAACAAGCAGTTCCGCGTTTTCTTTTTCTTTCTCTATGCTCTCCAACGTTGTGTTGGCGTAGGATAAGTCGGTTAATGCGGCATTCATCATGGTGAGTCGTTGCTGCATGGCTTGTGCAGTCTGCTCGTAATACTGCATTTCCGCGTTTAATCGGCGAAGTTCCTGTTCAGTGTTGTTGACTGCAGTCGCCAATTCTTAAGCCTCAGCAACTATTTTTTGTAGAATTGGGTTTTCGATTTCGTCGACGGAGATTTCTTTAACTTCGGTTATGGACATGTGATAGCGTTTTACGCGGTGTTTGCTGCCGATTTCAGTGTACACTTTCTCTACGGCTTGCTCTTTCTTGTCCGCTATCACTTCTTTCCTAAAGTCAGTATTCAAGTTCGGCTTGAATATCTCGCCTGTTACTCTGAAGACCTTCATTATCTATTCATCTTCCTGCACAACATCCAGTGCATTCCCAATTATAAACATCTCGGGTCCAGTTGTCAAAGAACCAGCAACAGCCCCATGAGAATTCGCAATCAACCCCGTTCCCACGTAAGGAATACCGCAGTTAATTGTGCCCACATCCACGGGCACCTTGAAAACGGATTCAAGCACTTTGCGCTCTTCGTCTTTGAGCAAAGGATGCGCAAGCACGCCCTTGTTGGTTGCAACCGCCAAAGAACCCACATAAGGCAAACCCGCAATCTCGCCCGTAACAACCTCCACGCCCAGCGTGTCAGCGATGGCTTTGATTTGGGGGTCTTTTAACCGTGGGTCAACTAAGGCGCCTTTGTCGTTGGCTAAAACAAGGTTACCGTAAGCGGTTTTTTTGGTTTCCATAATTGTTATGGTGCCTTCAAAAGCGGTTTTTATGGCGTCTAGTTCTTCTTGTCTGACAAAGGGGGAAAGAAGGAGTCCATTTGAGTTTGCGCAGGCTAAAGTTCCAGCGAGCAACGAGCCGCCAATGGAGGTGTGAACAAGCTGTGCGTTGAGCCATTGGGCGGTTTTTTCGGCTTTGTCTATCGGCACCATTTTGGGTATGAAGACAACGGTTTCTGTTGCCAACGAGTAGACGCCAATGCTAGTGCTGCCGGCAACGCTGGTTAAATAAACAGCCAAGGAGTTTAGTCGCCTTCAGCCAAGTGTACTGTAACGTTACCCTCGCTGTCTTTTGTAGCACGCACACGGATTTTACGGGGAGGCTTCTCTATTCCTCTGCCCCAGATGCATTCGTTGACTTCGTTGGTGACGACAAGTTTGGGGACTTCGTCGCCTTCTTCTTCAGGGCGGGTTTGCATCTTCATGTGTTTTACTACAAAAGCTTTGAGAATACGCATAGCTCTAGGAGAACGTTTACGCGGAGGCATAAGCAGGGCTTTGCTTAGGGGGATAGTGTAGGTTTTTTCTTCAACGATGTCTTCGTCTTCGCCTTTTTTCTTTTTGGGTTTGGCTGCTGCAGGTTCGGGTTTAACGGGAGTTCCAGGTTTGGTTTCTTCTTCAGCGTCGATTTCTTGCTCGAGGGTGTCCATCAGGTTTTCTTCAGGTCCAGATTCCTCTGGGGCTTGCGCTGTTTCTTCTTCTTTAGGAGGCAGTTGCTCTTGTTCTTGAATTTGGTTTTTCATGCCATTGTTCTCCTATGCCTTAATTGTGCTTGTACGCCAGTTTCTGCGGCGTTTAGGGTTAGTTCTAACTCTGCCGTCTGTCCGCGCAATTACCCATGTGGGAACGGATTCAGTCTGCTTGTTAGCCTTTGCTAACCTTCGTTTCTTGGCTGCTGGTTTAATTCGCGCCATATACTTCAAATCCTTGTTATTCTTGTTTCCCGCTTCCGAGATTGAAGCTGGATTAATATCTGTTTCAGCTGAGCATCAGACATCGGAACAGGAACTTTGCCCATCTGAGCCAACTGTATCAGCTGTAACTCTAAATTGTCTGTGAATTCAGGCTTAACCATCTTTAGGTTAGTTAAACGTTGCCTAGCCTCTGGGGATAGGATCTGTTTTAGTAGAGCTTGCTTTTGTGCTTCGATTTGCTGTTCAGCTTGCATTTGCTGTTTTTGCTCGTCAGAAGCCGCCCGTTGCTGCATAGCCGAGAGCTTTCTCCGACGGATGGCATCAAGCTCTTCATCAGACATTCTTATTCCCCTTGATACTTCTTAAGTTCAGGAATAGTCTTGACTAATTCTCTGTGCAAATCAGAGCTTACTTCTTGGAGGAGTTTCCTGCCCTTAGGAGACATAACTCTACCTTTAGCGCGGACAGTCTGGATAAGACCTGCAGTTTCTAGTTGCTGAAGGATTTTACGCAGGTTACTTCCGCCCGCTTTAGATGCATGATTCAAAGCTACTGAGAAACCTTTTCGTCCGCCATAGTCAGAACGCAGTTTCTCTATGCCGACGGGTCCGTGAACATAGACTTTACGTAGCAAAGACGCACTGCGGGTGTACCACCAGTCAGGGTCTTGGGGCTGTTTTTCTACATGGGAACCTGTTTTGGCGACTGCAGCCCATGCGGGAGGCTGAACTTCCTCTACATTCTCGCGTATATATTTCGCCAGTTTCTCGATGAACATTGATGAGGGTATATCGTAAGGAGTTGTCAAAGATTTCCCGATTCCTTTTCGACTTTCCTTGCAGTAAAACCATGACGCCTAATATAAATATTCTCTGTAGACAAAAATTTTCCTTTTACCCAAACCGCCCCTTTGCAAACTGCTCAAACCAGTTTGAGAGGAGTTTTGGTTTTCGTGGCGGCGGCGCAACAAAGGGGATGAAGGGTTAGGGTTTTGGGGTGTCTTGTTCGGGTTCGGGTTTTCGGCGTTTCCTAAACAGTATGAAGACGTGTCCGCGGACTTCAACTAATGCGGAGTCGGTTTGCGTTGCGGCTTGTTCGGCTATGGCTTTGGCAGTGGTGTCTTCCAAGGCGGTTTTTAGAATTCGAGCTTTGACCATCTTGTTTTTCTGCAGCTGCTTTTCTAGTTGAACCATAACTGCAGAAGTTAAGCCTTCCTTACCAACCCAAATGGTAGGTCCTTCCTCTTTGAGTTCATGCCTAACATGACGCTTCATCTTTGTAGTTATCTTACTCATCTTTGTTCTCACTTCTTTTTGGTTTCAGGGGAAACCGTTTCAAGCCGCCACACCCCAAACAGGTAACAACGACGTGGGGTTCCCTTCGCGGTTTTATTCGCACACGGCAACTATAGCCCGGAACCAGCAGCAGGTTGCATTTCTTGCAGATCATACGCTTATAGTCGGGGGGTAAACGAAGCCGCGCAGCCATGGCAACTTTGCGGGCACCAGAGACATAACGGCGGGCAAGTTCAGGATTCTCCTTATGAACAGTCACTGCCTGCTCAAGCAACACCTGCACTCGGCGCCTAGCTATATACTTTGTATTAGGACCCATGGATATTTCTCTTTTGTGAGCCTTTACCGCGAAGTAAATAATACGTCAAAGATCAAGTTATAATGTTTGCGCCTCAAAAAAGGCGTTCAAAAGAAAACATCAGGTTCAGCAAGCAAACAAAAACAAAGCAAGCAAGAAAGGTTTCTGACAAAAGAAAAGAAGAAAGAAAAAAGGGTTATTGTTGGGTTTTTTGCAGTCGGGGTTTTTTGTAGAGAGCAAAAGCTGCGAAGCACGCTATCAACGCAAGCAAGCCACCCAAGAAGTATTCAGGAACAACCAGCAACCCCGTTGGAGCGGTAATTGCCTCGCTTGCTAGATACCAGCTCATTTCGTCACCAAGGAATACTGCTTTTAATGCATAATAGCCGTGGGGCATTGCAGGGTCAGGTGTCCAAGTGTAGAAGTAGTTGCCGTTGTTGTCGGTTGCGGCGTTGCCTATGTAGTTCCAGTTGTCGTAACTGTCTTGCCAGTAAAGCAGGATTACTTGGTCTTCAATGGGTGTGCCTTCACTTGTCAAAGTGCCGCTTATATCCGTGGAGTCATACAGTGCAGGGTCTACTTCGCTAGGTACAAAGTTTATGCTTAACTCAGTAGAGTCAGCAGGATAGAGTCCGACGTGCAAGTCAGTTACTGGCGGGGGCACAGTTACGGAGTAGCTGGTTTCAGGGAAGTAATCTGGGGCTTCAACGTGCACGCGGTAAGTGCCTGGGAAAGTGTCCCATTGGTATTGTCCGTCGGGGCCAGTTATTTGGGGGTTCACGTCAGGAATCATGATGGCTGCGCCTGTTGGGACGTTTTCCCAGCCGCCCAAGCCGTCGGGTCGTTGTAGCCAAACAGTTGCGCCTTCGATGCGTTCGAGGGTGTCGTAGTCGTAGATGTATCCTGCGGGGTCAACGTACAAGCCAAAGCTTTCGGCGAGTGTCACATCTGAGTACGCGATGAAGGTTACGTTTGCATGTCCGTAGCGTGGAGCCAAAGTTGTCGTGTGAGTCCAGTATGGACCACCAGTCATGTTAGCGACGATATCAGGTCCGCCATCGTTTAACTGTATTAGGATTTCAACGTACGAAGCACCAAAGTGCTCGTACTCGAAAGTTACTTCGTCGCTACAGTAAACTGCAGGGTCACCGCTGGAAACACCAGACATGGGATAAACGTTAGCGCCTATGGGCAAAGTTGAATCTACAATTTGGGTGTCTACATAGTATTCGTTGTCGTTGTAGCGTATCTCTCCTGTAGAGCCTTCTATCCATGAAGCAGTCCAAATCCATTCGCCTGCAGCCATTGTATCTGGCACCTCCACTGTGAAAGTGTACATGCCGCTATCGGACACTCCTAAAGTTCCTAGGTCCCATAAGAGTACGCCCCAGTCAGATTCATAGGCGTAGTCGCCTGAGGCTGAAACGAGGTTAGCTCCATCTGGGAGGCTTGCCATTAACTCTACGCCGTGGACTGGTTTAGTTCCGGTGTTACTGTAGTATATAGTGTAGGTGACGTTGGTGCCTGCAAAAGCTGCTGAAGGCCCGCTCATGGCAGATTCCAAGTTGGATCCTGTGGTGGGGAACTTGAAGAGCACTGCTAAGCCGTCTTCGAGTATGTCTTCCTCAAAAGAGTACTGCAAACCTTCGTTTCCGTAAAAGCCTTCAATGCCAACTGTTGCAGAGGCGCCATTGTTCAATTCTGGAACGCCAAAGTCAATGTCTTTGTACTGGAACAGAATATCGTTTGTGCCCTCGTATAGTATAGCTTCAAAAGTTACACCTGAACCATCACTGTCATAGTGGGGTACGTCGCACCATTCTACCACAAACATCCTGTTTGGGTACAGTCCTAGAGTCTGGTAGTAGACTGCGCCAGATGAAGCTGAAGGGTTAAGGTCATCCCAGTAAGGAGCAATGAACCCGTCTATGTCGGGTGTTTGAGTTATCGGCATGTTAGTGCATTCGTCAGTTTCACAACCAAAGGACAGCATACCATTTGAGGTAATTTCAACGCTCCAAACGTAGCCCTCGTCAAAGAAGCTAAAGTCAAAATCAAAGCTGACGTGCTCGTGGGCATCATCTGCATTCGCCAAGATTTCTGTGCCGCTTTGTGAAATTTCAATCCATTGGTACACCGGACCGTCGGGGGATTTACTGTCAACCATGGTGTAGCCAAAGTTGGAGACATGCTTTCCAAGAGCATATTTTAGGTTGCCGTTTTCTGCGTCATAGTAGCTTATGTGGGAACTGCCTTCGAAGGACACAGCTATAGATGAGAAGTAACCTACGTCATCTTCAGAGTCAGCCACTTCAATAATCCAGTCAAAACCATCATAAGCGGCGTATTTGAGGTCACCACTGGTTTGGTCACAGTAGCTTATACGTGGAAAACCGTTTAGGTCTAATTCTATGGAGTTAAAGGTGTCAAAGTCGCCAAAGTCCACGATTTCGTTGAACCAGTCTAAACCTTCGGCGTAGGCACAGTTTAGAGTGTTACTGGTTTGGTCGTAGTAGCTGATGTAGGGGCAGCCAGAATCATCTACAATTATGGATGACCAGTGACCGATGCTGTTGGCGGTAGATAAACAATCATAGTTCCAGCTTGAGCCGTCCGATGCAGCGTAACAGACTTCGCCAACGCCACTGTTGAGGTGCAGGAAGCTTATGTAGGGGTTGCCGTCTGGGTCTAAAGCTATAGAAGTGCATGGTTCTACTCCGTCAACTACTTCTTCAACAGCCCAAGAGGAGCCATTCCATAAAGCATATTTTACGGCAGAGTTTGTTTGGTCGTAGTAGCTGATGTGTATGTCATCAGTATCAGGGTCAATGACAATTGAAGTGTACAAACCAACGTCACCAGGGGAGTCTACAGTTTCGGCGAACCATTCGTAGTAGTCGTAATCAAACCAAGCATGCTTTAGGTCACCGCCTGTTTCGTTATAGTAGGCTATGTGTGGGCAATCGGAGGAGTCGATGGCTATAGAGGAGTACATACCTACGCCGTCAGAGTCTACAGTTTCGTATTCCCATCTAGGAGCCGCCATAAGAGGAGTGGCAGATGTTTCCATAGGAAGAGGAGAAAAGTAGTCCGTCCAGCCTAAGGCGTATTGGAGGGAACGACTTGAGTTGTCGTAATAGCTTATGTGTGGGAAACCGTAAGAGTCAACGGCTATTGAAGTGTACAAGCCAGTGTATGCGCTGTCAACTGTTGTATACGTCCAGGTGCCACTGTTTAAAGAGGCAACAACCAACTCGTGCTTATCTGCCGAGCCGTAACTGATTACGGGGGGTCCGTCGGAAGCAAGGTCTATGGAGGTGAATCCGTAAATGCCAGTAGCAAGCAACGTCTCTATAGTCCAGCCGACACCAGGGGAGAAAAAGGCGTACTTTAGCAGGTTATCCCAAGTATCGAAGTATAATATATGAATTGTACCGTCAGCGTCAACAGCCATGCAGGAAAACTGACCTGCATGGTCTGAGTCAACTGTGACAGAGTCCCAGCCTTCACCGTCAAAATAAGCGTACTTTAAATAACCATTGGTTTCGTCGTAGTAGCTTATTTGAGGATAATAGTACTCTCCGCCAAAAGCAAGAGAGGTATGGGTACCAACGTTTCCTTCATCGTCAATTATGCGGTTATGCCATAGTCCGTCGCTTTCTTTCCAGGCATATTTCAAATTGTCGCCAGACTGGCTGTAGTAGCTTATGCAGGGATACCCCTCAAAATTTAAAGCTATGGAACAATAAGCGCCCACTGCGTGACCAGAGCCATCATCTACGACAGTATCAGTCCAGTTGGAACCATCGTAGAACGCGTACTTTAAATCACCATTATGATAGTCATAATAGCTTACGTGTAGGGTATCATTGGAGTCTATAGCGATGGAAGGGTACCAGCCGACACCACCTGAATCTATATGCTCAATAAACCAAGTCGAACCATTGAGCCACGCGTGCCGCAGACCAAAACCTACGCCGTAATAGACTATGTGGGGAACATCATTGCTGTCTATGGCAATAGCGTTGTATTGGCCAGAACCATAAACGTCATCTACGACGTCAACGTTCCAGACAGAACCGTTCCAGTATGCGTATTTTAGAATGCCGTTGCTGGCGTCATTGTAAGCTATGTGTATGTTATCGTTGGAGTCCAAGGCAATGCTTGTGTCCTCAATGTATAACGCGCCGACATCAACAGTTTCAGTGCTCCAGACAACCGTATCTGGCGTAGGGGCAGCCATTGCATTAACGCTTAGGGGAACAGCTAAAACCGAAGCAACAAGTAATAAAGATAACAAGGTTACAAAACTACGAGTAAATAAGTTCTTGCGAAACTTCAACCTACACTTCTCCTTTCCTAAACCAAGAGAGACCAACAGAAAATTTAAATCTTGTCTAATATGCACAAAAACGAAATCAGAATAGAAACTCAAACATTAAAACCCGAACATTAACAAAAAATAGTCACAACATGGGCAATTAACACTTGTTGTAGTCAGCCGCGTTTGTGTTTTACCGTTTTAGGTATTTGGTGTAGTCGCAGACAGCGTCTGGGGGAATCTGGCTAAACCAGCCGTAGTCCAAGTTCTCTGAGTTAAGCTTGATTTCACCTCGGGCGGAAGTTACTTCCATGATAGCAATTATTTTTGTGCGGTCATGCGTGTTTTCTATTCTCCCGCCAATTATGTCGCCTACCTGCACGTCCAAGTTGGTTTCCTCCTTGAATTCACGTTTTAGGGCTTCCTTTAGGGTTTCATCTTCTTCAACGTGTCCGCCAATTGTGTGCCAGTAACCCTTGAAAGGCTCCACATTACGTTTAAAAAGCAAAATCTTACTGTCCTTCACATAAACGCCATCCACGCAAACACAAAACTGCCTTTCCACCACACAAACACCCTTAACCAAACTCAAAACCACACCAAAATTAAAATCCTACGCTAAACCGCCCCAAACCACATAAAACCAGAGCAGAAACAGCGGATGAAACGGCTGTCAGTTGGGGGTTAATTGTGTTTTGAGCAGTTCTATGGCGGAGGAAATTTCAAGGGGCTTGTTTTTGAGTGTTTGCTGCGCTTTTGTAGTGTTAAGAGAGGAATCTCGGGGGCGTTTGGCAGGTTGAGAAAACTTTGCAGAAACAGTGGGCGTAATCAAGTTTTCGTCTAAACCAAAAACCTGCGCAAGGAGCTTGGCGTAGTCGTATCGGCTTATTCGCGTGGCTCCTGAGAGATGGTAAACTCCGTTTAGGCGTTTTTCTGCGGCTTCAAGGGTCATCTGGGCAAGGCTGCTGTTAAGCGTAGGGGAGTTCCATTGGTCGGTTACGATTTTAACTTGTTCACCGTGTTTGAGCTTGTCGATTAGCCATAGGGCAAAATTTACTTTGCCAGAAGCAGGTGTGGCTCCGAAGATAACGCTTGGGCGAGCAATGCAGCAGTCTTCAACAAGGCGCTTCACGTGTTCTTCGGCTTTTAGTTTAGTGTAGCCGTAATAGCTAAGGGGCGAGGGCAAATCCTCTTCAACGTAGCAGCCTTTTTCGCCGTCAAAAACGTAATCCGTAGAAACATACAACAGAAAAGCGCCTGCGTCTTGTGCAGCTTTTGCTATATTAAGGGTGCCTTCGACGTTGATTTTCCACGCGAGCTCGCGGTTTAACTCGCACGTGTCCACGTTGGTTAGGGTTGCGGCGTGAACAACAACTTGGGGTTCAGCGGTTTTTAATGCTGCGTCAACGGATTCTTTGTCGGTGACATCCAAAGTAAGTGGTGTCCCCTCAGAAACTGGGTGCTCTTTGTAGCCTGCAAAAACTGTGTGGTTGTGTTCAACGGCAACTTGGACAAGCTTAGAGCCATACAAGCCGCTGGCGCCAGTAACCAAAAGCCTCATCGGGTGCCACCCATCTTCCAAGGAGTGGCGTTTAAAACAGCGTCGGTAGCAAAAGGCATCCACCAACGCTCATTTTCCAAGTACCAGTTCACCGTAGCTTTTAGGGCTTCATCAAAAGAAGACCTTGGCGTCCAACCCAGCTCAGCCTGAATCTTGGAGGAATCCAAACTATAACGAGCATCATGACCCGGACGGTCTTCAACAAAAGTTATCAAACTCTCAGGTTTGTTGAGCAACTCAAGAATCTTTTTAACTATCTCGATGTTTGGAACTTCGTTGCCAGCAGAAACATTGTACACTTCACCAGCCACACCTTTCTCCAAAACCATCTCCACAGCAGCACAGTGGTCTAAAACGTAAATCCAGTCCCGAACATTGGTACCTTGCCCGTAAACTGGAATCGGCAAATCTTTTATGGCACGGATTATGGTTTTGGGAATTAGTTTTTCAGGCAGCTGATAGGAGCCAAAGTTGTTGGTGCACCGCGTTATTGAAACGTTTACTCCAAAAGTGCGGTGGTAGGAAAGTGCGAACATGTCGGCGGAGGCTTTGGAGGCGGAGTAGGGGTTGCCGGGTTTGGGGGAGTCTTTTTCGGTGAAGGAGCCTGTGAGGGCTTCTCCGTAGACTTCGTCGGTGGAGACTTGAACTAGGCGGGCTTTGGGGTTGTGCTTGCGTATGCCTTCTAGTACGGTGTAGGTTCCGATGGTGTTGTTTTGCAAAAACGTGTAGGGGTCGGCTATGCTGCGGTCAACGTGGGTTTCGGCGGCTATGTTTACGACGGCGTCGACGTGTGAGAGGGCTTTGTGGATTAGCTGTGGATTGCAGATGTCGCCGCGTATGAAACGGTAATTTGGTTTGTTTTCTATGTCGCGCAGGCTGGAGGGGTTAGCGCCTATGCCCATTTTGTCAACGTTTATCAGTTCCCAGTCAGGGTGTTTTTCGTTTAGGTAGCGGCAAAAGTTGCTTCCGATGAAGCCTAATCCGCCAGTTATAAGGACTCTCATGGTTGCATCACTTGTGTGGGGGACAGTTCCAGTCCCAAGGTTTGCCTACGCGGGCATCGCCAGTCTTGCCGTTAACAGAACGCGGAATCAAAGTTGAATCACTCCAAGAACGCCGTTCCTCATCAGGGTCTGCAACGTCATACAAGTTAGTTGTGAAATACAAAAGCATCGCAGGCGCATCACCTACAGCTTTAAAGCCATGCCAGTAATGCCCAGGCATACGAACCACCTGCAAATTTGCGCCCGTCGAAACTATCTCGTCAAGCTCTCCTGTTTCTTCGTCGTAGCCGCATATTTTTATGGCGCCTTTTACGGCAACAAAGTAATCGGTTTGTCCACGCAGGTGCCGATGCCAAGCGCGTATTATTCCAGGATAAGTAATTGATAGGTTAGCTTGTGCAGCTACGTCGCTTCCAAAAAGTTCAGACCAGTCTTTGCGGAAGACTTCGGTGAAGAAACCTCTTTCATCTGCAAAGCGTCTCAGGGGCTTAACAACTATGCCAGGCAACATCTCGTTTTACCACTACTCCCACGATGATACTACTGCGCAAGATTATTTAACGATTATCTGCCTTGGCGCTTCAGGGCTAAAATTTGGGTTAGACTTCAACTTCTGAGAAGTCGCCCACATGAAGCTTGATGGTGCTGCATTTTTTGCTTTTTGTTACTTTGGCTGCTCTTCCAACGAGGCTTTCCTCTAAGCGTTCAACGTTGGTGATTGTTACGTTCTCCAAAATCACGCAGTACTCCAAATGAGAATTGCAGATTTGAGAGTTCTCGCCAACGCTTGTGTAAGGACCAATAAAAGAATCCGTTATCCGCACGTTCTTGCCTACAACACAAGGTCCCCTAATAGTGCTGTTGACAACTTTGGCGGTTGAATCAAGCCTGACACGCCCTTCGATAGTGCTGTTTTCAACGGCGCCTTTAACATCCAACTGCACGTAAGCATCCAAAATCTTGGCGTTCGCAGAAAGAATATCATCCTTCTTACCCGTATCCAGCCACCACGAATCCAAAATCTCCGCCTTAACCCTAAAACCCAAATCCACCATCTTTTGGATGGCATCAGTTATTTCAAGCTCGCCACGCCACGAAGGCTTAATCTGCGCGATAGCCTGATGCACTTTGTTAGAAAACAGGTAAGTCCCAATTATGGCAAGGTTGCCCATGGGTGTTTTGGGTTTTTCCACAAGCTTGACGACGTTGCCTTGATTGTCTAGCTGGGCAATACCAAAGCGTGAGGGGTCATCAACGGTTTTGAGGATGATTAAGGCGTCAAGGTTTTCGTCTTCAAATTTGCGGACAAAATCTTTAATGCCCTGTCCAGTGACGTTGTCGCCTAGGCACATAACAAATGGGTCGCTGCCCAGAAAAGGTTGAGCTGTTTTTACTGCATGCGCCAAACCTAGCGGTTCCTGGGGAATATACGCAATATTAAAACCCCACTCGGACCCCTCCTCAACATAAGCCTGCACATAACAACCCGTTTCAGGCGCAGTTACAATACCCACGTCAGTTATCGGGGTTTCTTTTACTTGGTCAAGTACATAACCTAAAATCGGTTTGTTAGCTACGGGTATAAGCTGTTTGGCACAGGTGAAAGTTAAAGGACGAAGTCGGGTACCTTTTCCACCGCTAAGCACAAGCGCTTTCATACAGACACCACACGCACTCAAAGTAAGCGACGTTAACTTTAAAAGCTAACGCCTAACACGGCAAAACAAACAAAACAAACAAGAGTCAACGCCGACGTTTTTCCAGTATAAAAAACCGAATGTAAGGCTTCTCAAACACCCGATAAGTCTTTTTTATCACAAACCCGCATTCAAGCAAGGCACGGTTTATTTGTTTTAGGATAGCCTTTTTTGCCGATTTCCCAGAAATGGTATCCATCAAAAACGTGTTCTGGCGTAAACAGTGTTGGCAATGAGACAAGAACGGGAGGCAGGGAAACGGGTGAGGTTAATGCTACTCCGAAGTATCTGGAGGCGTCGGGCAAGCTTAGAATCAGTTTTGAGCGGCACACGCGATGTAACTGGGCAAGGGCGGTTTTGAAGCAGTCAAAAGGCAGATGCTCCAAGACTTGACAGCAAATACCCACATCAAAAGAATCCTCAGCAAAAGGCAAAGTAAGAACCGACCCCGCAACGCCTGGACGCAAATCACGCAGCAAATCAAGAGTAGTAACAGCATACCCTAACCGTTTCATGTAGGAGCAAACAAAACGGGTGCCAACCCCAACCTCCAAAATTGAAGAAGGGTCAAGCTGTATAGCCTCGTTTACCTGATGCCAATAAGTGACAAATCTTTGCTTTGAATCATAACCCTTCAAACGGGGCGCGTACACATCAGAACCAGTTTTTACCTGCATTTTCAAACCTTCACAAAGAATTAGGAGCCAAAGAAGATGCAATAGTTTCCTCGTTTGCTTGGAATGAAAGAGGTAGGCACTTTCTTTTTGTAGTGCAACTGGTTTTCGTCGCCGTTGATGTACACTATTTCCTGCGCTCGCGCACGTATGAAATCCCAAGTTTCTTGCCTGTCTGATTCTGAGAGCAAATGCCCATGGAACTCCAAAAGACACCATGGAGAATACTTGTCAATGGTCTTGGCAGCGCCTTCGAAAACGCGGTTTTCTGCACCTTCAACATCAATTTTAAGTCCATCTAGCACGATTTGGCGTTTCTCGCAGAACTCGTCTAACGTGGTGCATTTGCAGGGAACTTCAAGGCAGTAATCAGCTTGTTTGGCTTTAGGATCCACAAGTGTGTCAGGCTGCAACGTTGTAGCTAGGTCGCTGTTGGAAGAGGGCGCATACAGGGTCAAATCCCCCGTGAAGTTTGAAACTGCCATGTTCTGGAGGCAAACGTTGCTGATTTTGTTTGTGATTAACCCGGATTGAAGCATAGAGAAAGAGTGGGGCATGGGTTCGAAAGAGTAGACTGCGCCGCGTTTGCCAGTGAGGTGCGAGAAAAGGAAGGTGAGCGGTCCCATCCATGCTCCGACTTCCATGATTGTTTGCTGCGGCGTTACTAGTTCGTTGATGAAACGCATCAGGTTCAGTTCCCATTTGCTTTGCTCCAAGTTTTTCCAGAAACTAACAGGCACATCCTCAAGCCTTATTTCCAGAGAATTCAAAGGGTACTTAACGCGCACATGTGTAGGCAAACCCACATAGCGCAACACTTCATGGGTAGCAACGCTAAACCCAAAATTTTTTCTAAGCTCATTTAACGTTTGAAGCTTTGTAGCCATTTCATTTTTCTCCTATTTCAAAATGTTTTCTGGCAAACCCGCCAAACAAGATGTTGAAAACCACAAGTTTAACACACAACCAGATTACCCGCGTTGAGGGCACCGTTTTAGCAGCAAAACTGCAAAGATAGCGTACAGCATGATAGCAAGCATCACTGAAAGGTTTGACAGGTTCAACAGTTCAGGGGGCAACTCGATTTCTAATAGCGATGGGTAATCGTACTTGTAAGACCCATTTAGCACAAAAGAGATCCCAAAGGTTCGCGAGCTATACTGGTCAGAAGCTAACAGGTCATAAGCCATTTCTCCAGTCAAGGTAACTTCGCCAGTGCCTGTGCCAACTACAGAATCATAGGGGATATCGAAGAAGGCTCCTGCAAAAGTTGCAGACCCCATGGCGGTGAGGTCTAATGTGCGGGCAGTTATGGTGATGGGGGAGTTGGAGTGAATGGTTGCTTTTGAGATTTCACGCCAGCTTGTGGGGTCTGTGGTGTAGGCGCGAGTTGAGATTTCTGATTGGGGGTTTTTGGGGGTTAGGGTGAGGGCGGTTTGGTTGGGGATTAGGATTTGTATGTACTGGTCGTGTAGGGGCTGTATTGTGCAAGACCCGTTTAGGGATAGCGTGAAGGCTTCGGCGGCGCTGAAAAGCAGTTTGTTACCTGTTACCGCGGATGTTGTTTCGCCGTTGGTTTCTGCAAAAGAGTATGTTATGTTAGAGCCGCTAAAGGTCATGACTTTTGAAGTTAAGTCAACAGCGCCGCTTAGGATTTGGTCGCCGTAGATTTCTATATGCAAAAACATGTCAGTAGAGTGTTGTGTGTAACTGGTCAAACCCAAGTTTGCAAGCAAAGCATCTGAAAAACATTCCAAACAAGGGACAAGTGAAAGGGGAAAAGTAAAATCAAGATACGTAAACGCCCCAGCATCAACGGCTTTGGTAAAGATTAGGGGCGCGACTTTTTCGTCTCCTGACGTGTACCAGCACAGGGAGCAAACGTCTGATTCGGCGCAGCTTTTAGGAGAACTCACGTTAAAGCAAAAACCAGCAGAAACAAACCCCTCAGGCAGCAACAAGCCATCAGCAGACACCACATGAGGCTCCATGTAATACAAATCAGCCCAAACCGCCTGATAACAACCCACAAACCAGTTCGCAATAAGAGACTCCACCGTGTTTCCATACATTACCAAAGGAGAATCATACTTTGTAGGCCTAGGCCCCGTGAAAACCAACGTGTCGTTAAGGTACACGTAGCAGGTTTGGGCGTCGGGGAAGTATAATTCAATTTTTTGGCAGCTGTTTGGCGAAATCTCGGCGATGTCGTAAATGATTTGTCCACAATCGTAGTAGTAGTCAAGGCTGTAGTCGGCGTCCCAGAACCCAACTCCAGAAGCTTGCCCGTTCATCAGAATCAAAGAGTTCGTTATGGACGAACGGTTTTCAACAAGATTAAACCAGGTACCTATCGCAAAAGGGAAGGTTAGGGAGTGGTTGCTGTGGTAATGGAATCCGAATATGCCTCCTGTGGAGGCGTTAACGAGAAGACCGCGTTTGTCTTGTTGTTCGTCAAAGGTGGTTATGGAAAGGTTTCCTGTGGACAGGCCTCTTAAGTCGAAAGCCCAGTCTTGGAAGCAGTTATCTGAGCACCAGTTTTCTTCAAAAACAAGGTTAGTCTTTGAGCGAAGACCCATCAACTCTGAAAAGTGACCTTCACCGCCCAGAACAATCAAGTTACCACCGTTTCTTGCCCAGTCCTCAAACTTTTTGGCTAAAGCCGCGTTTTTTATGTCGCTTGTGAGGATGATGGTGTCGGTGTTTTCGAAAACTTCAGGTTCCCAGTCGTAATGTAAGCTGTAGGAGACACCTAAGGAGTCAAGCAGCGCTAATTGCGGCGAAGCAGCAGACAAACTGCCGCTGAGCACCACAGGAACACGATTGCTGCCTGAAAAGGTCTTGACGTACAAGGGAACATGAAATATCGTTACGTTATCGTTACTAAAAACCACAGGCAATGCATCTAGCAGGGATTCAACGTAGGAATCAGAGGATTTTATCGTGGCTATTTCTTGGCTTGTGAGGTAAATGTAGTCTATTGTTTGAAGGAAGTATCGGGGAATGCTTGAGGAGGAGGACCTGAATACGTCGGAGTATCGGGTGATTGTGGTTGCGCCTGCTATGCCTGCTTTGAAGTTTGATTCTTGGCTGTAGGTTAAAACTACGTCGGAAGCGTTTAGTTTGCCTTTTAGGAAGTCTAAGGCTTCGACTTCGTTGGAGTTTAGAGAGTAAGAGAGAAGCCCAGTGTTTGACCAAAACACCGTTGAAAGCAAAGTGGAGCCTGAACCGAAAAGAACCAGAAAGCCCAGACCCACCGACAAAAGGCGCTTCTGCTTAACCCCGCTGCGCCTAAAATGCTTAAAAACTGCATACAACGCAAAACCAGAAACCACAGAAAAAAAGAGCCCGCCAAAAAGCTGAATTATCCGCAGTTCACGGTAGATCATGGTGCCTGAAAGGTTGACATATGTTATAGCCTTGCCCAGCACAAGCGCCAAAACAAACGCGATGCCCAAAAACAAGATTGCATGAAGCTCTGTTGAGTCAAGAGAGGTTTTTGCAAAGAGGCAATAGCAAAAGTAAATCACGCTTATGGTTACGGGGACTCCTATGGCGATGGGTAGGAAATATGATGGGGCTACGCCAAGGTAATACAGTGAACTGGAGATGTAGCTGTCGTTTTGCATGTACAGTACGTCCCAGCTGTACAGGAAAATGCCATACAATGACAGCGCAAGGAAAACCAGTATTGCAACGAAGTATTTGGTTGCAAAGAAACGGTATGTTTTTCCAAGGTACAGGCGAATTTTCGGAGTCAAGTTAAACCGTTTAAGCATCAGGGCAAAAAGGAAAATGGCGGCGTACAGAAGCGCTAAGTAAACAGATAGAGTTGACCTTGTGAAGGGCAACGTTAGGAAGGTTATGAATCCCAGCCAGACACCCACGGTTAAGGAGAAGAGGTCTTTTATGCTTGTGAAATTCAAGAGCAAAGCAACTATCAAGAAAATGAAAATGTAGGTTACTTCTGCAACGTGCATCGCAAACAGGTTTGCTATCAAAAGAGCTTCAACACCGTACAAAACGGCGTTTTTGTCTTTTTTTATGAAAAGCAGGGTTAGAATCATAACGGAGATAAGGTCCAGTGTGATGGGGGCGTACGCGTAAATGTTTGACAGCGGATATAGGGAGTTGATTTGCATGGTTTTTCTAGAAACGGTCTGGAAAGAGTTTGAGAGTTGTTGGGGGTTAGTTGCCATTTCGCCAAGCAGGGTTTGAACTAAAAAGGTAAAGCTGCCAAACAAGGTGAAAACAAGTGTTGATAGGAACGCAACGGCTTTTCTTTTCGTAAGCCCAAGCGTTAGAGCATAAAACGCCAAAACAGTCACCACATTTAGCAAACCCAGCAAGTTAGAAACGTTCATAGCAGGAATGGCAGCAAGCTGGCTAAACGAGAAAAGATGCACTGCAAAAAACGGTGGATACGTCAAATACCCAAACCTTAGCAGGTCATTGTTTTCTAGCCTGACCGCGTATGCTGTGTGGTCCCACATGTCGCCGTTGGGGAAGGGCAAGCCGCTTAGGAGAAACACGGAAACCAAGACGGATATGTGAAACAGGCACAAAAGAATCAGCAGGAAGTGTTCGCTGTGCAGATTCAGGGTTACGTTTTGCAGGCGCTTTAGGGGGAAAACGGTTTTTCGTTGCTGCAAGGTTCGGGCTAAGCTAAAACCAAGAATCACAACGTTGCTAAGCAGCATCCACGTAAGAGCGGATTGTGCAGACAGTATGGCGATGAAGGATATGATGGAGTTTATGAAAACAGTTAGCAGCAAAGAGGAGATTATTAGGGGGATGCTGGAGAGTTTGTGGGAAAACAGGGTGATTAAGGCGTATCCAGGCAGGAAGAGTCCAAGGAGGGTGCCCGCGGTTAGTCTAAGCCAGTTAAGCAAAGGCAAAGAACCCAAATCAACGATGACTTGGCTGCTTAAAGAAGGCGTAAAGGCAACAACGAGCAAGCAGGCAGCATAGACACATACCAGCACCAATTCCGGGGAGGCTACTTTGAAGTTTAAGCTCAACTGGAAAGATTTGTTAAAAACATAAATCAAGATTACCGCGTCAAACAGCACCAAAAACAGGGCAATCGTAACGAGTCTTGTAGGTATGTTAAGGTACAGGTACATGAACCCCAAAACGGGGAGGTCAGCCAAGAAAAGCGTGAGAACCTGCACAAGAAAGCTGCTGAATTTTAAGCGGGAACTAAACAATCATGTTTCACGTGTGAACCAGTTTACGTTTGAGCTAAGGATTTACTCTGCAAGTAAACCCCTGCAACGTTGTTGTAGATTTTTTGCCCAAACAGGGAAAAGAACGTTGAGAAAAGCAGTTTAGAATCAAACGGGTATGCTTTTACAGCTTTGAAGAAATAATTTTTGCCTTCGTTTATTTCACCGTTAAGACACAGGTAGGTGCCTATTTCAAAGAAGTGTCGGCTTAGCAGTTTTGGCGTTTTCGAGATTTCGTCATAGTATTTGTTTAGGAGGTATTTGCGGGCGGTTATGAGGGAGGCTGTTTTGCGTGAGATGCTGTCGGGTTGGGCATAAGCGTTCACCAAGGGTTCTTTGACGTACTTGAAGTGGTAACGCTGAGAAAGCTTGAGCCACAAAGCCCACTCCTGCAAACAAGGCAAATCCTCAAACAACCCAACCACATCAAAACATTCCTTGCGAACCAAAGCAGTAGGTGTCCCAACAAAATTTTTCCGCAACATAGAACAATGAACATCCCCCTCAGTCTGCTTCACTTCATCTAAACAAGGATAACAAACCATCTGGTCACCACCACATATACTCCAAAAACTAGTGTAAACAACCCCAACCTCCAAAGAAACACAAGCAAAAGCAGAAACCTGCACCCGCAGTTTTTCAGGCAACCATTCATCATCACTATCCTGAAAAGCTATGTACTCCCCCTTAGCCGCCTTTATCCCAGTGTTACGCGCACAAACAGCACCCTGATTCTTTTCATGCCGAATATACCGTAACCGTTCATCATCAAAGCTGTCTATGACGGCTTTTGTGGAGTCAGTTGAGCAGTCGTCTACAACGATTAATTCAAAGTTCGGGTAACTCTGGCTTAAGACACTGTTTATCGCGCGAGGCAACACGTGAGCTCGGTTATACGTTGGTATGACAACGCTAATCAAAGGCTCAAAAGGCGCCGCGGCAGATTTTTTGTTAACCAAACTAGGCACCCAGTTTTCCAAATTTTGATTTAGTGAAATCAAAGAACCCCCGCATCATGTACGCTGCAGGTTGTGGTTTTCCTGTGGTAAGCAAACAGCGAAGAACTCTGTAGGTGAATCTTGGAACCCAGAGGGGCCAGAAAAGCAGGGGGTTGAGGTGTTTTTTGGCAAACAGCAACTCGTTTCTTGTTGAGTAGTACATGACCAGAGGGTTGGGTTTTCCGCTAAAGGATTTGGAGACTTTGTGGTAGATTGTTGCGGAGGGCACGTAAACTAGTTTGTAGCCTGCTTTTGTGGCGCGGTAACACCAGTCGAAGTCTTCGAAATAAAGGAAGAACTGCGAATCCAGCAAGCCTACTTCGTCGACAACAGCACGTTTCACAAGTATGGCTGTTCCAAACACGCGGTCTACTTCCACGGGCTCATCAACCGTGTCGAGGCGTCCATGAACCATATACAGGTAGTAGTTGAAGCTGCCGTGAGCTTGGTAGAGCTTGTCAGGTTCTTCAAAACAAAGAACCTTGGGAATCAACATTCCAGCGTGGGGGTTGCTTTCAGCTACGTTAACCAATTCAGTCAGGAAGTTTGGGCGGACTGCGGTGTCGTCGTTGAGGATCAAGATGTATTTAGCGCCGTTGAGAAGGGCGTGGTTTATACCGATGTTGTTGCCTTGGGCGTACCCAAAGTTTTCAGGGTTTACAATGAAGCGCACAGAAGGGAATTTGTGTTGTAGTTCGTTGGTTTTGCGGTCTGTCGAAGCGTTATCTACCACTACTACGTCATAGTTGGGGTACTCAACTTTTAGCAGGAAATCTAGGCAGTCGCTAAGAACTGCTTTGCGGTTATAGTTTAAAATGACTATAGTTACGTGTGGAGGCATAAAGTTTGGGCAAACCAGCAATTACAGAAAAAGTTAGGCTGCACAGAAAAATTGTTAACGTAAAATCTCGCCACATCATACAAAAATCGTCTTAGAGTTAACGGTTAGTTACAGCTAGGTAAGAGGTTAAGGTTATTTTTGCTGATAGCGTCCAAGCATCAACAAACGACTGGGCATCGTTTGAGCGCACAGCTTTTTTGGTCAAATCCGAAGAATTAGCACACGCAAAACTAATAGCCTGCGTAAGCGAAGCCACATCGCCCCGTTTAGCAACAACTGCAGGATACGTTTTTAGCACGTCCAAAACGTTGGGGTCATCGGTTGTAACTATGGGCAAATGGTAAATCAAAAAATCCATAAGGGTAGCGGGGGTGGTCGCGTTTGTGTAGGGGCAGATGCCAAAGTCAGCCACGCTAAGAACGGTGTCTAACTCGGTTTCTGATAAACGCTTGTTTAAAAAAATGACGTGTTTGTCGCCAAGGATTTTTGAGTAGTTTTTTTGCAGGTAACGAAGATATGTTTTGTCAGATTCACCAGCAAGTATCACGCGAATCCGCGATTTACCCTGCTTTTGTTGCATGGCATCTAAAAGGACACCAACGCCTTTGTACTCGGAGATTGCGCCTATAAAAGAGAAGACAACCTCGTTTGGCGAAATCCCCAAAGCCTTGCGTGCACGCAGTTTCTTAGCGGGGTCAGGCTGCAGGGGATACTTGAAAAGACCATGCTTTAGAACATGCACTTTTTCTGGGGTGAGTCCATAGAATTCTTCAAGTATGCTTTTTTGGAAGGAACTGTGCACAAACACGGCGTCTGAAAGATTGGTTAAAACAGATTTGAAAAAGCGGTATTCAGTGCGAGCCCAGTAAACGTTATGCGGGAGCACGTTGTGCATGGTGACGACTAGTTTGGTTTTTGAAAAACGCGTATACACCGTTAGGAAAGCGAGCATGAAAGGAGCCAGAAACGGCACGGCATATTTGGTGTTACCCCATCGGTACAGGAACTCTAGCCAGTGAACATGCAAGATTACGTCGTTGTTTTCGCAGGGCTTTTTAGCAAACAAAAGGCGAAGAATCTCGACGGGATAAAGCAGCTGATTTCTTAGTGAAGACGCTTGTGCGTGTGGGGAATAGATGTGCACTGAGGTTTTGTATGCTGCAGATAAGTTTAGCAGTTCTTTGTAGAGGCAAGTTAGGTACATGTAGTCAGCAACACGCGGAATAACAATTACACAAAGCTTCTTGCTGCGGGGACTAACTAAACAGGACAGCAGCCAACACCAAAATACGTGAAACCGTTTTCTTTTGCAGTTTGAGACGCAACGAGCCGTTTGCCGTCTATGATTACAGGGTTTGGGTTCATGAGGGATTTTATTTTGGCGCAGTCAAGTTTCTTGAAGTCGGCGTGGTCAACTAGCAGTACAAGGCAGTCAGCGTCTTGAACAGCTTCAGTAAGGCAAGAGGCTTTTTTGGCGCCAAACGTAGCGGGGCAGTAAGGGTCATAAACAACGGTGGCGGCGACGTGGCGGGTAAGCTCGGTGATTACTTGCTGGGAGGGGCTATATCGGGCGTCGTCAACATTAGCTTTGTAGGCGGTGCCCAAGAAGGCTATACGCGATTTTTCAGGCTGCTTGCCAGCAACGCTCAACCCTTTCAAGGTTAACTCGACGACGTGTTTGGGCATTGAATCATTAACAGCTCGGGCAGCGGTGATAACATCGTTTTCAAAGTTGATGCCGTGTATAAGCAGGTAAGGGTCTTTAACCAAGCAAGGTCCACCAACTCCTGGTCCAGGCAGGTGGATGTTTACTCGTGGATGCGTATTTGCTAACTCTATGGCGTTCATTACGTCGGTGCCGTGTTTTTCGCAGATAAGGGCAAGCTGGTTGGCAAAGGCGATGTTTACGTCTCGGAAGGTGTTCTCGGCGGTTTTCACGATTTCGGCAGTGGCAGAGTCGGTTCGTATCATCTTGGAGCAAACCGCGCTAAACAAGTCTCCGATTACTGCGGTGCTGTTGGGTCCTATTCCGCCGACGATTCGGGGGCTTTCGACGAATTCTTTTAAGGATTTGCCAGGCGCGATTCGTTCAGGCACGTATGCTAAGAAGAAGTCTTTGTCTGCAGTTAAGTCACTTTTGAACTCTAATAGGGGCTTGACTTTTGTTGACAGCGTTCCCGGGGGCACGGTGCTGCAGATAGCCACAAGGCTGTTTTCCCTTAGGGCATTACCGACGAAGTCTAGGGCGTTCATTAAAAAGTTGATGTCAGGGGTGTTGTTTTCGTCTACGGGGGTTTGGACGGTGACGATTATGGCGTCTTCGCGGGTAAGTTCGGCGTCGCAGGTAAGCACTGCTCTTAGCCTACCTGATAAGACGTTGCGGCAAATTAGCTCTTTTAGTCCTGGTTCGTCAATGGGGCTGTCGCATCGGTTGACGCTTTCAACAATGGAAGGCTGCAAATCAATAGCGGTCACGTTAAACCCAGCATCAGCAAACAACGCTGCAGTAGGCAAACCAACATAACCCGCACCCACCACCGTCAAACGCCTAACCCTTTCCTTGGCGCGTTCAACATACTCTTAAGAAACAAATTGACTCATTTTGTTCAACTCACAAACCGTGAAAGGTTAAAAGCCCAGTTACGCCGCAGATGGCGCCGCTGTAGCGTCGGGGGACATTTTCTGCAGCAGAGCTTCGATTTTTTTTGCCATAAGGCGTCGGTTATAGTATTTCTCGCAGTATTCCCTGCCGTTTCTGCCCATTTCCTCAATAACCTGCGAGTTCTCCGCCAAATACAGCAAAGTCTTAGCCAAAACATCGGGGTCAGCATCAATTAGAAAACCCGCACCGCTACGGTCAACAATACGTTTCAAATCCAAGCCGCCAAACGCAACAAACGGAATAGCACAAGCCATGTAATCAAAAATTTTTGCGGGAATCGAACCGTTAATAATGGCAACAGGTTTTAGGGGCGCCAGACCAGCCATCGACTCCGACAGCAAAGGTGCCAGCTTGCTTCGTTCAACCCCACCCAAAAACGTAACCACCCCACCAAGATTACTTTTTGTAACTACGTTTTGAAGATGCTCTTTGACTTCGCCTTCGCCCACAATCACCAAGCCCAAACCGTGACTTGCAACCTGCTCCATAGCCGACAACACACAATCAAAGTCCTGAGCGTACTCAATGTTTCCCGCATAGATGACTTGGCGTTTCTTAGGTACAGTCAAGGGGTAGAAAACGTCGGTGTCGGCGGCGTTTGGTATGAATAGGACTTTGGGTTTTGGGGCTCCGTTTGCTATGACGCCGGCTTTTGCGCTTTGGGTGGTGACGGTTACGAAGTCGCAGGTTCTCAGGCAATAAGAGTCGAGGGTTTGGAGCAGGGAGGTTGCTATGCGGTCTTTTTTTAGGAACCCCAGGCTGACTGCGCCTTCTAAGAGCAGGTCGCGTTCATCAAGCAGCCAAGGTTTGCGCCGCAGCTTCTTTGCCACCAAACCAGGCAGCCACAGAAACGGCGTCGTACCCGAAGAAGTAATCACCACGTCAAAATCACCGTCCAAGGCAATCATTACCGTGGCGAAAAGGGGCATCATCAAGTAATAGAAAATTCGTGACAACGTGGAAAGAGAAGCTGATTGAGGCTGCCAAGTCCACAAATTCACAACCGTTATGCCCTGCGGGGTAGTGGTTGCGCTTGCAGGTTTCCAAGTCCGCTTAAAACTGCCAAAAGGAAACGTGGGCGGAGGACAAAAAACCTTAACGCCAAACCCGTCTCTGCGCAGGTTCAGGGCTAAATCGTGCATGCGGTAAGACCCGACTTTTTCTGGGGGGAAAGTGTCAGTGACTATGATAACGTTCATTTGCTGCACAAAATGGGGTTATGTTTTGGCGCATTCGAGCAGGACTTCGGAGTAGTTGAAGAAGCTGCCTACGACGCCTGGAATTTTTCGCAGACGTAAAGAGGAGAAGCAGCGGTCAATTGTCGTGTCAGAGAAGAGGCGGATTTGGGATAGTACTGGGAATTTTCGGGTGACTTTGAGGAGTTGGAACTGCTTGACTAAGTTGGTTAGGTCGGGTAGGGTGAATTGGGTTGTGTGGGTTTCGTCGTAAAAGTTGGATTGCTTGGATATGAGTGCGGTTTCAAGAAGCATTAAGTGTCCACTGCGGGTTAAGACGCGATGGAATTCGTCAGCTGCTTGTTGAGGGTCGTTGACGTGGTCTAGGCTACCGGTCATTATGCACAGGTTTACGGCTTCCTCTTTGAGGGGCAGGTACTCTGCAACTCCAAGGATCAAAGAGACTCTGTCGTAGGTGCCTTGGGCGTTGCAGTTGTGTTTGGAAGCTTCAACAGAAGAGCGTAGCGGGTCGATGCCTATGCCTTCGGAGCAGTGGTTTTTGACCAAGTGGGAGAGGTAGTTGCCGCGTCCGCAGCCCACGTCTAAGCAGACTTTGTGAGAAGAAGGCAAAGCAGAGACTTCGTTGAAGAAATAAGAGAAAAGATACGTCCACCAACTTAGAACCAGTGAAGAATGTTTTGAGTTGCGCCACTGCTGAAAATCATCGAGCTTGTTCTCCCAATCACGCCAAGACTCATCCTCAGAAGGCACAGAAACAACAGGTTGGGTCACTTCGTTTTCAGGCTCCAAGAACGTTTTAAAGAATTCAACAGGGGATACATCGGGGCGGCGCTTGCAGGGGTTCTTTGCGCAGAAAACTCTCGGCGGGTTCTGGCACGTAAGTTGCTGCTGTTGGTTGGGGTGGTTGGTAGAGTTTTTTGGCGTTGTTGATTGCTTTTATGGCTTTGTTGATGTCGAAGTCTATGGTTTGTCCGTACCATTCTATGGATTTGAATCGGGGACGGTTTTCTTCTTTTACGATTTCGTAGGCTTGCTTTCGGGTTAGTTTGCCTTCACGGATTTGGTGGCTTCGGAAGATGTCAAATTCGGTGAAGCCTGCCATGGTCATGTAGATGTAGTTGTAGAATGCGGCGGTGCCGTCGTCGGTTCGCCAGGTTGCGATGGTGTCGGTTTCGCGTTCCCAGTTGAATTTTTCGGTTATGGTTTTTATGATGGTGTCTTCGTCCCAGTCGATGTAGTGGAACAAGTACACGTAGTCGTCAGGCAGCACGTAAGAGGAGTAATAAGCAAATAAGGTGTCGAACATGGATTTGTTGATGTAGGCGGGGTTTTTGATGAACTGCTTGAAGTAGTAGTACATCATCTTGAGCTTGTTGACCTTGGATATGCCCGTCATGCGTCGAAGAGCGTTTTTGCTACCCTGCGTCGCAACATTGCAAAAGCCGTACTTAAACAAGCCAGTGCCTTCTTCGCCTTCGTAGCCGCCACAGAAAATGAACAGCTTAATGCCTGTCTGCTTTCGGACTTTGTGGAAGTAGTAGTAAAACTGTTTATCACCCGCCATCAAAATGGGAACCATGCCAAGGTCTGGTTTTTTGAGCCAGGCTTTGAGGTTTTTGCGTATGTACCCACGTTTTTTGCGTATGTCCGCAGAGATGACGATGTGCTCAACGCCGAGTTTGCCGACTACGCGGGCTTGGTTTCTTCGGGCGAGGTCATTGACCATTCCCCAGTCATACGTAAAGGTTACGGGATGCAAGCCTAGAGTGTTTTTGATGTAGTCAAGTCCAAAGGCGCTGTCTCTTCCGCCGCTAAAGCCTATGACGACGTCGGGTTCGTCTGAGGAACTACGGTATTTGTAGATGAACTCTTCTAGGGCTTCTTCGCCTTTGAGGTAGTTGCCGCGGGTCTCGTAGTCACGGCAGAAACTGCATACGCCTTCTTCGTCAAAGCTGATAAAAGGCATGGTTTCAGGCAAAAGGCAGCGGCTACACCGTTTCAAAACGTCCTTGCTAGAATATAGTGCCTCCCAAGTTTGCATCATAGACTGCCGCATCTCGTTGGTTAAGCGGTTCCTGTTAAGCTCTGGGGGTGGGGGAACGTCAGAGTCGTAGAGCTCAAAAACCTTAAGCGGCGAAATCAAGGGGATAACGTCTGCGGCTTCAGGGTCTGGGGTTTGCAGGGAGAAGAACTGCTTGCGGCAGGACCCCAAATGGATGAGGCAGCCTTGACCTGCGGGGATTTGTTTTACGGCGTCTTTGTCAAATAAGCCTTTGAGGCTCGCAGATTCGGTTATCTGTTGCAGGATGTATTGTTCAGAGGCGAAAACTAGGGTTTTCCCCGTTTTGCTACAGCCCAGATACAGAGAACCCGTGTTTGTTGCCAAAACAACCGTGTTTGCATCCTCAAACTGCAACGCCACAGAAGCAGAACCTTCAATTTTCTCAAAGACCCAGCTAACAGCGTGCGCCATCGGCTGACCCCCCTCTCTAAACAGTTGCAGCAAGCTAAGGAAAATTTCCGTGTCCACATCGTAGCGTTTCTTTATGGCAGGAAAAGCAGCCCAAAGCTTTTGGTCGTTGACTATGATGCCGTTGTGGATACCTACGGCACCGTCTTTTACTACGGGTTGGTTGTTTGTGTTTATTTCGCTGGGTCCGTTGGTTTGCAGGCGCGAGTGTCCCAAGACTACGATGGGAGGTTGTAGGCAACCGTTTTTGCAGCCGTCGGTTTTGAGGGTTTGCGTGAAGAGGTTTTGGTACTTCTTGGATTTAATTAGTTCAGAGGCGCTTACTGGCTCTTTTAGGACATAAACAGAGTCGTTGAACCGCACAGCCAAACCTGAAGCTTCTTTACCGCGAGATTCAGATAGCTTAAACATGTAATTGACTAACTGCATCAAATCGTTCGACGAAAAACCCAAGTCCTCAGCAATTATTGCTCCAAATATGCCACACAAATTATTTCCTTCCGTTAATTTTTGAAGAAACCCTAGCGATGGCGTACAGTGTTATGCCAGTTGAAAGCATGAAAAACCCAAGCAGCAAAAAGGCAGTGGAAGCCAACGCGACGTTTGTCATTATGACGTTTAGCGAGGCGTACAGGTCCAGCAACCAAACTCCGAATAATGCGCCGATTGTCAGCAGCACGATGCCAGGTAAGCCAAGGTAGAAGAGGGGTTTGTCTTCAACGACGAGTTTGACTATGGACATTACTAGTCCTACGCCGTGGGAGATGGGGTTTTGGGTTGAGGTTTCAACGCCTACGCTGTCAGCGTATTTGCAGGATATGGGAACTTCGCAGACGGTTAGGTCGTTTTTGTTGATTTCCCTAAGTAATTCGACGCTTGCGCTCATGCCTGTTTCGAACATTAACAGGTGGTCTAAGGCGTCTTTGCTGTAGGCTCTAAACCCGCTTTGAGCGTCACTAACGCTGGTTTTACCTGACCCCGAAGCCAACTTGGTAATTAGCTTCACGCCGAGCTTTCGGTAAAAGGGCATATCCGCCGTGCCAGAAGTATCCTTAAAGCGGCTGCCTAAAACCACTTGGGCGTAGCCTGATTTAATTGGTTCAATCAAACGGGGAATCTCTTCAGGGTTATGCTGTCCATCACCATCCAAGGTAACTAAAATGTCTACGTCCAACTCTTGAGCACGCCTAAACAGACTCTGCAAAGCCGCCCCGTACCCAGAATTACGTTCATGACGAACAACCACAGCCCCAAGACGCTCCGCAATCTCAGCAGTCAAATCCACAGAACCATCATCACAAACAACCACAATAGCGAACTTTTGAGCCTGCAAAACCACGTTAGCTATTGTTTTTTCTTCGTTAAACGCGGGTATACCCACGACAACAAGCGGCTTGGTTTTGGCGTTAAGATGCATCTGGGGAACAAAACTACTTCTTTCAAGCTGCTGCATTAATCAAAACCTCACTTTCACAAGTGTAGATTGATATTCGGTCAAAATCTTGCATTTCAACAAAGCCTTCTGGAACAGAAACGTTATACCAGTCCGTTGGGGTGTTCCACCAGACAAAGTAAACAGGGCTAAAGCCGTGCAGGGAAGCGGTTTCTATGGCTGCTTGGACGTTGTTTTGGAAGGTTACGATGGTGCGGTTCTCGGACAGGTGCAGTGTGCCCCATTCGTGGTATGCATGGTGCAAGAGAACGCAGGAGTTGGGGGGCATTGTGTTGTTTAGCCACGCCATGACTTGGGTGACGCTGTCTACATCTTGATATGGAACAGCGGGGCTGTCTGAAAAGTACAGGTACGTACCAGAAACCGAAGGAACACTCGCGTTGGCGTAGAGCATCGAAATAGGAGAAGCCAAGTAAGCAAACGCCAAAGAAAAGGTCAAGGTCATCAAAATTGTAGAGGCTTTTGTGGCGTGGAACCGTGGAAAACGATTTGTTGCTGAGGCGCGGTTTTGGAGTTTGGAGAGCCCATAGATGGCGTAAAACGTGAAAGGGTAGACCAACAGGAACATCCAGCGGTGCCAGTAAGTTAAGGCACAAAACGGGAAAATTAGGCAACCAAATGCGCCAAATGCAGCTAAGATAGCCCAAGCGGTTAATATGCCGTTTTTGAAAAGACCTTTGACGACAAAGAGCAGATAGGGCAAGAACAGTAATGCGAAAAGAGCGCCAACGCTTAGAACCAGGTTGGTGTAGCTTAGGTAGCAGTCAACAGAGGATTGGACGTTTAGGTAGTTTACCAGAAAAGGCAATCCGCCAACAGCCGCAACCACAGAATCACCCGCTGCAATTACGCTGGCTTGGGCGCTTTGGGGAACAGGGAAAAACCGCAGGTACAATCCCAAGCAAAAGACTCCAAGGGCGGGAAGAACCCCAAGCAGAAGCCGTTTAGTCGATGTGTCGAACCTGTTTTTGAGCAGTTTCCAAAAGAGTAAACCAAAAACGCAAACAAGCAAAAACACCGCTGAAAACTCATGCGCAAAAACGCTCAGCAAAGAAAAAGCCGAAAAAGCAGCCAAACTCCAAAACGACTTCACAGCCTTAACGTAAGAAAACGCAAACAACAAAACCGCAAGCCCCAACGTGTTACGCAGCAAATCCCAGCTGATACGCAAAGAAGCCAGTTGCAAAGCGAAAAAGACGCCTGCAATCAAGCTCAGGTTTGTGCTCCAGCCTAAACCTTTTCGGGCAAACCAGTAAACGCCAGCTACGTTCAAACCGTAGAGCATGGGCGCAACAAATTTGAGCAGTACAAACGGGTCAACGTTGAATACGCTGTAGAGGGGCACGATGAAAGCATCCAACAACCAGGTGTTGACAAAAAATGAACTCCAGTTAGAAAAAACCACCCCGCTTTTCATCAACGAAGCATAATGAATAGTGTCAAAACCTATTGGAGTGGAAAACGCCAAAACTTCAGGCACTAAGCGGACGATGAATCCTATGGATAGGCAGGTGAGTAAGAGTTTGAAGTCGGCGGATTTGAACCAGCCAAAAACAGCGGCATTAGGGAAGGTTTGCATTAGGTTCGCTGCTCCAAACTTAGAGGGCGTTGAAACTGGCAAACGCTGCCAAGATGGGGTTACCCAAACGACCACGGCGGTTGTGTGGGAATAGCGAATTGGCAAAGAACACAGTTAAGCATCAATCAACAGTTTTTAGGTGCAAACAGTAAAGCAAGATCTGTTTGTGAAGCGGGTGAAGCATCATCTTGGGGGGTGTCCGTTGAGTTTCATTATGGTCCAGTATGTGGCGTATCCTGTGTCGTCTGCCCATACTGCGGCTTTTTTGTGTCCCCACTGTACTGCAAGACTGCTGAGTTTTTGTGCAATAGGGAATCCGAAATCTCTCACGGCACTTATGAACTTGTTTTCAAGAAACGTTTCTAGCTTGTGTGCTATGGACAAAATGCTTTTGGTTAAGAAGGGACTGCGAACGCTTTCGGTCACTCGTATCGTTAAGTCAATGAGTGCCCTGTCAAGTCGGGGCAAGACCCTAAACCAAGCGCCTG
The DNA here is from genome assembly GCA_026014465.1 of Candidatus Bathyarchaeota archaeon. Classification (NCBI taxonomy): domain Archaea; kingdom Thermoproteati; phylum Candidatus Bathyarchaeota; species Candidatus Bathyarchaeota archaeon. The sequence continues at coordinate 73,420 of JAOZID010000004.1, read as the reverse complement.
CACGCATAGCTTGTTTCTTAAATTTCAGCAATTGGGCTTTACCTAAAAATTTAGAAGCGCAATTCTGAGAATCCGAGGACATTACGTACGTTTACTCCTGAACTGTTCTGACCAGTAGGCAATCATGCGTTATCAGACAGTAATAAATACTTTACACTACATTCTGATTCAGAACAAAAATGAATCATTGATTCGATTCAGAAACAGAATAAACTAAAAACATAAAAAAACAGCCACACAAACAACCCAGCAGGTTGCCAACATAAAAAATGTTCGGAAGCGGCGCTTAGCACAGGTTTGATAGCAGAATCTGCAAGATTTTTGAGGCAGAAGTGCCATCGCCAAAGGGGTTTTTCCAGCGTGGGGGTTTGGCGGTGATTGTTTGGGCGGCTTTGAGGATTTTGTTTGGGTCTGTGCCTGCGAGTATGTTTGAGCCTGCGGTTAGGGTTTCGGGTCTTTCGGTGTTGTCTCTGAGTGTGACGCAGGGAACGTTTAGGATGCAGGTTTCTTCTTGTACACCGCCAGAGTCGGTCAAGACCAGTTTTGCTTTGCTTTCAAGCTGCAAAAAAGACAGGTAATCCAACGGCTCAACCAACGTTAACCCATCGGTACTCAAACCAAAGAGTTCAAGCTGCTTTTTTGCCCTAGGATGAATCGGATAAACCAAAGGCACCCCACATTCCCGCTGAACCATCTTAAGACCCCTGATGAGCCCCACAAAACGGTCTTTGCAGTCAACGTTTTCTTGCCTATGAGAAGTCGCCAAAACATACTCTTTGGGAGCAAGGTGGAGTTCATCAAGAACCATAGATTTTGATTGCGCCAACTCTAGGTTCTGGTAAACTGCATCCACCACGGTGTTGCCAACCATGAAAACCTGTTCTGCGGCGATGCCTTCACCAAGCAAGATGTGTTGTGATTCTTTCGTGGGGGCAAACAGGTAATCGGAGCAGTGGTCGGCTAGGACTCGGTTGGTTTCCTCGGGCATTGTTTTGTCGTAACTGCGTAGTCCAGCTTCAACGTGTCCAACCTTGATGCCAAGTTTTGACGCGGCTAAAGCTCCCGCAAGCACCGTGTTAGTATCACCCTGCACCAAAACCACCTCAGGAGCTTCCCGCCCCAGAATCTTTTCGATGCCAGCAAGCATCCTGCCAGTCTGTTCCCCATGCAACCCCGAACCCACATCAAGATTATACTGTGCCTCAGGCAACCCCAACTGCTCAAAAAACACGCGATCCATATTATACGAGTAATGCTGCCCCGTATGCAAAACAAAAAAATCCAAACCCAAAAGTTCACACTCGCGAATCACAGGGGACATCTTTACGATTTCAGGACGCGTTCCCAAGATTAACGCAAACTTCAACAAATCAACCCGCAAACTATAGCAACCACAATTACGGCGCTTTTCACTAATATTTCTTATTAAACAAAAAACATGACTTAACCTTCAATAACTGTACAGAAAACGGTTTTGCAACGCCAAAAAACGCTGCTTTTTTCGGTTACAGTTTGATTTTTGCCATTAGTTTTTCAAGAAGAGTTAGTATGCGATCTAGAGGTACGCTAAGGGGTCCAAGTCCGCTGGTCATGACGCGCAGATTGCTTATGTCGGATTCGTTTATGGCGCGTGTTAAAAGCACTGCCAAGACAAAGACCACTACGAAAACGATTACGCCCAAAAAGAGCTCGATAAGGCTGCTTAGGGCGAGCTGGGTGACAAGCAGATACGTTAGGGAAGCGGCTGTGAAGGAGGACAAGACGATTTTTGCAGATGCGTTCCAGTCGGTGCTTACGCCGTAGCGTTTTTTTATGAAACGCAAACCAAAAATCATGTTGGGTATGGCTGAAATCAAAGTGGAGATGACTAAGCCTATGACGCCTAGTTGCGAGATAAGCACAAAGCCCAAGGGGAAACCTACGGCGGCAGTCATCAAAGACAGCTTTAAGGTGTAAGTGGTTTGGCCTTGACCGTTGATAAGGTTGACTATGCTCAGGTGCCCAAAGGCGGAGTACACGTAGGCTATGGCAAGCAAAGCCAAAAACAAGGGTGCCTCAGCGTACTGGTTGGGGAAAACAGTTGAAATCGCGGGTTGTGCAAGAGCCATCACCATGGTTGCAACTGGAACAACTAGAAGCGCCGAGTATTTTACGGAGAACTGGTAAACGCTTTGGAGCGCCTGCGGGTCCTTTTCCCCGTCAATCTTTGAAAAAGCAGGAAACAGCATAGTAGTCACGGGCAAAGCAAAGAAAGTTATCAAAACAACAAAGTTTTGAGCAACAGAATAGTTACCAAGCAAAGCGTCATTTGAAACATAGATTACCAAGAGGAAATTGTAGAACTGAAGCAAAATCCCCGAAAAAATAACTCCGAAAGACAAGGGAAAGCCGTAACGGAACATTGCTTTCATGGTTGTTTTCAATTCAGATATGGACAAAGGAGAGGGGGGCAGTTTTCTGTATACGCCAAACATTAGCATAACACCGATTAAGCCAGCTATCAGGAAGGCAACAGTAAAGCCCATGATTGCGCCTAAGGGACCAAGACCTAAAACGACAAGGACAACGATGAGAATCGTCTTGATAAGGGCTTGACTCACTGTCATGATGCTGCATAAATGCATTTTTTCAGTACCTGTAAAAGCCGCTGTTGCAGTGTTAACAAAAGCGCCCGCCAAAACGCTAAAGGAAGCTACCTGAATCAAAGGGGCAACATCAGGCCTGTTAAACAGGTTTGCTAAAACCCCAGATAAGCTAAACCCAATTACGGAAAGAAGCAAACCAAATACAATTTCGAAAACCAAACCCGACACGAAGACGCTTCTAATCTTTTCAGCCTTGTTTTCAACGTTAAACTGGGCAGTGTAACGCACTATAGCAGAGTTAACACCCCAATCACGAAACAAAAGCAAAAGGTTAGGAGCAGACAAAGCAACAAAATACGCTCCATAGTTATTCTCACCCAGCAAAGAAGCAATAATTATAGTACCTATAGCAGAGATAACCGTAGAAACCGCTAGACCCCACATATAATGAAAGCCGCCTCTAGCCGAAATCTTCGCCATATCCGAAACTTTGGTCATCTAACGGTTCCCAGCGTACAATTAAACTGAAATTAAAAAACAAGTGGACAATAGAAGCGTTTATGAGTTGTGGTTATGACAAACAACGCTACGGCATTGGCACATCGACCTGAACGAGTTTACTGGAACTGTTTTAAAAGCCACTTATAATTTATGAGATAAAAAGAAGCAACTGCGCAACACCAGCCACAACACGAACCTATTAGCAGCCTATTTGGATCCAAATTTTAATTCTATGCAGAAAGGGGGGAGGGGTAGGTAAAAAAAAGTTGGGTACTGTGTGGGGCTAGGCTTTTTTTCGCAAATATTTCGTGTAGTCATGGGTTGAGTTTATTGGTGCGTGGCTAAACCAGTTGTACTCTGAATATTTGGTGCCTAGTTTGATTTCTCCGTGCACTGAAGTTACCTCAAAGGTCACTACAATTACGGTTTTGCCGTCGGATTCCACGATTCTGCCCCCAACGATTTTGTCTACCGTCACAGTAAGGTTTAGCGCATCCTTGAATTGCTGTTGCAGCACGTCTTTTAGCGACTCATTTTCCGCGACTAATCCTCCTACAACGTCCCAGTAACCTTGGAACGGCACAACATTTCGCTTCAAAAGCAAAATCTTACCCTCCTTGACATAAACGCCTTCAACGTAAACAGAAAACTGGTTACCCAAAGCGCCTTCCGCCACGCCCCCAACCGCTAACGGCAGAGCAGATAGGTTCGTGATTTGGCGGCGGTCAAAGGCATCGCTATCAACGGAGCCAAGCGTGGAGAAGCCATCTGCATCGGGGTTCTCGTCAGCAACTTCGAGGGTTATGTAGCCTTTCTTGAGAGCCAACCCAAACAAGGCAAACCCAGCGGCTATCACGCCAATCACAAGTACAATCAGTTCGTCAGAGGAGAGGGAATCTGAGGGGGGCTGCGTGGGAGGCTCAGAAGGTGAAGCTGAAGGTGTAGGTGTTTTGTTATCGTCAGGAGGCACTACAACAGGAGAGGCGGCGGGTTCTGAAACAACAACGATAGTGTGAGTTTCAGTGACATCAGCGAAAGCGTAGGAGGTCAGGTTGCCGCAGTCTTCACCATCCACATAAACATGGCTAACGTAACCGTTGTCGGCGGTTATATTGAACTGCTGGTTGCCGCCGTGAACCACAGACAAATTACTAGGAGAGATAATGGAGTGCTCATCTACTATAGCGGTTATGTTGTAGGTGTTTAGGGCGAAGGAAACAGACAGGTTATGGTTTGCGGTAACGTTTTGGAAAACATAAAATTCATCAAGGCTCTGCGTAGCATTATCCACAAGAACTTTACTAACATGATACCCCATATCTGCCACGAAATCAAACCGTTGATCTCGACCATAATCCACAATGACAGATCCAGAAGGCGTCACGGAGCCATTTGCCACAGCCGAAGAATTAATCGTGAACACCTGAGTGGAAGTCACGTTTACAACATGCGGCGCAGTTACATTGCTAAAGGTATAGTTGCTAATTCGCCCTTGCGAAATCCCATCAATAATAACATCTAAATGATACTCCTGTGGAGCTGTGAAGTTGAAAAATTTGCTTTCACCGTAACTGACAGTTGTATTTGAAGGGAAAACAGTTGAATTCTGGTCAGTGTACACTACAATATCGTATTTATTCCAGTTTAACTCTGCCGTAAATGAAGCATCAAGAAGGAGAGTTGTGGTATAGTTTTGCTGATTCCAAATACCTGTAGTGAATGCAGGTCGACCAAGGTTAGTCCATATATTGGCAATTACGCTTTGGTTGGTTTGAAAAGCTAATTGCCCGTTTTCGAAAAAGTTCGTGCAAGTTACAAGGGCAACATTGTTACTATTTGACTTAGAACCGTCAATATGAAGAAGCATAGTGCTATTCGTGACCGAGTCTGTAAAATTGTAGTACGCACCATAGGATACAGGATCAGGTTGTGCATATGGCCCCATACAATATAACGCAGCAACTTCCGCAGAGCTTATAGCACGGTTGTAAATCCGCAGATCATCAATCAGTCCATTAAAATAGGAAGAAAAAGCTGAACATGCACCAATTTGTAGTTCATTGGAGGTGACTGGCAAAGCATCATTTACAAGAGAAGCAACCCCAGCCGCAACATCGTTCTTGAAATATCTCAACATTGACCCATCAAAGGTAAAGGTCCATAGTTGCCAATAATTTAGATCAATAGGCAAGCGTGAAGAGGATGATTCCCATTCAGGCGTATAAACGTGGAATTCACCAGTAACATCTGTTCCAAACACCCAACCAGTTTCAGAATCACACTTAGATAGCAACGTTTGCATAGTGCCGTTTTTAGTTGGATACATCCAAGCGCTAACACTCCACGTTGGAGAAAGGGCAAACTCATTTGAATCATCTACTTGAACATAATCGTTTGCAAAGTTCACTGCTGTTCCATATTTGCCGTCTACCCACATATGCGTGTCATAGATTATATCCCCAGATTCATCAAATAACCATTCATTAATAAGTCCCCCTCCGACGCGGACGCCATCACTAAGAAGAACAATTTCAGACTGCGAAAGCGCACAATTATAGACACAAACAGTATCGATTATGCCGTTAAAATAATTCTCGGAATCATCTACACCTATGTAATCCATATAGAAAGGGTCAGGTTGGGCTACGCCACCAAATAATGGATACTTAGCGCCATCAACATAGGCATAAATGGTGTCATTTGAGCTACGCGTCACGATAATGTTAACCCATTTTCCGGTGGGAACAGGCACAGTATAATCCGTGTCGCCACCAAGCTGAGCACGAACAAGAAGATATCCACTCGCAGTCAACCCAATTTTTGTATCATACTCGCTTGAACCAAATATAAAATCGTAATCTAAAGCCGAAAAGCGATTTACCCAAACACTGAGGGTATACTCACCTGTCAAAGATATCGCAGATGAAAGGGAAACAAAATCTCCACTGTTATTAAAAGACAAGGCGTTTTCAAATTGCCCAGCCACATGCACCGCACCAGAAATCAAACCATTGTTATAGCCATAAAATGTTCCATTATTGTTGTTACCGCTTACATCACGAACTACAATACCAGATCCATCATTCATGTCCCAGTATCCAATCAGGCGATCATCAAAGGGAACGCCCATACTCACACCATCAGCAAAATTAATCTCCTGATTAAACGTTACATAAGCATCATTCTGGAAACTCCAAAGATTAAATAGTTGACCACATCCAAACTGGACGCCCACTATACCTACCACTAATAAGACACCCAACAAACAAGAGAAGAACCTCAACATACGAAAAGACAGCCTATAAACACCTCCCAAACACAGATGGAAAGATAACAACACTATTTTCAGATTGAAACTCATATTCAAAGCAAGCACATTTTTGATATTTCGACATTTATAAAACACCTAAATAGTAAAGGGACAAACTTTGTTCAGCGCTGTTTTGAGGATAATAAATTGTTAAAACTGCGCCATCTTTCAACAGTTCGGATTGAACATCAAAAATCATGACACCATCGCTGATCGTTTGCTCTAATTGGCCGTAAGGTGAAGTCAGAAAGATTTGGGCAGAGGTCAATAAATCATCAAACCGGGTAGAAAGTGCAATTTGTAGTGTAGAAAAATCAGAAGATACCGAGGGCAATTCATAGCTAATGCCAGCAGTACAGCCTTCCAGTCTGAGGTAACCCAAGTAATATGTTGCAACCCGCTCACCCATCAGCACTTCACCATACACAATTTTACTCCAGGAGGGGTTTCCGTAGGCTTTGAACTCGCATAATGGAACTGAAACAGTTTTCCAACCAACAAAATCATCTAGTATAGTTACAGAATAGTAGTCTTGCCAACTTGAAGTATGGAAAGTAAAGGTTACTGGTTGGGCAGTGTTATTGCCATAGAAGGATATGTTGAGATTATTCCAAGTTTCCCAATTTTGGGCGACCTCATAGCGGTGATATATAACCATATTTCCCGTACCGTTCACATTAATTCTAAGAGAGGCGTGTTCAGCCATTTCATTTACAGGACTATTTGACAATGTGATTACATCCGCAGAATCAGATTTTGCTGTTGTCCAAAAAGTAGCAGGATAATCGGCAGGGGTAATGAATGAATCACTTTCAGTTCCGCGAATTAAAAGCCCTTGCGAAGTAGATACAGCCACCGTAAAATCATTTATTGGCGTCCAATTAGCGTCAAATGTAGTCAAATATCTATAATTCAGGTTTTGCGTATCCGAGGAAATAACTTTGTATAATTCAAATTTTGAAAATTCCTGCAAAAATTTTATAGCAGGAGTACGACCAAAGAACGCTTTGTTCACTAGATTTAAGTTATTACTTATAACAGTAAAAGATTCATAATAGCTATTATTTGGTTTAGGAAAAAGAAAATAGCCCACATTATGATCCAAAAGGTAATCCGCCAAAGCAGCAGAATTATTTATAGAAAGATCATGTAAAGTTACTAAACCATAAAGACTAGTCATATCAATTACTGGATGTGACGTAAAATATGAAACAGGCAAGGCATAACAAGTAACTATTGATAGATTATCATGCGTCAGATTTTGATTTACATAGGATATAACTTCAGGCAGATTATTTTCCCAAGAACTTGAAACAGAACATAAACTATTTTGAACATCAGTAAGTCCAGCAAAAGAAACAGTTACAAAGGGATATAACAAGATAATCACCAACATAAAAGGAAGACATACACGAACACCACGCATGATTTTAGGAGACAAACGTTTTAGAACAAGTTTTCTAGGAAATGGATAAAAGAATATTGCAAAAAAGAAGGCAAATATAAGCAACATCTCAACACTAGCAGCACCTATCGAAAGAGATTTTGATCGAATCTGATTAATTGTTAAAGAAGCTAAATCAAACTTGAAAATCCACAGGTATAAAAGGGAAAAACAAACAAAGGCAATAAACCGGTATGACATCGAGTTATAGGTTCTAGACAGATTTGAAAATGCTTTTACTCCGACAGCCGAAAAAACAGCCAAAAAGGGAGCAAAATATAAGAGCCTACGCACCTCAGGTCCAGCATTGTTACAATTAAAAGCCCAAGACCATAAACAAAACATCATCATAAAAAGAGACAGGAGCATAAAAGAATTTGAGTTATTTTTGAGAATGCAATACAAAACTACCCCAAAACCAACCACACATGGAACCAGCAAAAAAGCACCCAGATTAAGGCTACCAAATAAAACGTCGAGCCTAAACAGTCCAAAGATGCTAGAGGGCAGAGAACTCAGTCCACCAGGTAAAGAATCACCAATTATTGGCGCCACTTTGAGGCTTTCAGCAGCAGCAAACGTCGGGTTGAAGTAAATTAATAATTTAGAAGGCACACCAAAGAGGGCCGTATTTCTCAACCAATAACAAACAACAGGCACAAAGGGCAAAAATAAGAAGACAACATTTCGCATTTTCACAGGATGTACAACAGGAAGCATTCTATAAACTAAAACACCAAAAATTAGTCCCGTGAAAAACACTGGTGCTTGTTTGGCAAGGTAACCAGACAACAAATGAAGAGGATAATGAAAAATATCCCATAATGGAAAGAAATTATATATCACTACAAAAAGTACGGACAGCATAACTGTAAAAAGAATTCGAGATTTCTTGTTAACAATAGGGAGAAAAGGTATAACACTAAGAGTCAGCAATGGCAAAGCGAGTAATTCTCCAACGTCCTTTTGAAGCAGCAAAATTGCGAAAGCCGCACCCAACATAAGCCACCAAAATCTAGAATTTGTGCTAGTTTTGTGTATTTTAAGAATGATATAAGACAATAAAGAAATAAAGAAAACAAAAGGTATGTCTAGATATAAACTATAGTTGGTAGCGACTACGAGCACAATTGGCATGGACACAAAAGATATAGCACCAACAAATGCAGCCTTATAGTCGTTAGTGACAGTTTTGGATAACAAATAAACCGTTACACTGGTTAAACTTATGTAAAAAATCGGGAATACCCTAACACTCATATCAAAGCTCAGCGTTGTCAACCCAAAAGACCCCAACCAAGCATACAACAAAGGCATAGCTGGATGAGATATTGTCACTAAAGTACTTTGCAAGAAGTAGTCGTATTGTAACCCACCTGTCAAAAGAATAGACTTTGCCCTAGGCAGATATAGGAAAAGAGCATCATATTCTGCGAACAGCGAATGGGAAAGCACCAAAGAGGATATGAAGAACAGCATGACTACAAGCAAAATAAACAGCGCAATTTTATCGATTTCAAGTTTAATATGGAAACTGTTCCCAGAATGCATCATAGATTTGACTATTGAAATAAAAGCAAGTACCGAAAGCAGAAGACTAACTATGGTAAAAAAGACGAAGAAATGGGGTGTTAAGTCAGAGAAGATGCCAACCAGATAACCACAACTTACCAGCAAATAATTCCAAATAAGGCTACCTAAAACGATAAGTTCAGGCAGAGATAACTTGATGCGATATCGCATGGAGAGGAAATATAATACCAAAATTCCAGGGAGAAAACACAAGAAAGGCAACAAATAGAAACCAATCATTTAGGAACTACTCGGAATTTAGTAAAGAACGGTAGAGTTTTAGATGCTCAAGCGATATGTTTTCCCAAGAAAAAGAAGCGGCATAATCAGACGCATTAGTTGCAATATGCTCATGATCTAACTTGTTTGAGGAGATGCTCACAAGGGCGTCTAACAGACTTTCAGGGTGTTTAATGTCGAAGGGCAAGAAATGTCGCTGAGGAATTATGTACGGCAAGTCTTTTACAGCATCTTCTGTAGCAACAACAGGTTTACCACTAAGAAAAGCATATATTGTCTTGACATGAGGACCGCTATGTGAAGGAAGATGGGGAAACACGATTACATCAGGTAAAGATAATAACTCCTCTAACTCGGTGACGAACCCAAGTGGAATGAAACGATCAGTTTTACGGAATTTTTCTGAGCCGACACCAGCCAAAATGAAAAGCAACTTTCGACCAGTAATTTTTTCAAAACTTGTAGAAATAGAGTTGGATATAGAGTATAGATGTGCCGCCGCGTCATAATTTGGCTTGAAGGTCATAGAACCAAAGAATAAAGCTACAAAACTGTTCGAGCCAATACTGTGTTTTTTCCGGATGCCAAGAGAGTCAGGATTTATTGTGACACAATTTGGCACTCCATTTGGCATCACCACCATTTTTCTAACAGCAATTTCACCGTGAAGCTCTTTGAACCACTTCTTCACACTTAATCCAGGAGTTATTGAAGCATCAAAAAGAGTTAACAAAACCCGTTGAATAGCTAAATTGAACTTCCCCGTAAAGCTTTTACGAGGGTCGTCTTTAAACCATTTATCGTGGTAAACAATTATAGTTTTTCTACTGAAGAAACGCATAAACAGAAGTAAAAAGAAACTTCTAGTTAGAGAGAAGGATTCCACTTGAACTATGTCGTACTTACAGGTTAAACCCACTGCAACTTGTTGTACAAACCATCTCAAAAGCCCGCCAAGTTTTAATATTCTATTGGGCATAACAAATACTTGTAAACGTCTAGAGTTAAAATTTTGAGTGCTATCTGCGGCAACTCCAGAAAGAGTCACGTAAACGTTGTTATCACTTAGACATTTTGCAATTTGAAGGACTCTCTCAGAAGTGCCACTATCCCGCGAAATATAACTTGCATATATTATTGCTACACGCAAAGGTAAAACAACCTCTTAAGCAGTATAGACAAAAGAACATATGCTAAAATACCACCTACACTAGATAAAACTATAGTAAACACATCAAGCAGTTTTGTAACCAAAGCATAACAACTATCTATTGTTTAAATGACGCCCATACATTGCGAGTACTTTGCCATAAATCGGCTCAACGTCATAGTTTTGAGCTTTTGTTCTAGCAGCATAACCCAGTTGCACCCTCAGAGAGGCATCATTGTGGAGTAATAAAATAGAGTGCCTTAATTCTTCAACATTATATGGATCTATTAGGATAGCTTCTTTCCCAGAGCTAACAATATCATTTATTCCAGGTATGTTACTAGCAATTATTGCTTTGCCAGCAACCATGGCTTCTATTAAGCTTACGGGACTACCTTCGCTCAAAGAAGGGAGAACAAAAATATCTATCGCATTAAGGAAACGGTAAGCAGCAGGAAGTAAACCTGCAAAGCAGGTGCGGTCATCAATTTCGTAGTCAACAGCCATTTTTTTAAGAATCGGCTTCAGGTATCCATCGCCTATGATCAATAGTTTACAGTTGATTTTTGGATATTCTTTGGCAATGCCTGCAAACGCTTTTAAAAGCAGCCCCACGTTTTTTTCTGGACCTAACCGACCGATGAAGCCGATCACCACATCGTCTTTCGAAGGTTTCAGGCCCAAACTTGCTAATGCATCTTTTGAAGGTAACAAAGTTTTTTTGTGGTTCTCTACGTCGATAGCAGAGGGGACCACGCGCAGATTATTTCGGTTTACACCCAGCGACTGATAAAAGGACAAGACTTCAAGGTTGTTTACTAAAACTAATTTGGAACTTAGGCTAATGGCATTAACAACCGAGGTATGCCAAATTTTTGTCAACAACCGTATCAGAGAAGATGCCTTAGACTGAGATTGCCTCAATTTGATACAAGGTTCCCTTAAGGGCAAACCGTGAATCTGTATCAACAAAGGCGACCTAAAAATTCCTGCAACAATGAAACCAATCAGAACCGAAGACGAAATGTCGTGAACATGTATCACTTTTTTACAATTTGCCTTGTTTTTGAACTCTTTTACGAGCTTCTTTACACCAAGAACAACAGTCAAGGGATTGGGCAGATGCTGAGTCATGACAAACAGGTTTGAAGTAAATTTAGTTTCTGTCTCGCACTTTGAATTGACCATAGCATCTTGGGCAGTGTAGATGTGTCCCATTCTACAGAGAATTTTAACAGCATAGTCATGATTTTCCAAGAAATCAGTTAATTCCAGCACGTACTTCTCACGACCGCCAGATTTGCAGATCTCGCTACCCATAATCTGGTATATGCGCATTTTAGGTTCCAACGAGTTCATGGTAAACCGCGTTTATGTTTTCTAATATGTTGTTCCAGTCGTAGCAGTAAAGCTGTTTTGTTTCGTTTTCACTAAATCTTTGCCTAAGTGCAGAATTTTTGAGGATAGCTGTAATTGCTTGTGATAGGTCAGAGGAGTTGTATTTGGTGACATAACCAAAATTGTCGTGGAGTTCATCTATGACGTCGCCTGCGTTGGTGGTTACTATTGGAACGCCGCAAGCCATTGCCTCTAAGAAGGCTATTGGAAACCCGTAGAAACGTGGCGTAACAAACACGTCGGCGTCAACTAAGGCACATTTCTTGTCGAACTCTGAAAGAGTCCCAGCAAAAATCATTTTGTCAGCAATACCCAATTGCCGAGATAATTTTTTGAGGTAAGGCTCATGTCCACCATCTGGACCTACCATAACAAGTTTAGCGTCACACACATTAGCTGCAACTTGGGCAAAGGCTTCAAGCAACAAACCCAAACCCTTGCTTTTATGAAGACGCCCCAAATACAAAACTATCTTATCCGAAGCTTTGAGGCAAAAGCGCTTTCGGAACAACCCAGCTTCAGGAAGGCGTTTAAACATATCTGAATCAATACCGTTTGAAACAAGGCTTATGCGGGGTTCTTCAACACCCATAGAAACGCATGCATCTGCTTCAGTTTTATTCAAGGCAAGTAGTCTGGACGCGTTTTTATACAACGCATAACCCCAGATTGCATCATACACTTTCTTGAACGTCTGAAACTCAACAATCCGCAGTATCGAACCGTGAGGCTGAAGCACATAAGGCACAGAATACTCACGCGCAAACTTTAAAACAACATTGTTTTGGTAACTCCGCGCCCCGTTCAAATGAATCACATCAAAAGACCGCACATTTTCACTTAGCCATTTCTTGATACGGGGAGAATAAATGAAAAGATGAAAATCAAATACGTAATCAAAGGGAATAACCTCAATACCCAATTCAGCCATTTCACGCAGGGTATCTTCATTTAATCCACATTTTGTTGTTAAAACCGTAACGTCATGACCCATTTCTGCGAGCCCTTTTGAAACATTATATACAACGTTTACTCCTCCACCAAGGATTGGGTTAAATCTGGGTATGACTTGAAGGATTTTCATGAAATCACTTTAATAACTCAGAAACTAATCTACCGTTTGTTAACGCTTTGCTTCGAAGTTTTGCAGTTACGTCACTAAGAATTTCAGAATAATAGGTCTTGTTTTTCCAAACTTCAGAAATGTTTGAGAAAAATCTTTCTTTGAAATCGGCTTGTTCGATTTCTTCGATGTCAATGTAGAATTTGTTTAGACCAAACAAATCCAAAAAACTCTGGACTTTAGAGCTGTAGGAAAGAGGAACAAAGGGAACCCCCATGATAGATGAAATTATCAGAGAATGTAGACGCATACCGATGAGCATATCCAACGAGGAAGTGAAAGCTAACACCCGTTTGAAATTACTGTCAGGCGACATAACAGTTACGCGGTCAATGCGCTTCATTAGATTGCGTATTTGAAGGCACCTAGTATAATCTGCGTGAACAGTGGGGTAATACAGTAAGTCTTGTGGGTAAACACGTGCCAGTTCATCAAAGACAGAAGCCAAAAGTGCTTGACGGCGAGTCCAATCAAAAGTTGGTCCATTTGTTTTCCGATAAGCATCATCATTGTATAGTAGGTTGCAGAAAGTAGCACCGATGAACCGGTCCTCTGGGTTGATGCCAGACTGATTCAGTAATTCAGATAACTCTTGTTTACTGGGTTTTTCAACGGCAAAGGCAGGGTCTGCAGTCTGGGTAACATTACGTAAACCACAATTCTCTAAAGCAACCCGAGATTTATCATCACGAACAGTGACAAGGTCAACTTTGTTAAGAACCTCACGACAAAGATATTTACCAAGTTTTGTATCTATAGGACCCGCCCCTATGCCGTAAATAACTGTCGTTTTGCCTTTGATTTGAGCGGCTTTAACTAAAGAGAGCAGAATGGGCAGATAATGTATTTTCAAGTCCTGCAGTAACTCCCCGCCGCCCAAAACGAAAACGTCACAAGAATCAATAGCAGTTGCAACATTGAAGAATTCTTGCTCAACAAACTGGTTTTTTATGAATGAAACCATACCCCGGTTAAAAGATTGGGAAACTGGATTGACGGCGTGCAGCTTGAGCGTACCTGTGGGGTCATTTGTTATCACCGAAAAACAGGGATTTTCAATGTGTTTCTTAATAGAAGATATAATTCCAGATAGAATTAGCTCGTCACCGATGTTTCCCAGACCATAATAACCAGCGATAAGAATCCGCGTCATGTTACATCATTTAAAAATTTTAACATAAGACAAGAAGGTTCTTGCTGAGCGAAGCATTACTTTCATCTCATCTACAAAAGTTGCACGTGCAACATTTTTAACCGCAACAGGCAGATACGACGGTGACAAGTAATAACCTTTCAAAATATGATTAGCCCAGTACTCTATTTCGTCATTGGTTAGTTCAGGATAATTTATAACGCATTTTTGGTAGCCATTAGAGTCAATGCTTTTCTCTAGGGTATCAACCATTAGGTAGCCATTGTTTTTTGCGTATTCGTAGAAAGCGGTTCCAGGTATTGGGGTTGCAATTGCTACTTGTAAAACATTTGGTTTGATTTCATGTATGAACCGTTCAGTTTCTTTTATGGTTGATACTGTTTCGTTAGGCAACCCAACTATGAAATCGCCGTGGATTAGCAAACCAGCTCGTTTAGCATCTGCCGTGAACTTTTTCATCATACCTATGTTGTTGCCTTTTTTGATTTTCTTTAGAATGTGGTCGCTGCCCGATTCATAGCCCACAATTATAAGTCTACAACCAGCTTTCTTCATCTGACGCATAACACTATAGTTTAACGTAGCGCGGGCATTACAAGACCAAACAACGTTTAGTTTTCGGTCCATCAATTCGTTACAGAATTGCTCAATCTTATCGGTTCTAACCGTAAAAGTGTCATCTTCAATGAAAACCTCCTTCACGAAAGGCAACTCTTTTTTGATATACTCAAACTCGTCCACAAGATTTTCGGGGTCTCTCATTCTATACACGCGGCCGGTCATATTTTCAGGCCAAGAACAGAAAGTGCAGTACGAAGGACACCCGCGACCCGCAAAAATTTGAACCTCAGGATACAACGATTGACTCAAAAAATACCGTTCTATTGGAAGATATTTCTTGTAGACTTTAGAAACAAACGGTAACTCATTTAAGTCCGTGGAAGAAGAGAAAGGTTTAGACTTCGTTTTTATTAGTTCACCGCGTTTCTTGAAAACAATCCCGTTTACATTGTCAAAGGACCCTTTACGTTCAAGAGTTCCCACAAGGTCCGCTACGACCCATTCAAACTCGAAAGGAACCGCAACGCGAATTCCCGAATTCAGGATTTTTTCATAAAAAAGATGCACAGGGGGACCAACCATTACAGTTACCGCGGAAGAGGGTAGGTTTTTTAGAACCTTGATATCGTTGCTTAAGCTTGAAAAATTGGTTTCTGCAATTATGACGTCAGGAGAAAACGCTTTCACATCTTGATTAACCATATCAAAAGTCCAACCCTGTGCAACCGCGTCAACAAGTTTCACATTATGGTCTTTTTCTAGCATACCCGCGGTGTAGGCTAACCATTTAGGGTAATCAAGACCGCCACTTCTTGCAGAGGCACCCTGCCACCTGCCGCATCTTACAAAATTTGGCTTAAACGGGGGGTTCAGAAGATAAACTTTCATCTTAGCATTCTACCAGTAGTTTTTCAAATCTTAGTATGATATTTGACCAAGAGTAATCATGCAGGGTTACCAATCTGCCGTTTTTTCCCGCATTTTTAGTCAGTTGCCGATTGAAGTACAGACGCTTCAAAAGCCGTTTGTAATCCGCAGTTGAGGAGGCATAAAAAACGTTTTGCCCAAATAGAGCAGTTACGCTTCTTAGCGGGGTTGATATAACTGGCACTTCACACGCCATATATTCGAAGAGTTTGAGAGGTAAAGAGTTCTGAGAGACGGCATCAAACCTGAAGGGAATTATACCAACATCAAAGCTGTTTATTATATCTGGAATATCATCATAGTTTATTGTACCCGTAAATTGGACATATGAATCCAACGATTTTGAGGATACGCTTTGTTTTAGTTCTGCGGCACATGGTCCATCTCCGACAATTACCGCTTTCATATTGCATTCAGGAACTAATTCAGCCAAAGCATTCAAAAATGGTTCGAAATTTAACCATTCACGCAAAACACCAACAAACCCCACGATAAAAGAATCACCTAAATCATTTTTTTCTCTAAAAAAGCTTTTTGCCTTAGTAAAAAGATCATAATCTACGCCATTGGGGATAACGCTAATTTTGTTGTTTGGTACACCATACATTTCTGAAATCTGTTTTGTGGTTAGTGTAATTTTAGAGGCGTTTTTCATGTTTCTCTTGAATATGTGTTTTGAAATAATATAGGATAATCCTCTAAGTATCTGTGGGATTTGTTTAGAAGTATAGCTCATGTTAGGCAGGTCGTCTGCTACGTCATAGACAGTGGGGACTCGCAAGAGGCTGGTAATTAGGGAAGAGGTAAAGAGTCCGTTATAGTTCAAGTGTAAATCAAATTGTTTTAGATTGAGTTTGTGTTTTGTCAATTTAAGAAGGAAAAACAAGGACGATACATCTTGAAGATATGGGGGTATGTTTAGGTCGGTGATATATACAACTTTGATTCTGTTGAATAGGTCTTTGTAGCTTTTTTGGAATTCAGCATAGTTTGTATCATATTTTAGTTTCCAGTTATCATTCACGCATAACACGGTTACGTTGTGGTTTTTTGACAGGTAAAGTAGGAATTGATGAAGTCTGCTGTTATGAGCTGACTTTTCAACATCTAAAATGGAAGTGACTAAGATGTTCAGCTACATTCACTCGTTTTTGATCTGATGCAAAAGGGCTTGTTGCTTGAATAACAACCAAACCCAGACAGTTCTTTCGTATGCAGCAACATTCCGTTAATTCTTCCCAGCGACTTCAAAGCACTTTCAGAAGTAATTGCTCAAGCACCAGACCTTTTTTCAGATAGCCGTGTTATCGCATAAAGAGTAATTGCCGTAGATAACAGGAAAAAACCAATTAAAATGAAAGCAATTGATGCTAAAGCAACGTTTGTGACAATTTGGTGGGTTGCTGCATAGAGATTCATCAACCAAACACCAAATAGGGCACCTAACATTAAGGACACTATCCCAGGTATTCCCAGAAGAGGTAAGGGTTTATCCTCAACTACCAGTTTGACTATGGACATAATAAGACTAAGGCCATGTGTAATAGGGTTTTCAGTTGAAGTTTTCACTCCGACTGTTTCAGAATATTTACAGGTAATTGGAACTTCACAAACTTTGAAGCCGCTTCTGTCGACATTGCGTAACAACTGTATGCTAGCGCTCATGCCAGATTCAGATACGGGTAAAAAGTTTAATGCTTGTTTACCGTATGCTCTGAACCCGCTTTGGGCATCACTTATACTGTTTTTGCCAGTTTTAGTTAGTTTTGTTATAAGTTTTACGCCAAGTTGCCGGTAAAGAGGCATATCAGCAGTACCAGCTTCATCTAAGAATCGGCTACCCAGAACAACATCTGCAACGCCATTTTCAATAGGCTTTACCAGCTTTGGAATCTGTCTTGCGTCGTGTTGACCATCAGAATCCAAGGTAACAAGCACATCGGCGTTTAGTTCCCGCGCACGTTTAAACAAGCTTTTAAGCGCAGCGCCATAACCAGAATTTTGTTTGTGACGTACTACATCTGCACCTAAGCGTTCGGCGATTTCGGCAGTTAAATCTGTTGAACCATCATCACAGACAACAACAGCGTCGACATATTTTTGGGCATCCATGACAACACGTGCAATCGTCTTTTCTTCATTGAAAGCGGGAATTCCAGCAACTACCAGCGACTGAGAAGAAATAGCAGCAACATTTAAGGTCTGATTAATTTCTTTAATCAATAGTTTTTCCTCCATAAGTATAAACGGAAATACGTCCAAAATCCTGCAATGTAACAAAACTGCTTGGAACAGAAACCCCATACCAACCAATAGGCGCATTCCACCAGACGAAGAAAATTTGACTATAGTTGTAGTCTATAGCTTTGTTAACTGCTTGGTCGACATTATTTTGGAAGACGATAATGGGGGGGCAGTTATCCAGATACAGTTTTCCCCATTCCAAATAGGCACGCTGCAAAAGCACACATGAATTTTCATCCATGTTATCGTTGAGCCAGTTCATAGCCTGAACAACGCTATCTACATCTTGGTAGGGAACTGTGGGGTTGGTTGAGAAGTATAGGTAAGTGCCAGAAGCCGAAGGCACGCTTGTATTTGCATAAACCATCGAGATGGGTGTAACTAAATAGGCGCTGCCTAACACAAAAGTCAAAATGACCGCAGAGGCGGCTTTTCTGTTAGAATCCCAAGAGAAACGGGGTTTTCTGCGTTCTAGATGTGTTACAGATAGGAGCTTGCTTAATCCGTAAACGGCGTAGAAAGTTAATGGGTATACAAGCATAAACATCCACCGGTGCCAGTACTGCAGAGCACTAAAAGGAATAACCAAACAACTAAATGACCCAACACATAAGAGGACGAACCACAGAGTTAGGAAGTAATTTTTGAAGAGCCCTTTCATAGCTAAATAAAGATAAGGCAAATACAGGAGAGTAAAAAGGAGTACAACGTTTAGAGCTAAAGCAGAATAGCTTCCATAGAAATCCACGGAGGTCTTAACATTTAGGTAGTTAACAAGGAAGAACAGGTTGCTAGGGTGAGCACCTACAGAGTCACCTGCTCCGATTATATTTGATACGGAGTTAGAAAACAAGGGAAACATTCTCAGGTAGATGCCGATTGAAAAAATTATCATAGCTGGAGAAATTGCTAAGATTAAACGTTTTGACAAGTCAGTACGGCCTTTTATAAACTGCCAGATTGCAAGACTTGACACCACAAAAAGCAGAGTCACTGCAGAGTACTCATGTGCAAATACACTAAGTAAAGAAAGGGCAGCAAACAAGGCAACCCCCCTAGTAGATTTAACATCATTTGCATAGGAGAAAGCAAACAGCAAAACTCCCAGACCCAAAGTGTTACGTAGTAAGTCCCAGCTAATGCGCAATGAAGCTAACTGAAGAGCAAAGAAGACTCCTGTGAATATGCCAAGGTATATGCTCCAGTTTAGGTTTTTTCGTGCGAACCAGTAGATTCCAGCGACGTTTAGACCGTAGAGCAGGGGGGCTACGATTTTTAGTATAAGGAAGGGGTCTGTGTGTGAGAGGCTATTTAGGGGTACGATGAAGGCGTTTAGTAGCCAAGTGCTTGTAAAGAAGCCAGTCCAATTTGAAATAATCAAACTGTTTTTCATTATGTTAGCGTAGTAAATGGTGTCAAAGCCTATGGGGTGTGGGAACGCCAAGAGTTCAGGAACCAGACGGATAAAAAAGCCCATTGACAGGCAGGCAAGTAGGGCTTGTGAATCCGTAAGTGTAGGTACATGTAAAAAGCGCATGAAACAACGGTACCTATCGAAGAGTGCAGGTTTTAGGCATATAGTTGTGGTTCCTGCTCTATGGAAAGAGAGAAAGCTAAGTCATCAACTGTACCGCTTTTTTCGGTCTTTACCCATTTATTGGGGCGACGTAGCAGCATCAGCAATCCAGCGTACAAAGCTATGAACCCTTGTAAACACCAGTAAGCAAAAATGAAAGGGAGCCAAAGCAGATTCTTTATGCCCTTGGGCCGTGAAACGTAAATCATTGCAGCGCCCGCAAGAAGCATTGTGAAGGTTGTAGCTGCTAAGGAGAAGTACATGAAACTTTGCCAGATTACATTGAAGGGGAAGGTTGCGAAGAAAAAGCCTGACCCGCCAAGATAAGAGAACAAAGAAGCAATCAGGATGAAAGGTCCAAATAAGGTTACTTCAGCATCTAGCCTTTTCAGGTTTGGCGCTTTCATGAGGCGACCGTATTTGAAAGCAACTTCCATTGTGCCTCTAAACCAGCGTGTACGCTGCTTAAAGAGCGTCTTTAGACCTGAAGGGCTTTCTTGCCAAGAACACACATCGCCGCCGTATCGGATGCTGTAGCCGTTTTCTGTAAGACGCGCACTGATTTCCATGTCTTCGGATAATATGTTTTCGTCAAATCCAGAAAGATTGTTTAAGGTTTCGCGTCGCAGGAACTGGCAGCTACCTTTTAGGTGAACAAACAGGCCTAATGCGTCTTTTCCGCGCAGGTAAGCTTCGCACCAGATTGCTTCTTCGTAGGATATGAATTGGGTTAGCATGTTTTCTTGGGAGTTAATTGATAGGGTTCTACCTTGGACTGCTGCCACGTTTGGGTCCTTGAAGTAATGTGCAGCATTAAGTAAAGCGTCTGTTGCGGGGACGTTGTCTGCGTCAAAGACGGCAACTATGTCGCCTTTGGCATGTTTTAGACCATGATTCAAAGCAGAAGGCTTGCCGCTGGAAACCAAACGCTGCAAAACAGTAACGTTGCCGTAGCTACGTGCAAACTCGTTACAAACATCCAAGGTAGAGTCCGTTGAACCGTCCTCAGCAAGCAACACTTCTATCTTATCTTTTGGGTAATCCAGTTTTTTAATGGCGTCAAAGAGCCGACCCACCAGTTTGGCTTCGTTTTTAACAGGAACAACAATAGAGAAAGAAGGAAAAGATGAAGAATCCAAAACTGCCTGCTTTTGATTTTTTCGGCATTTCCAAGTGTTTCTTACACCCGTTGCAAGAATGGGCAAATTATAGAATATCCACAAGTAGACAACTGCAAAGACGCATATTAAAACTAGATCTACAAACCCAATCATTTGTGAAGTTACGTCCTATTTTGCAGTCTCAGACGACGCATGGGTGCCCGTTGAGCTTCATTATAGCCCAATACCGAGCGTAGCTTTTATCGTTTGCCCAAGCAGCAGCTGTAACGTAGCCCCAACAGATAGCCACCTGACTGAGTTTTTGGGATAGGGGAAGACCAACTTCACGTATGGCGCGGGCGAACTTGCTTTCAAGAACGCCTTCCAGCTTTTCTGTGATGGAAAGTATGCTTTTAGCTAAAGAAGCGCTGCGGATGTTTTCTGCTACTCTTATCGTTAAATCAACAAGCACTCGGTCTATTCTTGGCAAAACCTTGAACCATGCACCTGCACGCATGGCTTTCGCTTTGAACTTCACCAGTTGAGCTCTACACAGAAAGCTGCAAACACTGCCATCTTTATTGGTCCTATACATCATTAATTTCTCTCTCAAGCCTTCATTCAGATTTCGAATCTGTCTCCGAACAGTTTAGTTCATATTAAAGTCAGGATATAAAAGACTTACGAATGCAGAAACCATATTTGGATGGAAAGGGACCATTAAGGTTTAATCATAAGGGCTGGGCGTTATAGATAAAAATCAGATGAATGCAGGCAAAATGTGTAGGTTATGGAACGTTTTTCTTTTGGAGGGGAGGTTTTGTTGCTTTTTTGCTGCTGTCGGTTAGGTGTTTGTTGGAGGGTGCTGTTTTGTTTTAGGGTTGTTTCATGAATTTTATGAATTGTTGGAGGGTGCGGGGTTTTAGGATGTAGTTGGTTTGGCGTTGTTCTGCTATGGTGGAGTGGGGTGTGGCGCCGTAGTCGTGTCCGGGGTAGATTTGGATGTTGTCGTTTAGTTTGAGTAGTTTGTTGAAGAGGCTGTTGTAGAGGTCTTTGCTGTTTCCGCCGGGTAGGTCGGTTCTGCCGCATTCCCCCACAAACAAGGTGTCGCCTGTGAGTAGTTTTTTGCCGTTTATGAGTAGGCATATGCCGTCGGGGGTGTGTCCGGGGGTGTGGATGATTTGGATTTTTGTTTTGCCCACGTGTAAGGTGTCGTTGTCTTTGACGGATAGGTCGGTTGGGGTTTTTGAGAGCGTGTGGGCTACGGTTTGTCCGCCCAGAGCTGACTGTAGTTCGGGGTTGCCTGCAGTGTGGTCGGAGTGGTCGTGAGTGCTGATGATATACTTGAGCGCAAAGCCTTCTTCTTTTAGAACCCGCAAAATCTTGCCCGCGTTAAAACTTGAATCTACAACAGCGGCTTCTTGCGTGTTAGAATCTGCAATTATGTAAGAGAAATTATCACCATGCTGCTGAAGCTGCTTAAAGAACATAGTCAACCAACAAAACTAGGCTTTAAAGACTAAAAAGCATAACGCAGCCAAGCGCAGTGTTGCGGTTTTTACATTATTGCGGGTTGCGAAATCAGGGATATATGCAGTTTAAGGGGCAGGGTTTGTGGAGAAAAGTGAAGTGGAAACTGGGAAAACTCAGAAGGCGCTCATTCGTTTAAAACAAGAAGTAAAAGGATATTATGACTCGTTCTTTTCCCGCAAATCTGCAGCGCCCATAAGCATTTTGCTGTGCATCACAATGATAGCAGTTCAAGTTTGGGAGCACTGGAAAAACTTTGTATAGCCACCTGCTGCTGTCTATAAAGAAGAAGGCTCTTTGGCAGGTTCAGAGCCAAAAATTTTCAACTTGAGTTTTTTAGGCAGATACACTGCCGCGAAGACCACGCCCACTGCTATCAAAACCAAACGGGCAGCCAAACCAATCTCATTTGTAGTGGCTACTCCAAGAAAGCCCGCAGCGTCGTACAAACCGTGCAGGAGTGCAGGGATGAGTATGTTTCCTTTTGACCAGTAGTAGGTTATGGCCATGGCGATGCCAAAGCAGATGAGGGTTACGAACTGGATGATGCTGGCGGCTCCGTAGGTGACAGCGTAGTAGGCGTGCACGACAGCAAAGAGGAAGCTGGAGAGCAAGGCTAAGGGGAACCAGTAGCGACCTTTGGATATGCTTAGCAAGCCGCCGTACATGAAACCGCGGAAAAGGTATTCTTCGGCAGGACCAATAACGAGCAGGGAAACCGCTATGAGCACCCAAGCCGCCGTTGGGGAAACGTCAAGAACGGGGTTAGGCTGCTGCAAAACGTTGATTACCTCAGGGTCAAAAATCAGCATGACCGCCAAGATTAAAACAGAAAAAAACAAGCCAACCACGGTTAAGGCTCCAAATAAGCCCAAGCCAAGTTTAGCGGCGGTTTTATTGTTTTTAGCGGCACGTTCCAAAAGAGGCTTGCCAAACAAGAGGGTAACAACCGCTATGGGTACGCCATACACTACAAGATAACCCAGTACAGCACCCAACGGTAAAAAATACTGCGAATACACAGCCGCGAATATGGCAATGACTCCAGCTATGTACCGTTTTTTGGGTAAGGGTTTGATGTCTGAAAACATGTGCAGGTCGCTCTTGATAGGTTTCACTTCGTGCCTAAAGAGCTTAGCCCACATTAAAGCTTGAGTTAATCTTTTAAGCTATAGCACCAGAAAGGATACAACACGTTTTGGTTGCGATAAAATGACGGCAACAGGCTATGGCAAAACAGCACGTTTGGCGGCTCAAGCTTCAGGGCGCAGGTTAGTTAAGAAGCCGTGTGTGGGCGCATTTTTGGCGTTTTTGTTGTTGATTTTACTATTTGTTGCCATCTTAGACGCTAGAACACCGCTAAAAGAAGAGGCTATGCCAGAGGTTTTTGTGGGCGTAGACATAGGGTTTGGCGATGAAGACTTAATCTACAACGTTACCGACGCAGTTTCGGGTTACGCTAACTTGATTATCGTAGGCTCACTAGATGTTACTAGGGACACTGCCAAGCTGACCAGAGTTTGCAATCACCTCTACGAGGAGGGCTTTTACTTTATCGTGTACGTGGGCTTCTCGGAAAGCGGGTTGTTGCCGCCGCGGGGTCCTGACCAAGAATTCTTCCAGATGGCAATTGACTGCTGGGGCGACAAATTCTTGGGGGCATACATGTTTGACGAGATAGGTGGAAAACAAATTGACGTAGCGACGGAAAGGCCTGTGCCAGCTGCAGATAGCTATGGGGACGCAGCAGACCATTTCCTGTTGGGGGTTGTGCCGTATTTGTCGGTTTACCAAGGAGCCGTCTACTACGATGTTGACCTAAAACTGTACACATCCGATTACGCCTTGTACTGGTATGATTACCTGTGCGGATACGACACAGTTTTCACCGAATTCGTGGGCAACCAAAGCCGCGAAATAGCCGTTTCCCTCGGCAGAGGCGCAGCCAAATCCCTCAATAAAGACTGGGGCGTAATCATTACCTTCTCAGAATGCAACCACCCCGAACCCTGCCTAGGAACCCCCACAGAACTCTACAATGACATGACCCTAGCGTGGCAGTCAGGCGCAAAATACATCGTGGTCTTTGATTCGCCAGGTCCAAACGGAACAGCAACAACTCCGTATGGCATACTAACCCAAGACTACCTAAACGTCATGGAAAGGTTCTGGGAATACATCCAAGATGCGGACATGCAAATAGAAAAATTCCCTGCAGATGCCGCTTATGTGTTGCCTAGGGATTATGGGTATGGTTTTCGTGGTCCTGAGGATAAGATTTGGGGGTTATGGGAGGCAGATGAGCTTTCGCAGGTTGTGTGGGATGATACAAACAGGCTGCTTAGGCAGTACGGGTGCAATTTGGATATTGTTTACGAAACCAAGATTGATGATATACAGGTGGATTTGCCGTATGAGACGTTGATATTTTGGAATGGAACTATTGTTGAGGGGCATGAGTGGGGCGAGTTAGATTTTGTTTATGGCGTGGGCTAATAGTTGCAGGCTCTCTGTGCAGGGGAGGTCGCCAAAAAACAGCATAAAATGCGTAACACCCAAATCCAAGTAACTCTGAAGGGGCTCAAGGCAACGCTCAGGCGTACCCAAAAAACTATAGCCTTCAAAATCTTTTTGGCTAACGCCCTGTGGACGGTATTGTTTGGCTTTCTTGTCGACACCTTTTTGGTTTTCGGCTAAAAGAAACTGCCCAGCAGGCCAACAAGACTTCTCAATATCCGCGTAGCTTCTGCCCACATCATTGCAGTGGCTTTTTAGAACCTCAAGTTTATGCAGGTACAACTCCATGGTCGGAACGTAACCAAAATCAAACCTGTCCGCATGCTGCGCCGTAACTTTTAGGGTCTGCTTCTCGCCTGCGCCGCCTATGATTATTGGGGGGTGGGGCTTTTGCAAGGGTTTAGGTTGGCAGACAGCACCTGTTATTTGGTAGTGGTCGCCGTGGTAACTTGTTTTGTTTGTGCTCCAAAGTGCTTTGAGGATTTCCACGGATTCTTTTAGTCGGCTGACGCGGATGCTGGGTTTGGGAAACGAGAAACCGTAGGCTTCATGCTCTTCTTGCTGTACTCCCGCCCCTAAACCTACTTCCAAGCGCCCGTTTGATATGACATCAAGAGTTGCAGCCATTTTCGCTAAAACGGCGGGGTTTCTAAACGCGGCGGACATGACCATGGTTCCAAGCCGTATGCGTTTGGTTCGGCAGGCAAGCGCCGACAGGGCAGTCCAGCACTCCAGCAAAGGCATCTGCCCATACATCAAATGGTCATCAAGCCAAATCGAATCATATCCTAACCGTTCACACTCCAACACAACAGAGCAAACACGGTCAAAAAGCGACTCTGACTTGTCCTTGCCGTTTTGCAGTGCATAAAAAGGAAGAAACACGCCAAACTTTGCCTTGCCCAACACATCACAGCCTAAACAGAACATACAACAGGCGCAGACACAAAAAAACATTCACATAAAACAGTAAAACAAAAAGAAAAGAAGAGAACAATTGGGGTTAGCCAAGCGGGTTGGCTTAGCTTGGGGGTTATGCTGGGGGTTTTGCTTTTTCGACGGCGCTGTTGAGGCTTTGCATTTCTGAGTTTGCCTTGCGGATAAGGTCGCCTATGGTTTCTTTGGTTGGGATTGCGGCTCCTACGGAGAGGGACATGGCTTTTTGGTGTGCGATTTGCAGCAGTGGGGTTATGGTTTCGGCTGTGGGGTAGGATATGCCCAGAGCTAGTGCGAATGCGTCGCTTTGGCTTAGTTGTAGGCTTTGTTTGATTGCGTCAACGTCAATGCTTAGTTGGTCTTCTAGAACCATGAGACCTTCGTCGTATACGGCGCGCATTGCAAGGCCGGCTTCGACGGATTTTATGCCCAGTTTGGAAAGGACACTTGCGAGGCGTTCGTTAACTACGTCGCCTTTGTGCAGGACTAGGGTGTCTTTGCTTACCCAGACGCTGCCGGATTCAATGCGGGTAGGTAGGCCTGCGCCGTTTAGTTGGCTGATGATGGGGCCTGGGGGTTGTCCAGTGTTTCCAGCGGGGACGACTACGTCGAAAGCTGCTATGTCGCCTGATTTCGCGATGGTTTTGACTTTGCCTTTTTCAAGCAGTAGTGCTAGTTTGAAGGGGTTTAGGTTGGTGAAAAGCAGTACGTTAGAGCCTGTTAGGTAGGGCTCGATTTTCTTTAGTTCTTCGTTTTCTACGTCGCTAAGAGCACGGCGCATCAACGTGTTCTTCATGACACGCATGTACACTTGGCCAGATAGGGATTTTTTGAATTCTTGAAGTTGCGTAGCGCGAACTTTCTTTAGACTCACAATCCCGATGGATTTGTAACCTTGAAACAGCTCCTTAATGGCTTGTACTTCGCTGTTTTTTTGTTCCAACAATAGTTGAGATGGCATCTAACATTTCACTCTCGAGTTACGGTTTAATTTTAACAGGTGTGCCCATGCTGGTTTTTAGGAATACAAGTTCAACGTTTTTAAGTCCACGTTTAAGCTTGCCATCCAAGAAACGCATGACAGCCAGCGCGTTTTCGGCTACATCATCGTCGGATTGGTCTGCAGTACCAACGGCGCATTGGATAACGGGTTGGTTACGCATACGAACCATGACGGTTTTGCGGTTCTTTTCGATAACGGGTACGATGTCAGCGCTTGGCGGTATGGGGATGGGCATTTTACCTCTTGGACCCAAAACTGGACCCAAAAGTTTACCGACCAGCGGCATCAACGGCGCTTCTGATATGAAGACATCGTAAGAGTTGCCGATTTTGCGCAGTTCCTTCTTTTTGCCAGATAATGCTTCTAGGTCGGCGCGTTCGATAACTTTGTCAGCGTTTGCTCGCCTAGCGTTTAATGCTAATTCCCCTGATGCTACGATGCAGATTTTGTTGGGTTTGGATGTGGCGTGGGGAAGCTCGACCATGGCTTGGATTTTGCCTTCGGGAGATTTCATGTCGATTTCTTTGATGTTTAGAACCAGGTCTATGGTTTGGCTGAATTTCCTCTCGCCAGAGTTAGCCTTTGCTTCTTTCACTGCATCTAACAGGGTCTTCTTGTCTAAGGGCATTTTAAAGCCTCGTGTCAATTTGGATGGGTGTGCGATTATAAAAATATTCGCTTATCATTCACTCTTTAATAAGGCGTCATGTTTGCCTTCGTCGACTTCTTTTTGGACTTCGCGGGGGTCTTTGCCTTCAACGGTAACGCCCATGCTTACGCAGGTTCCCATGATTTCTTTGGCTGCGCTTGTAAGGGTGCTTGCCAGCATTTGGGGCTGTTTGATCTTGGCGATTTTAACTATCTGCTCAACAGATATATCACCAGCTTTCTCAGAGTGAGGCGTGCCAGAGCCTTTCTCAATGCCCAGTTCACTAACAAGCAAAGCAGAAGCCGTGGGGGTTCCAACGGTAACCTCGAAGGATTTGTCTTCGGGGTTGACAGATATTTTTACGGGAACCTTCATTCCAGCGTAGTCTTTGGTAAGTTCGTTGATCTTGTTTACAACAGCCATGATGTTAATGCCTAAAGGTCCAAGTGCGGGACCTAATGGGGGGCCAGCATTGGCTTGTCCGCCGCCTACAATGGCTTCTACGATTTTCTTTTCAACCATTATTAGTCACTTTTTGCTTTTTCTACTAGTTTCACGTAATCGGAGTGAACTGTGATGGGCAAAGTAAATGTTGCCTCGAGGAGTTCGAGGGTTACTTCGCCTTTGGATTTGTCTATGCGGGTGATTTTGGCGCGCATGCCCTTGAATGGACCGCCGGTGATGTCGACGACGTCGTCTTCTCCGAGGTCTTCGATGATGGGTTTGCGGATGATGTAGCGTTCAATTTCGTTGAAGCTCACCAACCCGGGGATTCGGGAGCGTACGTGGCGCACGCCTGCGATGGCTTCTTCGATGAGGTGTGGACCGTCGGCTTCCATGAAGACGTATCCTTTTAGGGCTTCGGGAACCAGTATAGATTTTATGGGGATTTTTTCCATCTCTATCTTGGATGAGAGTAATCTGGCTACGTTTTTTTCTTGACCTGTGGTTGTTTTAATGGCGAAAATTTTAGTTTGGAATTGTTCTTCTTTTTTCTCCATTTACAGGTAACCTTCAATTTTATTGTATGACGAAAGCTATGAGCTTGATGACAAAGCCGATTAAGCCTATCGCACCAATGCCTAGGAAGCTAATTTTAACAGACAGCCATAGCTCTTCCTTGTCTGGCTTAGAGGACAACTTTAAAGTCCTTGAAGCCTGAGTTAACCAAGATTTAATTCCCATATTAACCGCACAACAAGATTTCAATCAGGCATAATAAAGTTTACTGTAACGTCCAAGCCTTACACAGTATGCTTTTGAAACACTCCAAAGCCCCACATGCAAAAACAGCAAACCTAAATCTTCTCAGTTGGCAACCCAACTTCCTCCAACGCAACAACCAAATCAGGCTTATCCACACCCTTTATGCCCTTCCAATCCAAAACCACCGACCCCACCCGCTCAACCGTACGCTCTATACAATGCCGCAAAAGCTCAGCGTCCACATGGGCGATGGCGTACTTGGGAATCATGTGCCCAAAAACCGCTTCGCCGCTCAAGGAAAGGGCGGTGAATTTCTGGTTGTAGTGGGTTCCCCCGATACCAAGAACAGCCGTTTGCGACCTGTTGCTGTTGTGCTTTTGGATGGTTTGCAGCGTGGCTTTTGCGACGATGTTTGCGGCGGCTTGGTTGCTCCACTGCGCGGGCGAACTGCCTAGTTCAATGAAGAGTGCGGGCATGTTTAGGGATGGTCCGTGGTGGGTGACTTCATAGGAAACTTTGAAGCCCAAGGGAGTTTGAGTGTGCAGTTGGTTTAGGGCTTGCAACGCGTTTTGCATATCCACGGCGGGGGCAACGGATACAGTGTGGGGTAAGCCTCCAAAGTCTGCTTGTGCAAAGTTTCCAGGCACATGCACGGTTAAGGTTGGGGTTTGGCTTTGGCTGCTGTGGCGCGACATAAACACGATAAGCTCGGCGTCGGGGAAATGCTCGGGAAGGTCTTGGGCGCAAACCGATTCCTGCGACAAAGCAACATGCGTAACAGCGGTTTTGTTCATGGTGGCGTGGTAGATGGGGTTCTCGCTGTAGGTTTGGCGGGTCTTCTCGAAACGGCAGAGTTGGTGTAGTTGGGCGGCTATGTTTACGCCTGCAACGTCCTGAACTGAGTGAACAAGAAGAATCATTAACTGTCCTCGTATGGTGTATTGGGAATAAGGTTTCCCCGCAAGCTTATAATTGCTGTGTGGGGTTTCATGTTTTTGTGTGAGGTCATTTACCGTGCATTTGATGAACTTTAGGGAGCTTTCGAGCAGGGAGCTTGTTGAACTGGTGGATTTGGGCATAGACATCAAGCATAACCCCAAAAAGTACGCTCGCGAGTTGGAGGGCAAATCAGCCGCTTTGATTTTCCAGAAAACAAGCACCCGCACTAGAGTTTCCTTTGAAGTCGCCATGACCCAGCTAGGCGGACACGCCGTATACATGGATTGGCGAAGCTCCAATTTTGGTTTATCAGACATAGGCGATGAAGTGCAGTATTTGTCGCGTAACGTAGACTTAATTATGGCAAGGCTAATGCACAACTCTGACCTGCAAAAAATGATGGCAGCGTCCCAAGTGCCCGTGATTAACGGCTGCGACGAAATGTACCACCCCAGCCAAGCAATCGCCGATTTAATCACCATGAAAGAAAAACGCGGCACCCTAAAAGACGCCAAACTAGTTTACATTGGCGTTCACAATAACGTCTGCAACTCTCTAATTGAAGCTTGTACGAAAACAGGCGCAAAAATAACCACCGTCACCCCAATTTTCAACGAAGCCTCCCGCGACCCAGCCCTGCTCGAAGAAGCCAAACAAACAGGACTATGGAACAGCACCCTTGACGTAAAAGAAGCGGTTTCCACCGCGGACTTTATTTACACTGACACGTGGGTTGACATGGAATTCTTCACCGACCCCAGCTTTGCCAAACAAAAAGAACAACGCCTCAAACAAATGATGCCCTACCAAATCAACCAAGAACTTCTGCAAAATACGCCTTACATCATGCATGACATGCCCATACATCGCGGCTACGAAATCAGCGTAGAAGCCATCGAAAACAGCAAATCAGTAATCTACGAACAAGCTCAAAACAGACTATACTCAGCCAAAGCCACCCTACTCACCCTAACCCAACCCAACTAACAACAACTCTTTCCACCAAAACATTAGACCCCCTCCCCCCTTTTCTGCATACAATTAAAATTAGCATCCAAATAGGTTGGTGAAAACGAGGGTTTTGGAGAAGAACCGATTATGTGTGCTATTGGCGGTTTTTGGTGAGGTTTTGTGCGATTTGGAGTTCTTGGGTGGTGTTGATGTTTACGGCGACTTGGGGTTTGTCGGTGATGTAGACTGCTTGTTCGAGTTCGCCGTCGTCGATTTTTGTGCCGTCTATGATGTTGATGCCTGCGGGGACGACTTGTTGCCCGTCGTGTTCGAAGGCGTAGCCTAGGCCCATGCCTAATTTGCGTTTGGTTTCTTGGGGCACGGCAACGGCGAGGGTGGGTTTGTTGCATTTGTAGTATGCGGTTATGATTTCGTCTATGACTTGGCTGGTTATGAGGGGGAGGTCGGCGGCGATTGCCATGACGGTTTGCAGGTTTAGTTGTTTGACGGCGTTACCCATGTCGGAGACGTATTCTTTGCCAGGGGTTTTGACTACGGTGATTTGGGGGAAGTGTGTTTGGAGGTGTTGTGTGGTGTTGGGGGTGTTGTCTGTTATGGCTACGGCGATGTTGTCGATGGTTTTGGCGTTTTGCAGCGCATACAAGACGTGGTCGATTACGGGGTTGCCGCCAACGAGGATGAGGGGCTTTTCGGTTTTAAGTGCCATGCGTGTGCCTTTGCCGCCTGCCATGATAAGCGCCGTTACAGTCATAGCGCCATCACCGTTGCGAGCAGAACTATGGTGCAGACTAGGCGGGTGAGTTCGTTGGTTGCGCCTAAAACGTCGCCTGTGATGCATTTGAAGTGCTTGTGCGAAATGAAAACCATAACTAACCCCGTGAGCACTGAAGCCGCTACCACGGCAAAGCCCACAAGGGGGAAGCCTGAGAGCCACATGAGCGGAACCGCGACCAGCAAAGACAACGCAACCGCTGCTATCAAGCGTAAGCTGCCTTTGGCGCCGTGCATCTGCTCAAGGAACGAGGAGTTCATGCCTTTGTGGGCGGCTTTTCCTGCCCGTGCCCCGACGACCA
The DNA here is from genome assembly GCA_026014465.1 of Candidatus Bathyarchaeota archaeon. Lineage (NCBI taxonomy): Archaea > Thermoproteati > Candidatus Bathyarchaeota > Candidatus Bathyarchaeota archaeon. The sequence continues at coordinate 41,711 of JAOZID010000004.1, read as the reverse complement.
TGGCAAGTTTAGCGCATAATTCGATGATGATTACGCTTTGAATCACAAGCCCAAGCTGCAGCTCCCCAAAAGCTATCGCCGTTGTTATGTAGGTCATAATGCCCAAGCCTAGTGCGCCTGCGCCTGTGAGTTGGTCGTGCATGATTTCGATTTTGCGTTCAGCAGTTCCTTGGTACATGATGGCGTCGCCAAAATCCAGCAAACCGTCCGCGTGGTGCAAGCCTGTGAGGAGAAGCAAAACGCCCAGCGTTAACGCCCCCGCGACCGAAGCGGGAAGAAACAAAAACATTGCGTAGCCAAAAGCGCCTGCCAGCAACCCCAAAAGTGCCCCGATGAGGGGGAAGAGGTACATGTACCGTGCAGAATCCACTAAGCAGTCCATATCCATGCGTACGGGAATCACGGTTAGGAACGCGAGCAGGTTCTTTATGGCTTTAAACACGCTGGGTCACTTTAAGTTCATAAGGGCAGCATAGTTTTTTTCTATGTCGCTTAGCAGGGTATTGGTGGTTATGGCGCCTTCGTATTTTGCCATGGCGGCTATGGAGGTTCCGCCTGCGCCTACGCCTTCTTTGACTATGCCTTGCTCGTAAGCTTTTAACCCGTCAAACCGTGACGCACCAAAATTCAAATCCGCCGCCAAAACGGGAACCTCAGGCGAAATTTGCGCGATTATGCCTTGGATGTCTGAGGACGTATCGTTTAGAACCCAACGAGTCGTGCCTACGGCTATGTTGCACAGGACTTTGGGGTTTAAGGCGTTAACTGCAGCTAAGACAGAGGTCATCTGTGTGCCCCCAGCCATCAACACGGGAACCTGCGGAGCCGCACCCAAAACCAGCCCTGCAAACGCCGCCATCATGGGGTCGCCCAGACACGAAATCGCCTTTACAGGCTCCTTGGCAAAGCCTCCAAAGCCTATGCCTGCCGCGGCTAACCCTTTTTGTACGGCTTGGTTTTTTAGGTCATGGGGATTATCGGGGAGACTGCTGCTGACTTTCCCTTTAGCATTTATGCCCATGGCAGATAAAACGCCCAAAGCGGTGGTTGTTCCGCCAGGGATGCTCTCGCCAATTACCAAGTAATCCGCAGATTTTGCCAAGTGCTCACCTGCCAGTTTTGCGCGTTCGATAACTTCTGCAGCGTTATCTACGGCGTTGCCTGTTTGGATATCTCTGCCAGGGCTACCGCCTAACTCTAGGTAGGGAACTTGGGGCTTGATTTGCAAACCGCCACTGGCTATCAAAACGGGGATATCAGCCGCTTTTAGGGCGGACATGGCGATGAGGGCGGGGGTTGGGATGCCGTCTGGCGTGACTGGGACACCGTTTATGCATTTGCATTTGCCAAGCAAGAGCAGTTCAGCGTCGGCGGGTGGGGTGTAGTCGGTGAATTCAGGGTGTTTGCCCGCGGCGGATATGCCAGAGATTTTAGCGGTTTCAGTGGTGGCTATGGTTAGTATGAACTGCGCTTTTTTGCCTTGGATTTGCTTCAGGAACGCCTGTGCTTTGGGCTGGTTTTGGGCAGTTAACACGCCAGAGACGGCTGCCATGTTACTGTTGCCCCTGTTTGGGTGTAACCGTGAACCCCATGATTTCTAGTCGTCCAAAACCATCTACGGTTTGTTTTTTGGTGTCTATGAGGTTTATGCGGTTTTTGAAGTTGGGGCCGTCGGTCATGACGGTGTGGTATTCGCCGCCTTCGCCGCAGGGGTCGACGTTGTCGAGTTTTAGGATGTCTTCTAGGAACTGGTTGTTGAGTTGTCTGCCTAGCCAATCTGTGGTTAGGGCTTTGGGGTTGGTGCGTACGACGGTTGCGTTAAAGCCTGCGTCTATGAATTCTTTGAAGAGTTGTTTGGTGTCTGCTTGCCAGAGGGGACGTATGGGTTTTAGGTCTACTTCGCGGCACATGCGTTCTAGCCAGCGTTCTTCATGCCCTGAGACCTCGTATATGTCGCCAGTTACCAAGCCTTCCGCGCCTTTTTCTTTGAACCCGCTTAGTGCCTCTTTGAACTGCTCCTCGTAACCTTCAGGGGTTGTCACGCATTTCGCCAACGGAAAACCAAGAGACAAAGCTTGCTCATCCAAAATCTTCGCGTTTATTCCATGGAAATTCGACTGCTCATCACTCTTCATAAAAGTCAAAAGACTAACAACTTCCAAGCCGTCCTCCAACGCTTTATACAGAGCAAAACAGCTATCTTTTCCTCCACTCCAAGAAACTACAACTTTCATCTAATACATCCTCTTCCTGTTTGTTTTTGTTTGTCAGTTATATGACTTTCTTTAAGTTCCCTTTTTGGGTTTAAGGTGGGCAAGCACATCTTTTGAAGACACCTTTGCTGCCTTAAGCTTATCCTCAGACACGTTTAGCAACTCTAAAATCTCCTCCTGACCACCCACAAACACAGCCCCCAACGCCTCTAACTCCGAAAACAACTTTGAAGCTTTTCCCTTCGTGAAATCGCGGTCCTTCACGGGGACACGGTCAACCACAAACGTCAAAACTCCGCGTTTTAACGCGAACTGTGCGGCTTCTAAATTGCGAAGGTTGCCCCAGCCAAAAGGAACCGATGTTAGAATCACGGCGTTTGCCTTGGCAATTAACTCCAAGTTAGCTTCATGCGCCGCATCCGTTATAGGCGAGAGGGGAGCTTCACTTGCCATCTCTACACCCAGCGACAAGGCGGATTCATGGTCAGTATCTAGCTGGTTCAAGACGCCTGCTGTTACGGTGTAGCCTGCGTCGGTGAGGATTTTCATGAGCATACTGCCTGTTCCTGCGCCGCAAATCAGGTGCACTCGTATGTTTTTGCGTTTTTGGTCTTTGGGTTTAGAGATGGGTATGACGTAGGGCAAATCAGTTACGGGGTGGCGGTTTACGATAGTGTCTATGCCAAAGACTTTTTGGATGTTTTCGCTGTTTAGGGTGTTTGCGGTTTTGCCTGCGTCTACGATTTTGCCGTCTTTGAGAAGGATTATGGAGTCGCAGTAGCGTGCGGCGAGGTTGAAGTCGTGGAAGACGCCGATGATTAGCAGTTTTTGTTCTTTGCATAGGTGTTTGAGCAGGTCCATGATTTCGAGTTGGTTGCAAATGTCTAGGTGGCTGGTGGGTTCGTCAAGGAGCAGGATTTTTGGTTGCTGGGTTAGGGCACGTGCTATGATTACTCTTTGGCGTTCTCCGCCGCTAAGCTCAGTGACTAGACGGTCGGCTAGGTGCCATGTTCCCGTGTACTCCATGGCTTGTCGTGCTATGGCGAGGTCTTTGTCGCCTTCGGTTTCAAAACGTGACAGATGCGGGGTGCGCCCCATAAGTACGATGTCTAAGGCTTTGAAGCTAAACGTGATGGAGCTGTCTTGGGGGACAACTGCCATGTTTTTGGCGGCTTCAGAGGTTTTCATTTGGTACACGTCTGAGTCGTCAAGCAAAATCGCGCCTTTTTGGGGTTTGAGGACGCGGCTGATGCTTTTGAGCAGCGTAGTTTTCCCTGAGCCGTTAGGACCTAAAATGCCCAAGAACGTACCTGTCTCCACGGATAAACAGACGTCTTCGAGCACTTTGACAGAGTCATAGAAGCAGGAGACACCCTCAATTTTCAAGTTTACCAGAGCTGTTCACCTCTCAAAACGCATCCACCCTTTTCTTTCGCCGCAGCAAAAACAAGAAGAAGCTCACTCCGCAAACAACCGTTATCACGCCCACTGGCACTTCACTGGGAGAAGAAGGAGACGTAAGCAACCTTGCCACGCCGTCACACAGCACCAAGAAGGAGGCGCCCAGCAGCACCGACGCGGGCAATAAAACGCGGTGGTCGGGACCTACCAGCAGGCGGGTCAGGTGCGGAATCATTAAGCCGATAAACCCAATCAAGCCGCTAATGGAAACAGCTGCTGCGGTCATGAATGCTCCTGTGATTAGCAGAATCAGTTTTGTTCGCTCCAAGTTAATGCCCAAGTGCTGGGCTTGGTCTTCTCCTAAAGTAAAAATGTTTAGGTCACGCGAGTAAAGATAAGTTATGATGATGCCTACCACGACGAAGGGTAGGATGCTTAGTAAGCCGCCCCATGTTATGCGTGAAGAGCTTAAGCTGCCAATTATCCAAAACGTCAAAGGACCCAGCTTCTCGCCTGCGATGGTCTGCAGGTAAGTAACTATAGCTAATTCGAAGAGACCAATGGCGATACCTGAAAGCAACAACGTAGTTATAGGAACACGCGAACCGATGCGCGATATAGAGTACACAATAAGCACGGAAGTTATGCAACCCAAAAACGCGAAAACAGGAATTGCGCTAGAACCAAAAACAGAGGTGCCCACGCCCAAAACAATAGCGATTGCGGCACCTAACGCTGCGCCCTGAGAGGCACCGATAACAAAGGGGTCAGCCATGGGGTTTCGGAACATGCCCTGATAGATGGTTCCTGAAGCAGCCAAAGCCGCCCCCACCAAAGCACCGCACAGAATTCTGGGCAAACGAATCGCCATGATTATAGGTTCTTTGAGGGCTTGAAAATCAGTAAGTTGAATGCTTCCACCTATTCCTGGGATGTTTTTGAGCAGTATCTGGGAAACGTCGGGAAGGGGAATTTGGGAGAAACCAAAATTCAAAGATATGAAGACGACAACTACGAAGAGCAAAATAAGCAATAGGAAATGAAGTTTCCATCGGGAAGTACGTGTAGAGCTTGCGGGTTTTCGGGGCTCCAAGATTTTTTCTCCAAACAACAAAAAGAAAAGAAGTAGGTTTAGGTGGTGCCTGTGTATTCGCCGCAGAGTTCAGGGTGAATTATCTGTGCGAGAGCTTCTAGGGCGTCTACTTGGCGTGGTCCTGGCTGGTTGATTAGGTCGCCGTTTATGGTGTAGAGGTCGTTGTTTTGTATGGCGGGTATGTTGCTCCATCCATCGCGGTGTGATACTTCATCAAAGCTGCCCCAGAAAGCGTCTTCACCCATGGATGTTGGGAAGATGATGATGTCGGGGTTTTGTTCGATTATGGCTTCGGAGCTGACTTGTGGGTAGGGGTTGGTTGCGTTTTCGAAGATGTTTTGTCCGCCTGCGAGTTTGATTAATTCGTTGATGGCGGTGTCTTTGCCGGCGCTGGTGTAGGGGTCACTCCAGATTTCAATGTAGACTTTTGGGGTGGTTGTTGTGTCTTGCAGTGCGGTTTCAACGGTGTCGATTCTTTGCTGCAGTTCGTTGACTAGGGTGGTTGCTTGGTTTTCGTGGTTTGTGGCTTGTCCTACTAAGATGACGTTGTCAAGCACGCCGTTTAGGTCTGGGGGGTTGAGGGTTAAAACATTGTAGCCTAGGTCGCGAAGTTGGTCAACTACGTCGATGCTTCCTAAGCTTGCAAGAACCAGGTCAGGGTTCAAGTCCACGATGGGTTCAATGTTAGGGTTGAAGTAGTTGCCTATGCTTGACATGTTGCCTGCTTCTACCCAAGCTGAGAAGTCGTAGGGGTAATTGCAGTAGTCGGTTACGCCCACTACGTTGTCGCCTGCTCCTACGGCGAAGAGTATCTGAGTGTTAGCTGGAGCCAAAGAAACTATGCGCTCTGGGTACTCGGTTAAATTCAAGACATATCCAGTGTTATCTGTCAAAGTGGCAACAGGAGCGCCAGTGTCGCCAGTAGGGTCTTGCCCTTGATACAACAAGAAAGTTCCAACACCAACCACAGCTACAACAACAATAACTGCTATGGCGGTTACGTACAAACGGGTATTTTTCGTCACGGTTTTTCCTCTTCTTCAGATAGAACGGATTATCCATCCCACTTTGAAAATATAAACATTGCACAAAAATCCGAAAAAGAAGCATGGTGTTACGTGGATTTAGAGCGGCGTTGGGTGCGTAAGGCTTAAGAAAAACCTTGTATTTACTGATGCGTTGATAAAGATGAACCAGACAACTAAGCCCGCACTGCTAAAGTTTTTGGAAAAACACGGCATTGGGTTGCGTGAACTGCTGGATTGCGCATTAGAATTTTATGTTCCTCACCCCGGCGTGGAAACCAAAGAGAAAGCCGAAGAAGTCCTAACTGACGAGTTTTTGGATGCCCTCTCGGACGTAAATGTTTCCACGCTTATCACGGGAGCGTTTTTGCTGCAAAAAGAAGCCGAAGCCGAAAGAATCCCCGGCTTAACCTTAGAACGCTTTGACGGAAAACCCGGCTTAGTAGCAGACGAACTCATCGGAATAGCAGTAGCCGACTACATCGCAGGCTCCAAAGGCGTATTCGAATTCGTCCGCTTCGACCAAGCCAAACCCGGCATACTCAAAACATTAGGCGCCCTAACCAACGACCCCATAGGCGGCTTAGTCGCAGGCGTATCAGCCAACATGTACACCAGAGCATTCAAAAACTCAAAAGCCGCTCAACCCTAACAGTTAAACCAACACAAACCACACCTCTTTTTTCAAGCTGCTTCTTTTAACAGCCATCAATCAAAGAACATTTTGCGAATTCAAACAGTAATCAACAGAAAGAAAGGGTTTACTGAGGCTCTGAACCCAAATAGGAAAGAGAAAATGAACCGTTTAATGATGATGCTGCTAATGCATTATCAATATCAGAGCCCATTCAGCCCCAACTTGGATTTTCTTCCTGTTTTTTGTGACTAAAAAAAGAAAGGGGAAGAGTTTTTTGCATGGGTTTATTGGCGTCTTCGAAGCATGATGGCGGCTGCTATGATGACAATGACTGCTACGGCTGCGGCTATGGCGATGTAGGTGGTGGTTGGCATCTCACTGGTTGGTGGAGGAGCAGTGCTTGGGGAAGGTGAAGCGGACTGTGAAGCTGAGGGGGTTTGGCTTGCGGAAGGTGATGAGGGAACAATTGGAGTTGCCATTGCTTGTCCAACTGCTAGGGCGGTTTCTGCACAGGAGGGATAGTAAGCTTCGGAGCCTTCGAAGTTTGCGACGATGGTGTATGTGCCTTCAACTGGGGGTGTCCAGGTGATGCTGTATGAGCCACTTAGGTCAGCGGTGACGTAACCGATTTCTTGGAGGTTATTGTTTGGGTCAGTTGCTGTTAGGTGCACGGTAACGCCTGTTGCGTCTTGCGGAATTGGTTTTTGCATGTAGAGGTATTCCATCCAAGAACTCATGGCTTGGTCAGATACAGCTGGAACGCCATCGGGGAAACGCATAGCTAATTCGGTCTGGTCTGTGCCTGGCGATATGTCGGTGACTTTGCCTTCTATGAGTATCATGCTGTTTTGCGTTGAAACTTTGGGTGACACTGTTACTGTGGTAGCGCTTGCGCCTTTGCCGACACAGTAAACTTGTCCGTCGTAGTAGTTGTAGTAGACAAAGAAGCCATCTGCAAGAACAGAAGTTGAAGTTCCTCTGCCTCCAGTTTGACCTGCCCAGCCATCCATGGTCCAGATTTCGTCGCCAGTGTAGGCATCAACGCAGTAGACTTGTTGACCTTTGTAGAGTGGCACGTTAGGTGAGTGCTCGTTGTTGAAAGCGTAGACTTTTCCGTCAGCAACAGAAGCCAAAAAGATTGGGCGAAGACCCCACGGGGTATCCAAGCCGCTGTTGGTGTTGTTGTATTTCCACATCAAGTTGCCGTTGCTTAGGTCATAGCAGAAGATTTCGCCGCCAAAGCCCTGTACGTAAAGATTGCCATAAGCAGTAACTCCGCGTTGTCCACCGCCTTCACCACTGCCGTAGTATTCATATGCACGAATAGTTGTATCCGTTGGACCCCACAGCAAATCGCCATTATCCAAACTATAGCCTAGCCACTGCATTGTTTCAACGTCAAACATTGTCCATACACGATTAACGGGGTCAACAGGACCTAACCGTCGTGTAAGGTCACCGTCAGGAGCGGGGTAATCTTGGATCCACAGCAGTTCGCCTCTGTTTGCAGGGTTATCACTTATCGCCCACAAGGTGTATGGGTTGGGGGTGAATTTGTCACCTACTCCAGGGGATACGCCGCTGCTCCGGCCAAATATTATGTCTCCTGGCAGAACTGCATAGATGGAGGGGTCAGAGTTTCCGGGCAGATTGGGTATTGTAACGTTCCAAGTGTAAGCAGTGCTCATGTCAACTTCTTTGCCGTTGGGTCTCCATTGGTAGGCGTTGCTTCCTGTTCCAAGTGATCTTTGCAGTCCTGTTTGGTCTTGGGTGTTGTTCCACAGAGCCATCCAGCGGTTGTCGTAATCAAGGACGTAGATTAGTACTTCGCCTTTGTCAGTGTACACGGTGGTGCCTGAAGGAACGCCGGTTAGATTGTACATCCATTTGCCTGTGAATGCGTCATAGGCTATCCATGTGCTGCCTTCGGTTGCAGCGTACTGTGAACTTCCTGTAGTCGCCCACAAAGTGCCGCAAACAACGCCGTGCTGATTCATGGATTCGTAGTCAAAGAGTTGACCAAATGTGGGTACAGGTTTGCCGTCGATTACGCCCATCTCGTCACTGTGCCAGACAATCTCGCCAGTGCTCAAATCAATACAGGTGTAACCACCGCCAGTATTAGAGTGACCCAAGGGTTCTTGATAGTACAGTCGCCCATACATGATTATTGTATTAGCGAATCTGCCTTCGTATGAACCTCCAGAGTAGAAGCCTACTGCAGGAATTTGGCTTACTCCACCAACAATGCCGCCCATTTCTATGGGGTGTGTCCATACAATGTGGCCTGTTTCGGGTGCAACGCCGCCTTGCTGCCAAAGGTTATACCCTGTTTGTTGGAAAGTGCCAAAGTTTGCGCCGCCAAGCCAGTTAGAACTGATGCTTGCCCATGCAGTGTTTTGCATTTCTATGGGGCGTGTCCAGTATTCAGTTGGAAGCGGATAGTCTTCAACTGGGGCTACTTGCTCGGATTGAACAGTGAGGGTCTCAGTTGCGCTGCTTGGAAGGAATGTGTCGCCTATAAAGTCGCCAGCAGTTTCACCTCCGCCAACGCCTCGGGTTGTTGACCCCGGTAAGCCGTTTTCAGGGTGATACAAAGACAAAACTTGCCCTGAGTAGTGGAAGTCAAAGGTGTAGTCGCCTAGTTGGTCAGGAGTGTATATTGTGTATGTCGAGCCAGTAGAATCTGAGATGAAGGGTCCAAGGGTTTCTGTGGTTCCGTCAGGTTTTGTAACGTCAATGGTGAAGTCGTGCCAGCGGTCTCCAGCAATTCCGTCAGCAGTGTATGGTGCAGCGTGAAGCCACATAACAAGAAACACTGACTGGTCAATCCCTACGGGATTAGGTGAAATAGCCAAGTAAGCATATGTGGGAACGTCTATTGGAGGGTCATGTGCAGAAACAGTGGGAGCGGTAGCAAAAAAGGTTCCAGCGGTCAAAGATACAGCCAAAAGCACAGTCAATAGCAGCCTTGTTTTTTCTTTATGATTGTTCGTTGTGTTAAATATGGAAAGTTTAGACAATTTTTTTCCTCATTCAATTTATGGGACAATTGTTCACGAAGATTGTTTTTAAAAAGTGGTGGTGTACGCCAACCACAACAGAATCGGTCAAAGTTAACCAGTTTTACAAAGATTTAAGTTCAAAACACGAGAAGAATATGTTAACGTAGGGGAGAGAAAATGGAATACAAGGACAGAGACGTTAAGACCCTGCAAGAATTAGGGTTAACTCAGCTGCAAGCTAGAATATACATAGTTTTGATTCAAACCGAAAAAGAAAAGGTACATGAAATCTCGAGGATAGCAAACATAGATAGGTCAAGCACGTATCAAGTAATTGAGCAACTCCAGAAAATGGGTTTAGTAGAAAAGATAATTGGGAAACCAACTCTGTATCAGGCGTTGCCTTTAGAAAAAGGAATTCCCATACTGCTAAATCAGCAAAAAAAGCATTATGATAAAATCAAGAAAAGTGCTCTGGAATTGGTGCAGGAGTATAAGACAAAAAACGAGCCAGCTCACAAGGGATACATATTCAAGATTGTTGAGAGAAGAAAACAAACAGAGATAGAAGATGTAATTGAAGCACATAACAAACTAAAAGAATGCATTGATGTTTTGATAAATAAAAACGCCTTTCAAGAATGCTTCATCAACCTATCGGACTTGCACATAAAAATCCTAAGAAGAGGCGTAAAATACAGGTTAATCACCGAAAAAGCAAACCCCAAGCACTTTGACAAAAAATTTATGGACGTATTGCAAGAGAAAAACTGTCAAATCAGATACATAACCGATTTCCCAAAAGCAGAAGTAGTCATAAGAGACAAAACCGCAGCAACAGTCATTCTGGTTCCAGGATTAGGGCTAGGAAAAAAACCCGCACTATTCACCGACCACACAGGCTGTATAGAAATATGCCAAAACCATTTCGACAAAGTATGGAACACAGCAACAAAAGCAACAAAAGCAACAACACCAAACCAGTAACACCTAAACAGAACCTAAGGTAAACAAAGGTTGCTGGGGCTCTGGAACTACTACCTAAGGAGAAAGAAACCTGCGCAGTGATTTTTGCTGTTAACGCATTATCATCCGCTTAACCAGAGCCCATTCAGCCTCAACCTGCATTTTTTCAGGTAACTAAAAAAGAAAAAGGGAAGGGGAAGAGTTTTTCATTGGGTTATTGGCGTCTGCGAAGAACTATAGCGGCGACTGCGACTATGATGATTATGGCTGCGGCTGCAATTGCTATGTAGGTGGTGGTTGGTGTTTCGCTTGTTGGTGGGGGAGCAGTGGAGGGGGAGGGTTCAACGGTTTGTGTGGGTGATGCTGTTGTTGGTGGGACAGTTGTGGTGGGTTGTGGGGATACTGAAGGTGCGGGGGCGTTGGCTATTGCAAAGGAGGTTGTTGCGTAGGATTTGAAGTAGGATTCTGTGCCTTCAAAGGAAGCTTTTACGGTGTAGACGCCGGGTACTGGGGGTGTCCATTGGATTGCAAAGTTGCCGTCTATGTCGCTGGTTACGGCTCCTATGTCTTGGGTGTTGCCGTTGGGGTCAATAGCGGTTAGGTATACGGTGACGCCTGTTGCTTGTGTGGGTTTGGGTTGTTGCATGTAGAGGTATTCCATCCAGTCACTCATGCAGTCGTCAGAGATTGCGGGGGTACCTGCTGCGGGTATGCCAAGGCAGGTTTGACCGGGTGATTGGTCAGTTACTGAACCTTCAATTAGGACGCTGGTGGTGCTGCCTATTACAGAAGAGCATGTTACGGTGGTTGCGCTTTGTCCTTTGCCAAAGCAGTAGATTTGTTTGTCGTAGCCGTTTTCGGTCACTAGGTAGCCGTCTGCGATTGCGGGGGCGTTGGTCCAGCCGTCTTGCATCCAGCCTAAAACGCTAAAGATTTCTTCGCCGCTGGTTGCGTTGACACAGTACATTTTTGCGTCTGCGAATTGGGGTAGAACGCCGTGTGAGTGTCCTACTGAGATGTAGGCTTTTCCGTCTGCGATGGTGAAGCTGCCTAGGTCAAAGGGCCAGATGCCGTAGATGGTTTGTACTCCGCTGCTTAGGGCTGCGAAATCCCAGAGGTGGTCGCCTGTTGTGAGGTCGTAGGCGTGTAGTCCGTCAAAGCAAAGCGAGTAAAGCGTGTTGTATGCGATTGCTGAGCCAGTGTTGTAGACGCTCCACGCGTTAGAGGTTGCCTCAGTTGGTCCCCACAGTTGTTCGCCAGTTTGGGTGCTAAAACCGTACCATGCCTGTTTTTCTTGTATGTACTCTGTGTAGACGCCTTCTGCTATGGGTCCTTGGAGGTTGTAGTTGTTTGAGCCAGGGATTAGGTGGGTTCGGTTTTCAATCCAGAGTTGCTCGCCTGTGGTGGCGTCGTAGCCGATTTCCAGTCGGGTGCCAGGAGCAGCGTCTCTTGAGGATACGGCAAGAACAATGCCCGAACCGACTTTAGCAATGGATTGCCCAGGCACTGCAGTGTCCAAGGTTACGTTCCATTCAAGCCCATCTCGCCAGTCAGTTGTGCTGCCAGTAACAGGTCTCCAAGTTCGGTAACCAGGTATCGTCGTTAATGTTGGAACAGCTTTAGTTGAATTCCACATAGCAAGCCATCCATCGCCGATAAGGTACGTGAACAGTGTACCTGTTTCATCGGTGACAAACGTTGGCGCGGAAGCGGTCGCGTTTTCCAAGTTAAGTATCCAGTTTCCAGTGAACGCATCATACATGGACCAAACAGAGCCTGCGGTGTTCCAAAGATACGGAATGCCGCCGTACTGGTTTTCAGTGATGTAGTTGAGTACTTGACCGTTGGTTATGCCAGGCCAGTATATGCCTCCAAGGGTTCCACGGTTGACTTGTGGGTCGGGTTGTTGTCCTGTACTGTTTTGGTACCAGAGCATCTCTCCAGTTCGCAGATCTACTGCTTGGAATCCGTACTTGGGCGGACTTGCAGTGTTATAGTAGAGTACACCGTTTATGATGACAGGGGGCGTAAATTGTGCTTCGTAAGAGTTTCCTGTGTAATACGTGGGGGGGTTGTTGTATTCGCCGCCTATTATGCCGCCAAAGCCGTTTTCTTTTGTCCAAACAATGTGCGCGGTGCTTGGCGCTGCAGTGTAGGGGTTAAAGTTGCCGTAGTTTGAGGATGAATCAAAGGCTCTAGCGCCAAAGGAGGCAGAGCCTAAGCCAAGCCAGTTTCCTGAAAACGATGTCCACAAAAGGTTCTGCCCGTTTATCGGACGCTCCCAGTAAGTGTTTGAATCAGGAAGCGGCGTGCTGGGGTATGCCTGTATTGGCTCTTGCTGCACAGTTAACGTTACAGTTTCGCTGCTGCTAGGATTGTAGTAGTTGCCGTTCTCGCTAAGCTGACCAGGGAAGTTAAACTGGAACTGGTAGTCACCAATTTTAGTGGGCACATAACTGAAGTAGATTTGCCCAATAGCATCAGAAGAATAGGGTCCTTTAGTTTCTGTGGTTCCTTCAGGGTCAACGATTGTGACAGTTAGGTCTTCCCATTTCTCACCTGCAATTCCAAAAGCAGTTGGCGGCGGCAAAGACAGCCAGCACACAACCACCACGTTTTGGTCTACGCCTACAGGGTTGGTTGAAAGAGCAAGAAACGCGTATGTGTCATAGTTTACAGCGTTTGCTTGGGGAACATTGGTCATTAGCATGGGAGAGGTTAGCAGCAAAATCAAAGAAAGCATTGCAATTTTTGTGCCTTTATGTTGAAAAAATTTGTTGACTATGGTTATAGACAAGGCTATTTTTTCTCCTATTTAGTGTAGAAAAAGGGAAGGGTGTACAAAGTTTTTAAAAAATGGCGAATGCAACATGCACTCACATAAAACTTAAGTCCTCAACAAATGAATAAAACATCAAAAATATTCGGCTGGCTAAAAACAATGATATTTCAAGAAGAAGCAGAGACGCTGACCAAATTAGGGTTAACTTGTCAACAAGCCAAAGTTTACCTCGCGTTGACCATGACAGGGAAAGCGTCCATCAAAACGATAGCCAACGAAACCAAAATAGACCGCGCACACGTGTACCGAGTTCTTGTCAAGCTTCAAGAAATTGGGTTAGTTGAAAAGATTCTGACCAAGCCAATTCTTTTTCAAGCCAGTTCACCCCAAGAAACATTACCAACATTGGTTGAACGTAAAGCCAAAGAACTAAACGAGATTAAAATCAAAACAAACAGGATACTTCACAAGATTAAAAGTGCAGAAACAGAAGAAAAAGACCGCCCAGAATCACAGTTTACCTTAATCTCGGGGGAACAAGCAAAACATCACGCGTTCAATAAGGTATTCAATAGAGCACAAAAGAGTTACGACGGCATTTTCATCAGGCAACAAGACTTCTGCGCTTACGTCCTCACATGCAAAGAGGGAAGCGTCACATTGAACCTTTTATCAAGGGGCGTTAGAATTCGATTAGTCATATGCAGGTCAGAAAAAGAGCAAATGCCCAAAGAGGTACTAAAGAAAATCAGGGAGCTAAACAAAGACAACAACTTTGTCATCAGGTATACAAAATCGTCGGCTGCGGCAATGTATGGCATAGTTGACGACAAAGAAGTGTTCATAAACACAGGAGAACCCTGTGACTGGCATAAAAAAGCAAGCTTGTGGTCTAATAATCCCCGTTTAGTTGCCCTTGGAAAAGGCTATTTTGACCAGATGTGGAAAACATCTACCGCTCAAACAGAGTACAAGGTCAAGAAAAAAGCGGCAGCAAACTAACAAGCCAGCAATGCCCGCTTAAGAAGAGTACCATAAGGGTTAATAGTTGTTTGTGTGGAGGGTTAGTCAGCGGGGACGTCATGGCTCCAACTAGACTGTGTATTGTCACGCATACTTTTCTGCCTCATGTGGGCGGTATTGAAAGAGTGGTTTACGAGCAGGGCAAAAGGTTAATGCGCCAAGGCTTTGATTTGGAGGTTTTAACACACCGCAACTACACGCCCCCACAGTACACGTATGATGGCGTAAATGTTAGATGCTATGATGCATTGAACATCGGGTTTAGGCTGGGCATTCCTTATCCCATCCCCAACATCAACAGCTACAAGACGTTTTTGCAGACCATAAAACACAGCGAGCTAATTCATGCGCATGGGCACCCGTATTTGTCTTCGCTTGCAGCCGCCAAACTCGCCCGCCGCTACAACAAGCCGTTTGTTCTTACCCAGCACAACACGTTCATAGAATACAACGGCATCTGGAACACCGTAGAACGCATAAACGACCTATCCGTTGGAAAACAAAACCTCAAACTCGCGCACAAAATCATCGCGATAAGCAACGCCACCAAAAACTATGTACTCAGCCTCGGAGTTGACCCCGAAAAAGTACAAGTAATCTATAATGGAGTTGATTTAGACCGCTTCAAACCCTTAAGCCACGCACGCCACAGAATCAGGGAAAAACATGGCATCGCACAGGACGCGGTGGTTGCCGTGACGGTGCGCAGGCTCGTGTACAAAAACGGCATAGACACACTACTGGAAAGCGCCCAAATCGCATTAAAGCAGAACACGCATCTGGTCTATCTTGTAGTTGGTAAGGGGCCTGACTTTGACGCTGTCAAGGACAGGGTGGGGCAGTTGGGGTTGGAGAAGCGGTTTGTGTTGGCGGGATTTGTTTCTGACGAGGACTTGCCTAGCTATTATAATGCGGGGGATTTTTTTGTGTTGCCTAGCAAGTCTGGGGAGGGGTTGCCGTTGGTTGGTTTGGAGGCGATGGCTTGTGGTCTGCCTTTGGTGGCAACTGATGTTGGGGGAATTGGGGAAATTTTAATAGAGGAGTTTGGGAGAATTGTGCCGCCGAATGTGCCGCAAGCTTTGGCTGATGCTGCTTTGGAGTTTGCGGGTTTGGACTTTGCCAAGGTGAAAGAGAAGCTGCGGCGCGTGATGTCTCAAAGGCACAGTTGGGATGTTAACGTGGAAAAGTTGGCAAAGGTATATGAGGAAATCATTTAAAACATATAAAAAACATAGTAGTTTAGCTTCACTACGAGGTGGCTATATCGGTTGACAACGAAAGTGGACATGGTTTCAGTGGTAATTCCAACCCTTAATGAAGCAGGGAACATACGCGAAGCAATTGACACGTTTGAAAGAGAACTGGTGTACCCCAAGGAAATTATCATTGTGGACGGCAACTCTACGGATGGCACCTTAGAAATTGTTAAGGACTCTAACTGCCGCTTGATTATTGAGCCTCGCCGCGGATACGGTTTGGCTTTGCGCAGGGGCATGCAAGCAGCAAAGGGCAACGTAGTCGTGATGGTTGACGGCGACGGAACCTATGAGATAACCCACATTAACCGCATGCTAGAGCATATGGTGGAAAACGACGCGGACATGTGCTTGGCAACCCGCATGTACGACCCCAACAAAGCCATGGGCTTTTTCAACTTCATCGGAAACAAAGTAATCACCTTCTGTTTCAACATGCTCTACAAGCAAAACTTTAGCGACACCCAATCAGGCTTTAGGGCAATTTCACACTCCGCCATCGAAAAAGTCCAGTTCCAAGAAACCGACATGGCATTCGCCACAGAAATGCTCATAAAATTCGCCAAGAAAGGCTTCAAAATGGTCGAAGTACCCTCCTCCTACAAGCTTCGCAGATACGGCAAACCCAAACTTAGACCCCTGAACTCTGGAATCGAAATCTTTACCACCATGCTCAAAGGTCTTAGGGCGTGAAAATCAACCAAACAACCACGACTCTTCGAAGTTTGAACCTGAAAAGCAACAAAGACACCTACATACTAGCCGTTGCAATATCTCTTATTTTAGCCTCTGCTTTACTTGCAGTCTACGCCGTAGCGCTCACTCCGCCGCAGGAAGGCTACGTCTCCATGTACCTGCTCGACAGCCAAAAACAAGCATCCGCTTACCCCGAACAACTCCCAACCAACGAATCCGCCCTCGTCTACCTCAACGTCGAAAACCACATGGGCAACACCACAACCTACCAAATACACATCAAAACAGCACAGAACAGCAACTACACCCTGCCCCTTGATATCCAGCCCACCCAAACCTTCAGCCTCACCTTACAGGACGGGGAAACATGGCAAGAAACCGCGACCATATCATTCAACCAAGCTGGAACCTACGATGCCCTGTTTGAGTTGTGGATGCAAAACCCAAAAAGCAGCACCTACGAATTCACAGGCAAATACTGCAGCCTAAGCATACAAGTTGAATAAAACAAGCTTTTTAGCTGCTTTTTAATATTTTAGTTATGTGGATTTCTATGTCTAAGGCGCCTAGGAAAAAGAAGAAAAAGAGACAAACTATTGTTTTAGAACCAGTTGTTGAAAGTGATGTTTTGCCAGAGTTAGTTGAGGCTTTAGATGAATTAGCTAAAGAGAAAAAGTATGTTGATTTGCAGGTTTGTCCTAAATGCAAAAGCCCAATTGTCCACAGAGCAGGCTCTATGACAGGGGACATGTCCGCGCATATGGGGCTAACGCCGCCTAAATACGAATGCCGCAAATGTGGATGGCAAGAAAGAACCGTCCTAAAAGCCACCAACAAACCAACCACCATCAGAGAAGTAGCAATACTTACGGAAATAAAAGAAGCCATAGCAAAAACAAAAACCCAACAATAACAAAAACAAGAAAAAGAAGCAGCCCAAAGAGAAGGGGCGGCAGGCTAGTGTTGTTTTTGGGCGTAGGTTTCTTCGGTGTCTATGCGGTGGATGTTGTTGTAGGCGCAGAAGGGTATGATTTTGAGGTTGGGGGTGACGTAGTGGACGACGCATCGTTTGACTCGGTTTACGTCGAAGGTGTAGGGGTCCATGAATGCCATGCAGCCAAGCAGGAATATACGGCGGCGTATGGGTCCTAGGGATTGGTAGCTGGGGGCGACGAACATTTTGAGTATGGCTTTCATGAGTGTAAAGATGCCGACTTCTTTGGTGACTAGGAGCATGTTCATGGAGAGCATGGAGGACATGAACAGGGTTGCCATGATGGAGAGTTTGCCTTGTACCTGTGCACTTTTAGAGAGCTTTAAGATACCTTTGAAAAACTTGCCAAAATTCACGAAGTGGTTAATGGGAATCATCTTGCCGCTTTTAGAAACGTACACCCAATTTACGATGCCACAGTGCGGGCTACAGGAGAACAGCGGCCACGGTTTTTTCATGAACTTGCGCATAATCTTAATGGGCGAGCTCATCACGGATAGCGGGAACAAGTCTGAGGTTTTGACCTCGCCGCCTGTTTGGGTTTCCACTTGCTCTGCGAACTGCCAGTCCCGCCAAGCTTCCTGAAAAGGGTTATCCGTCGCGCGCCCCGTAAAAGCGATGGGCTGGAAAATCAAGCCGCGTATGATGTCGGTGTTGGCTGCGGCGAATTTGATGATTTTGCCAACTTCATGGTCGTTAAAGCCGTTCATGAGCGTGGTGACTAATATGACTTCCATGTCGAGTTTTCGGCAAACCTCAATAGCTTTGTATTTGAGCTGCAACAGTTTCTTGCCGCGAATCTTCATGTAAGTTTCATCGCTAAACGTGTCAAACTGCAAATACACGATGTTTAAGCCGTTCTCTTTGAGCCGCGCTGCCAGTTCAGGGTCTTGTGCCAAGTTGATGCCGTTAGTTGCCAGAATCGTCATGAACTTTAGCTTGTGAGCTACGCCGATTATTTCAGGCATATCCTTGCGCTCTAAAGGTTCGCCGCCTGAGAACAATATGGCTGGGGGTTTGGGGTTTTGTTTGCTAAGGAACTCAAGGACATCATTGAGTTCTTGGCGGGTGGGTTCGTAGTCGACGATGTGGTCGCTAAACGTGGAGAAGCAAATGGGGCATTTGATGTTGCATTCTTTGGTTACGTCTATAACGCCTATAACGGTGTTGGAGACGTGTGATTTGCAGGTGCTGCAGGTGTAGGGGCAACTTTCGGGGAGTTTGTGGGCGGCGGATTCTGGAAAATGCTTGAAATAGTCGTGTTCTTCGGTAAAGTTGTAGACGGAGGGGCTTTGCCAGTGGGTGGCGGTGAAGGTTCCGTGTTCTTTGCAGGTTTTGGTTATGATGATTTTGCCGTCTTTGAGGGTTAGCTGGGCGTCAATTTTTTTTTGGCAGATGGGGCAGATGCTTTGGGTTTTCATAGGAGTCCTCCAAGCAACGGCGAGAGGGCTTCAACAATTAGCGAGAGCGGTAGCAGCATCATGGACATGGTGACCATGCGTTCGTACTTGCGCACGTTCTCAACCGTGGGGGCGGAGGTTATTAGCCGCGCAGACGAGTAAAGCAGCAAAACACTCCAAAGTAAGATAAGCGGCAAGTAGAACACGCTAAATTCGCCTATCAAAAACGGAAGCGGAGCCAAAACGCCACAAGCCGTAAAGAAGAACGCACCCACTTTTACTGCGCCAGGGTTGCCGATTCTCTGGGGCAAAGTAGGATAACCCACTTTTGAATCTCCTTCAAGGCTTAGCACATCACGCAGAACATTGCCGCCGATTGTTCCAAACGCTATAGGATACAAACTCAAAGACGCCAAGGTTATCCCGCCTGAAACGGCTGCTTCACCAAACAAAAACGCCGTCCCAGTCAAAACACCCACAAGCATGTTAGCTATAAACCCTGATTTGCGCTTCACCATAGTGGAGTAAACCAAAAGCAAGCCCGAATCTATCGCCAGTATAATCAGGCTTAAAGAGTTGATTAATGCCCCCAACAGTAGTCCCAAAGCGAATAGGAACGCGGAAATCGCGGCTACTTGCCCCAAGGTTAGGGCGCCTGAGGGAATGGGGCGTTGAGGCTTAATTACGGCGTCGCTTTCCTTGTCGAAGTAGTCGTTTATTGCAAAGCCTGCGGAGGTTATGAATGCCATGGAAAAGAAAATGAGCAGTGCTGTTGTGGGTTCGATGATGTCTTTGACGATGGCAAAAGCCGTTAACAGCGCCAAGCCGCCTGTCATCATCCAGTAGGGTAACCGTAGAAGAGCCATGAGGCCTTTGGCTGGCGTTGGCGTCAAAGCATATTCCTCTCAGCGATTAACTTTTGCAGGTGGTCTTCTATGCTGATTTTGGGTGTCCAGTTTAGTTCTTTTTGGGCTTTGGTTATGTCAAACCAGATAGTGCTGATGTCGCCTTGCCAGGACTGCCCCGTAGTTGTGACCACGGTTTTGTCTGCAAGGTTAAGGATTGTTAACATCATATGTGCGAGGTCGATGATTTTGGTGGTTTTTCCAAAACCTAAATTGAAGGTTTTGCCTGTGGCTTTTTCTTCTGTGCCCAGAACCAGCGCTTCCACAACGTCAAAAACATGGACAAAATCGCGTGCCTGCTCCCCTGTGCCGATGATTTCAAGTTTTTCAGGGTTCTTCTGCAGCTTATCCATGAAATCGTTTATGACGCCATGGCACCTGGAGCCGTACACGTTAGCGAAACGGAAAACTGTGATGTCTAAGCCGTATTGGAGGGTGTAGATTTGGCAGTATTGTTCGCCGACGACTTTGGATAAGCCGTAGCACGAGAACGGGTGGAAGCCGTAGGATTCGGGGGTGGGGAACATTGTGGGGTTGCCGTAGACTGCGGCGGTGCTGGAGAAGACGAGGCGGCTTTTGTCTTTGCGGGCTTTTTCCAAAACGTTTACGGTTCCGTGCGCGTTGGTTTCAAAATCGGATGTGGGGTTTTCCATGCTGTAGGGCACGACAACTTGGGCAGCTAAATGGTAAATGATGTCGTACTTGGGCAGGTCAAGAAGCTGCTGCAGGTTAAGTATGTCGCCTTTGACGAATTTGGCGTCGGGCAAGTCATCCACGTTTTCTTGTCTGCCACTGGATAAATTATCATAGATGGTTACGTTTGCGCCTAACTCACAAAGTTTCTTGCATAGGTGGAACCCTATGAATCCTGCGCCCCCAGTTACTAGGATGTTTTTTCCTTTGATATGTGTCATGAAGCTCATGCTCACGATAAATCTATATGCCTATGTAATGTGTGAATAGGGTATATGTCGAAGATGGATGCTATAAAAACGTTTAGGGATTTGCTCTCGTTCCTAACGATTATCCCTCTGGCAAAAACCGAGGATTTTATTTGGACCAGTTCAAGGCGCATGTACCTGTTCCCAGCGGCGGGGTTGATTATTGGGGGCTTGGCGGCGGCGTATTTTTGGGGATGCGGCATCATCATACAAGCGTTGCTGGGCTTGGCGGCTATGGTTGTTGCGGTTCCGTTCGCGGGGTTTTTGGGTGCGTTTTTGCCTGCCGCGATGACGTTGGCGTTTTTGCTGGTTCTCACGGGGTTTCAGCACTTCGACGGACTAGTCGATTTAGGCAACGCTTTGGGGCTTACGCGCCTTGAAGACCGCAAAGAAATCGCGCACCGCTGGATAGTCACCAAAAAAGGCGCATTGGTCGCGTTCGCCGTAGAATTCGCAGCCGTCTTGGGACTGTTCCTGCTAGGCTTAGACGTGGCTGTCAGGGCACTCATAGTCGCAGAAGTAGCCGCGAAACTCTCTATGGTAACAATTGTCTGGCGCGGAAAAGCTGCCCACCAAGGCTTAGGCGCCCGATTCATAGACAGTGCCAAACGAAAAATCAACATCATAGCCTATGCAACCGCCGTAATCGTGGGGTTTGTGCTCCTAGGGGTTGCGGGGGTGCTGGTTGTGGCGGCGACGGCGGTGTTTGGGTTGCTTATGAGTAACGTAGCAAACTACGTGTTTGGCGGGGTCTGCGGCGACATGATTGGAGCTACCAATGAGGCTGCGCGGGCACTATCGCTGGTTTTGGTGGCGGCGCTGTGGCTGTTGGCTGGATTCTTGTTTGCGGGGGCACTGTGGTTTTGAGGATTCCAGCGCTAATTATGGCTGGCGGCAAAGGCAAACGCATGGGACTGTCCACCGAAAAGCCCCTGCTGCCGTTTCTGGGCAAACCATTGCTGGACTGGGTCGCACAAGCCGTCTCCAACGCCCACAACATCTCCGAGTTCTACGTGGTAACCAGTCCCAACACGCCCCAAACCCAACAACACTGCCTTGAAAAGGGCTACAGGATTTTGTGCACTGACGCGAAGGGCTACCACAACGACCTCAAACAAGCCACCCGCCAAGCAGACCTAATGGACGCGGTGCTGACAATTCCCGCGGATTTACCTGCCGTCACAGGCGAATTCATCGACACAGTCGTAGACGCATTTGAGAAATGCGGCAAAGACTTCCTCGCAGTTTTCGTACCCATCAAAGAACGCGAAAAACTCGGACTCTCCATCTCAAGCACCGACGAATACCAAGGCATCTGGTACGCAGTCTCAGGCGTAAACATCATCAACGGAACCCAAATCCAAACCCCAGAAAAAATAGAAACCAGCGCCATCATCACCCAACAAACCGAAGTCCTCCTCAACATCAACACCACCCAAGACCTACAAACCGCACAAAAAATCCTCCAAAACCAAAAACGAGTATAGAGTGTCCAAGCTACCCGCGTGGGTTATGAAGGGTTATTGCTAATTGTAGGCAGCGGCAACTACGGAGGCAAACCCCACAAAAAACTCCAGTTCATAGACAACCTCCCAGCCAGCACAGGCACCAAAGCAGCCGTTTTCGCAGCCAGCAGCGGCGCAGAACCCAAATGCAGCCCACCATGCAGCAGACCCTGCAAAACAAAGACTACACCACAGGGGATAGCTTCAACTGCAAAGGACAATCCCTCGCCCTAAACCGCGGACACCCCAACCAACAAAACATCCAAGGAGCCAAAGCCTTCGCCAAACAACTCACAACCAACAGCTATACCCAGACCGTCCGCATTCATTGAACAAACATTCAAGGTAAGGCGCAGAGAAATCTTTAACATGTGCGTGGAGCCTTTTTTATGTAATATGTTGGTGTTTCGGGGGAGTACGCTACTTTGAGTTTGTTGAGTCACGTTAGGTTTTGGAACGCCATCATCAGTATGCCTACAACTAAGAAGATGCTGGAGCTTTCGTTGCGCAGGTGTGAGAGGTGTGGGCGAACAGTTTTGGAGGCGGCGTTGGATGATTACGTGGGCAAGGCTGACCCTAAATGTGCTGAGTGCAGCGGCGCGTATTCTCGGATTATCGGGTTTTGGGTAGAGTTTTTGCGCAAGAGCCTCAATGTTAAACGCGAGAAAGTTGACAAGCTCTTAGCTGACCCGTATGCGCGCAGGGCGGTTTTGAATATTGCCCGTTCGTTTAGGCATTTTGGCATCCGCAAGCCTCTGAGCCTGTACGCGCCTTTCCTTGTTGTCTGGGATTTCACGCATAAATGCAACCTAAGATGCAAGCACTGTTACAGCAAAAGCGGCGCCGTCGAAGAACAAGAACTCAGTACCGAGGAAGCCAAAGACGTGGTGGACCAGTTGGCGGATGCGGGGGTGACGGCGTTGGCGTTTTCAGGCGGCGAACCTCTGAGCCGACAAGACTTTTTTGAGGTCGCAGAACACGCAGTCAAACGCGGCTTATACGTGTCAGTAGCCACCAACGGCACCTTGCTCACCAAGGAAATGGCAAAAAAACTCAAAGCATCAAGCATTCATTACGTGGAAATCAGCATAGACGGCTCCACCGCAGCAACTCATGACAGCTTCCGTGGTGTTCCAGGCGCGTTTGATAAAGCCGTGCAGGGATTAAAGAACGCGGTCGCAGAGGATTTGTGCGCGTGCATAGCAACCACCGCCACAAAAAATAACCTCGCTGAGATGCCTGACATCATCACGTTAGCCGAAGACTTGGGTGTGGAGCGTTTCACTTACTTCAACTTCATCCCTACAGGCAGGGCTAAAGAGCATTTTGATCAGGACCTCTCGGCGGAGGAACGCGAAAAACTCATGCGCTACTTGCTCAACCGCATGTCAAAGGGCTGCAAAACCACCATCTTAACCACCGCGCCCCAGCTAGCCCGCGTCGCGTTGCAGTGTCAAGGTCCCAGCGGAACAGGCGAAGTCACCTTATCAATGGCGCACATGCAAACCGCTAAGGTTAGCAAGAAAGCTGTTCCCCTCGCAGACTTCATAGGCGGATGCGGCGCAGGCAGGCTCTACTGCTCGCTTAGCCCCCAAGGCGTCGTCCACCCCTGCGTATTCTTCCCTGTGAACGTGGGCAACCTCAAAAAAGAAAAATTCATAGACATCTGGCTTAACAGCCCCCTGTTTAACGACCTAAGAGACCGCAAAAACCTCAAAGGCGCCTGCGCAACCTGCAGCTACAAGTACATCTGCGGAGGATGCCGAGCCCGAGCCAACGCCTACCACAACGATTACCTACAAGATGACCCCGGCTGCGCCCACGGCAAAAAAACAAAGGAAACAACAGCAGCATGACCGCTAAACCGCAAACCGTCAGAATTTACAAGACCAAAGAGCACAGCGTAAGCGATATCCTGCAGCAGGCAGTTAAAGACGCGCAGCTACAAGGCAAGCAACGGATTTTCATAAAGCCTAACCTGAGCCACCCCGAGTACCTGCCAGGCGTAGTCACCGACCCAAAACTCACCGAGGAACTCATTGGGCTTTTGCGCGACAAAGCCTCCGAAGTTGTTGTGGGAGAGTCCAACGGCTTTAATTACCCTTGTCGTTTGGCATTTGAGAAGACAGGCATGGAAGCTGCCGTCAAAAGAGCAGGCGCCAAAGTCGTTAATCTATCCGAAGACCAGGTTGTCAAGGTCAAGTTCTCCAAGGGCGAGCGGCTTAAAGAGTTGTTTTTACCCAAGACGTTGATGGATTCTGATGTGGTGGTGGATTTGCCGTTGATGAAAACCCATGAGTTCATGGCGTACAGCGGCGCCCTCAAAAACCTTTTCGGTTGCGTCCCAAGCAACCGCCGCATCTACCTGCATCCATACCTGCCCGAAGTTTTCTATAGGCTCTACACGCTGTTTAAACCCAAAATCACCATCATGGACGCACGCACGGGCATCGAAGGCAACGGACCAACCAAAGGCAAACCCGTCCAAATGAACCTCATGCTCACAGGAACCGACGCATTAGCCACCGACATAGTCACCGCACAAGTCATGGGATTAAACTGGAAAAACACGTACCTTCACTACATCGCCAAAAAAACAAGCTTCCCCACACAGGACATCAAAGTTGAAGGTGCCCAAATCTCAGAGGTCATGCGCCACTTTGAACCCCCCAAAATCGACCTACCCGTGAAAGCCCAAATCGAAATCTACAAACACGAATACCTCACCAAACTATTCTTCTGCAGCCTTGATGTCGTCAAGCTCTTCCAAAAAGTCACCAAATCATACCGCGGAGAAGCTGTAGAGGTCGCATAATTTTACGCGTTTGTTCAACCAAAGTTCAACGGTGCGTGCAAAAGGATTTAATACTGTGCAGAGGCAAGTTTGTTTGGCGAATATGCCATGAAACATCGCTTGAACATGTTCCTAACCGTTGCGGTTGTATTTGGGCTGATTTCTTCGACAGGGGCAAATACGGCAGTATCGTTTACTGGTGCAACGGATTTTGATTTGTCGGTAGCAGGTAGCCCCGCCTCAAACAGCAGCATTGGCGACTGTTTTGCCGTGATAGGGTCAAATAGCACAGTCACTGACCTTGCGTTTAACCAGACAAGCTCCGAGTTCACGTTTACGGTTACGGGCGCCTCAGGGACAACAGGTTACATGTGGTGCAAAATCGCAGAAGACCTGATTCCCCACAAAGACACAAGCAAACACGTAACGGTGTTTTTAGATGGTGAGGCAATCGAGTACATGTTTACCTTTGATGATGGTGCATGGGAGCTTTATTTTGAGTACAACCACAGTTCACACGAAGTAGTTATCAGTGTGCCTAAACAGGCGCCTACGTTTCTGGGCGTTGAGCTTTCAAGCTGGGCGGTGATGCTTGCCGTAGGCGTAACGATAGCGGTTGTTGCGGTGTGGTGGCGCAGAAAACAAAACCCAACGGCAACGCAGTAGCAGAACCAGCACGCACAAGGATAGTTTTTCTGGAAAGCGTTGCTGTTCCAATGTTTAGGCTTAAATACGTACCGAATTATAAATTTCGTGAAGGGTCAGTTATGAAGAAGCGGATTTGGGTTAGCGTCTTGCTGGTTGCGGTTGTGGCACTTGCGGGTTTGTGGGCGTCCAGAGGTGCATGGTTGTCCTCGTCGGAAGGCGGGTTCAAGCTGGCTTTTTTGGAAGACAACAGTGTACTGGTTTCTGACACGGACATCTTATCTTTTAACGCTACAAGCCAAGAAGTAATCCTCACCGACCAAGCCTCCCAGCGGCTAACACAGATGGGCGAAGACCTGTACAGGTCTGTAGGTGTGGTTAAGATAGATGGCGAAGAAATTTACCAAGGCCTCTTCAGAACAGCATCCATGTCCCTCATTCCCCCGCCTTCAAAAGTCACCATCTTTTTCCCCTCAGATTTAACAGACAACCACGCAGTAAGGCTATACCACACTTTTGAGCCGTCCAGTGGCATGCAAGAACAAAACGCAAAGGTCATCCAATACTTTAAAGAAACAAACAAACTAACCTACTAGCAAGCAAGCTTCACCAACGCGATTGCTATGTTCCAGATAGGACTTGGTTGTAGACTTTTATGGCGTCTTTGACAACTATGCTCCAGTCAAGTTGCTCTTCGATGGTTTTGCGTGCTTGGTACCCCATTTCTGCGGCTTCTTTGGGGTGCTCTAGCAGGTAGAGGATACGGTCTGAGAATTCTTGGGAGTTGAAGGGTTGGCACATGAACCCGTTTTTGCCGTTTGTGATGGTTTCGGATATGCCCCCTACGTTGGTGGTTACGACAGGCAACCCCGTAGAGAGGGCTTCTAAAACGGCGAAGGGATGATGCTCATAAAACGTGGAGAAAGCAAAAACGTCCGCGGCTTGATACAGCTTAGGCAGCTCCTTATCAGGGGTGTATCCCGTGAATATCATGTTGTTTCTTACGCCAAGGCGCTCTGCGTGAGAGAGGAGTTTTTTCATTTCGTCACTTTGCCCTTTGCCTGATATTATGAATTTGGCGTTTGGGAACTTTGCGGTTACGGCGGGTATGCTTTCGATTAAGGTGAAGAGTCCTTTGCGTGCGTATAGGCGACCAACGGAGACGATGGTGGGGTCGTCAGGGTTAAAGCCTAGTTGTGTTTTGATTTTGCGTTTGTCGTTGGTGGGCTGGAATTTTTTGGTGTCTACGCCGTTGTGTATGACTTGGATTTTGTTTGCTGCTATGTTGTAGTAGTTGGTGAGTTCCCATTTGGTGAAGTTGCTAACGGCTATGATTTTTTGGGCGCGATGCATTACGCTTTCTTCGAAGAACCGTAAGAACCCGTTGAAGCTTACCAAGAATTTTTCGTTTGCGTTTAGTCGGCTGTAGGGTTCTGCGCGTATGGCTTCTGCTTCGCCTTTCCAGGTGGAGTGAACGGTGCAGACAAGGGTTTTCCCAAAACGCGGCGGTACGGCAAAATTTGGCGTCAACGGCAACTGGGGATGGGTTATGTCTACTTGGGCGACATCTTTTACGCTTTGTAGTTTGCGGTAGCTGTTGCCCGCTAGCATGAAGGATTTGATGATGGGCATTTTGGGGATTTTAAGAAAAGAAACGTCGAGTTGGGGGTTAACTTGGATGTCGCGGGTTTGGTTTGAACCTGTAACTATGTAGATTTGGTAGCCGTTTTTGAGCAGCTCGTTGGAGAGGTAGTAGATGTAGCTGCCTGTGCCGCCGGTAAGCGGCCAATATTCAGGGCTTATGAAACAAATTTTGGTCAACTCTTAATCTTCTCCTTTCCTAACAGTAACTTGAAAGCCATAGATGCCGCGCCCGCAAGCCACGCGAAAACGCGCACGAAATACAGCACCACCAAACTCATCGCAGCCCAATCACCAAAGCGTAGCGAGATTTTAGCCGCCAAGTAAACGTAATACACGCTCAGCCCAGATAGTAGCGCCACCGCAGGAAACCACAACAGCCGCAGCAAAGGAATCGCACCCAACACCAATAGGGCAAGTACCGTCAACATGAGAGCGGGCTGGATGTTCATGCCAAAATCCGTGATTTCATCACCCTTAGCCAAGTGTGAATGCTTAAGGTACAGTTTAAGCGTGTTTTTGCCGTACTGTTTTTGCTGTCGCCAGTACGCGTGTATAGTTGGGCGGTTGTAGTGGTAGCATTTGGCGTTGGGTTCGTACGCGATTTTGTAGCCTTTTTGGCTTATGCGGTATCCTAGGTCGGTGTCGTATTGGCTGGGCAGGTTCTCATCCCAACCCCCCGCCTCGGCGATGACCGTTTTTTTTAGGAGTAGGTTCATGGTGGCTATGCGGCCTGTGTAGCTGTGGATGCGGTTGTAGCGGCTTTTGATTTCGTAGCCTATGCTGCGTGCTATGGGGTTTTCGACGTTCCAGGTTTCAATGTCCCCGCTTACGCCTGCGACTTTGGGGTCTTCGAGGTGGGGCACTAGTTTTTGTAGCCATTGGCATTCAACTTGGGCGTCGGCGTCTACAAATCCTAGGATGTCGTGGCTGGCGAAGTTCATGGCTTGGTTGTATGCGGCGGCGGCGTTTATGGGTAGGCAGTGGACGTGTTTGGTGTATTGTTTGGCTATGGTTGCGGTGTTGTCGGTGGAGCAGGCGTCAATGACGATGAGTTCTATGTAGTTTTTGGGGTAGTCTTGTGCGGTTAGGGCTTGGAGGCAGCCGCGGATGGTTTCTTGGTTGTTGCGGCAAGTCACAATTACTGAAACCTTTGGGTAAGCGGGGGGGGTCATGTTGTTAACTCCTCAAATAGGCTGATACGATGGATAGTAGGATTTTGAAGCCGTCTTTTAGGGGGTCTATGCCTGACCTGCCGTAGGTGCGTTGTTCAAAGGTTATGGGGACTTCTTTGATTTTGAAGCCGTGCCGCACGGTTTTTACAAGCATCTCTGATTCTATTTCGTATTCGCCTGATTTCAAGTTCATGGTGCCAAGGACGCGGCGGGACATGACGCGGTAACCTGACTGTGAGTCGGAAACCGACGCGTTGGTCAAAACTCCAATCATGATGTTGAAAAGCCTGTTGCCCGCTTGGTTACAGCTGCTGGTCGCAGAGGTCAACGCCGAAAAACGCGAGCCAATCACCAAATCCACCTCACCTTTCAGCAGAGGCTTAATCAACAAGGGCAACTCCTCAGGGCAATGAGAACCATCCGAATCAATCGTTGCCACCAACTCACCCCTTGCTTTAGCAAACCCCGCCCGCAACGCGTAACCCTTACCCATGTGCTGCTTCAAACGACAAACCCGCGCGCCCTGACCCAAAGCAGCCTCAAACGAATCATCAAACGAGCCATCATCAACCACAATAACCTCATAACCAAAACCCAAACCATCAAGAACCCGCCGCAGACGCCTAACAACATCGCCTATAGTCCGCTCCTCATTATACATGGGAACAACAACGGAAAGCAGCACGCCAGCAGGTTGCATCTTAAAATACCATGCACAAAGGACAGGATATAAAGTTTGGCTGACTACTGGAAATTCAAGGCGCAACTATGAGGCTATTGCGTTGCAATGGTGCGGCGTTGAGAAATTGTTTAGGCTTGGAGATGCAACGGTTTATTAGGTCTGTTTGGGTGTTTTATGGGTTATCTGTGACGTAAGTTGACGCCGACTATGCAGAGAGCCACGTTTAATCCATTGGCGAGGGAGAAGGTTACTTGGTTTTCTATGTGGTTTTTGGCGGCGGTTGCTAGTTTTGGGGCGGCGTTTTTTCCGCTGTTTTATCGGCTTGTGGATAGTCGTAATAAGCATTTTGAGCGTGAGGCAGAGTTGGAGGCGCGGGTGGTTGAGTTTTTGCGTGAGCAGGGTAAAGAGGCGCCTGCGACCATGGAGTTGCGTGAAGAGCGTAGTGCGGTTTTGTGGGCGGCGTCGATTGTTTTGGTGGTGCCTGTGTTTGTTTTGCTCTACAAGCTCTCCAAAGACTTGGTGGTGCACGAAGCACATCAGGACAAGTTTTTGGCTCAAGCGTTTCCGCAACGCATGTTCATGACGCAGACCATACCGATAAAAAAATATGCCCTCATAACAATAGCTACGCTAGGCATAGGCGGCATCTACTGGCTCTACAAACTCGTCAGCATCTACAACGCCCACTACGAAGCCCAATGGAAATTTGAGCCAGAAATCGCACGTTTGATGGAGGAAACAAAAATGGAAAGTCCCTGCAGCAAAAAACGGTTCGTAAGCCACGGCGGCGACGTCTGGGGCTTTAGCCGAAAATACAACATCCCCATCGAAAAAGTAATGGATTTTAGCGGACCCATCAATTATTTGGGACCTTCACCCAAAGCCCTGCAAGCCTTGCAAGACTGCGCCAAGCTGGTGCGGTTCTACCCCGACCCCGACCCCGTAGACTTCAAAGAAGAAATTGCAGCTTACGTGGGACACGGCGTAAAAGCCGAGAATATCTTGCTGGGAAACGGCTCCATCGAGCTGATTTACATGATTACTGACGCCTTCGAAGGCAAATTCCGCGCAGTTATCCCTGTGCCCTCGTTCACCGAGTACGAAAAAGCGGTGTTGCGGGTTGGCGGCGAAGTAATCTTTGTGCAGTTGCCATTTAATTTCGCGTTGGAAGTTGAAAGCATCAAAAAAGCAGTCACCGACGACACCAAAATCATCTACATCTGCAATCCCCATAGCCCCTCAGGAACGCTCTACACCAAAAACACCATCTTGGAAATCACGGAGTTTTGCCAGAAAAAAGGCATAATCGTTAGCGTGGATGAGAACTATATTGAATTTGCCCCCGACGGAGAAAACGCCACCGTAGCAGGCTACACCACGCAGTACGAAAACCTCTTTGTCATACGCTCGGTCACCAAGTTCTACGGCATGCCAGGCATACGGTTTGGTTACGCCATAGCCGCCAAAAGTCTAATTGACAAGTTGCAGACGGTGCGCCAGCCGTGGAGTATAAACAGCCTTGCAGAAGTAGCCACAACCGCCGCGTTCCATGACACTGAATTCATCCAAAACACTAAACAAACCATCGCCGCAGAGAAAGCAGAGTTCGCCAAGAAAATCATGGAAATCGGAGGACTGCACGTTTTCCCCTCAGAAACCAACTTTTTGCTGGTGAAAATTACTGCACCTGACATGACGGCGACGCAGCTTCGAGAGGATTTTGCACGGCAGGGCTTGCTAATTCGCGACTGCAGCACCTTTGTTGGGTTAAGCAACACCTACTTTAGATTAACAGTACGCTCAAAGCAAGACAACCAAAAACTCGTAGACGCCCTAAAACAAAAATTCCAAACCTAACCCTACATGTGCACACCAAACGGCGATATGGAGTTCAAAACCGTTTTTTAGTTGCGTATAGTCTTATATACAGACTTGCTGCTTTGGGTTTATTTGTGGCATACAGGAGAAAAATGGCATGGGAATTCCTAAAATCTTCATCAAAATTGTTGCCATAGTGGTTGGTATAGGCATAGTTTTTGGTGTGGCAGTTGCCACGGATTTTTCTGCGTACATGGCTACGGATTCAGAGACCCTCTCGCCTATGGGCGCTTCTGTTGGTTCAGCGTTGGTGGTTTATGACCCTGGCGTTACAGGCGCAGCAAAAGGCGTTGCACAAGCTGTAGCTTATGACCTGCAAAACCAGAGCTACACGGTGACGTTAGCGGGAGTGAGAAGTGAAGCAGCAGCAAACATTTCAGGCTACAAAATCATCGTGGCAGGCAGCCCAATATACGCGGGTGTCCCAACAGCTTCCGTAAAAGACTTTTTGGGCAACATAACCTCAACACAGGGCATAGTCTTGGGGGTTTTTGGCAGCGGTTCAGGTCCTGAAGAACCCAGTGATATAGAAATGATTACAAATGCTCTTGCCGAGTTGCCTAACGCGGATGTTTTGGCGGATGCGGTTGTTGTGAAAATCGGAACAGGCGAAGACCTAAGCGTCCGTAGCGCAGACTTCGTCGCCAGACTAACCAGCTAAAAACTAAACGTTGGCGGCAACTATCCGTCAAATCGTTTTTCTTTCTTTTCTGCAGCGTTAGGGTTTGGCAAACACGTTTATATTTTAGCTGACATGAAATATTTAGTTCGAGCATGGGCGATGGACAGCAAAAGAGGAAAGTTAGTTTGATTTTGTTGATGACTACTGCGCCGCCTGATAATGCGCCGTGGTATTTGGGCAGAAAGTTTCCGCCGTTGGGTTTGTCGTATGTTGCGGGGGCAGTTGAGAAGGCGGGTTTTGAAGTGCAGATGCTAGATAATTATTTGCAGAAAAAACCCATAGAAGAAGTTAAACAGTTAATCAAAAAATTAAACCCTGAAATCGTGGGCATGACCTGCAGCAGCGCCACATACCACAAATGTGTAGAAACCGCAGCTGCCATCAAAGAGGTCGCGCCAAGCTGCAAAGTCGTCGTAGGCGGATGGCACCCCTCGTACATGCCTGATAGCATGCTCGCGCACCCCGAAATCGACTACGTGATAATGGGTGAAGGCGAACGCGCCATGGTCGAACTTGCCACGTACGTTTTGGAAGGCGAAAAAAACATGGTCTTAGGAGCCATCGGAGGGCTTGCGTACCGTTTTGGCGATAAAATCCTAAAGAACCCACCCAAATTCATAAGCAACCTTGACGAGCTCCCGTTCCCCGCAAGACATCTGCTGCCCATGCACTTGTACGACCGTACTATGGAGTTTTTGGATGTAGAACCCGTAGACATCATGAGCATCATACGCGGGTGCCCGTTTAACTGCGCCTTTTGTGAAACCCGAAAAATGTGGGGACCCTCCTGCCGTTTCTTTAGTCCCCAGCGTGTACTCGATGAAATCAACTACATGGTCAACAAGCACGGCTCCAAAGGCATCTACTTCATCAACGACAATTTCACAATACGCAAAAAAGAAACCCTACAACTGTGCAACCTGATGAAACAGGAAAATCTGGATTTACAGTGGATTTGCGATACCCGCGTGGACATGATTAACAGGGAGCTTTTGGGTAGCATGCGTGAGGCAGGCTGCAAGACTATCTGGTTTGGAGTAGAATCAGGTGCACCGCATATTCTAAAGAAGCTTAACAAGAACATTAGCTTGGAGCAAACCGAAAAAACTTTCAAACTGGTCAGGCAAGAGGGCATCCAAATCGCATGCAGCTTCATCCTGGGCATCCCAGGCGAAACCCTCGCGGACATGGAAGCCACTTTCAAGTTCGCCAAAAAACTCGACCCCGACCTGTGCCAATTCAACGTCTTCATCGCCTACCCCGACAGCCTACTCTACGAAGAAATCCTGCAAAGCGGCAACTACGACAAACTCGACGACTTCCTGCTGGCAGCAAAAACTTCAGAGTTTGACTACAAGAAAGTCATGGAAATCCAGCGGCGCTTCCACAAAGATTTTCACCGCTCCCCCAAACGAATCCTGCGCAAAATCAGGCAAGACGGCGCATTACCCGTACTCAAGCAGGGCTTCAAACTGCTGACTTCACGCAGCTAAAGGTGAAAGCGGGATGCAAAAGCGCAGGCTGGGCAGAACAGGGCTGCAGGTGTCGCAGGTTGGTTTTGGCGGCACATGGATTTCGCAGCTAACCAAACCCCAAGCCGTAGAAGTTGTGCAGCGCGCGTTTGATTTGGGGGTTACTTATTTTGATACGGCAAAGCTTGACGGGGACAGCGAAGAGAAAATCGGGTTGGCGCTCAAGGATGTTCGAGACGAATGCGTGATAGCTACGAAGACGGGGTCGCGAACCAAGGGCGAGTCGCTTCATGATCTTAAAGAGAGCCTTGAGCATCTGCAGACCGACCGATTAGACATCATCCAGCTCCACGGAATAGATAGCGAAAAAACCCTGCGCAAAGCCACAGGCGAAGATGGGGTGCTTCAGATGTGCAAGCAGGCACGACGCCAAGGCTTAGTAGACCACATCGGCATCACAGGACACCGACCCCGCGTTCTAATCAAAGCCATAGAAACAGGCGAATTCGACAGCATCCTAGTCCCACTCAACATCGTAACCCGCCAAGCCCTCGAAGAACTATTGCCCACCGCAAAAACCCACGACGTCGGCGTCGCCGTGATGAAGCCGCTCATGGCGAAAACGAGCAAACTCATAACCTGCTTCTACCAACCCTCACTTTCGCTGCTCAGTGATGAGCCTGATTTGAAAGCCCTGCTTGGACAAACCGTTGAGGAGCGGGTGCAAAGCGCGTTGCGGTTTCTTTTGGCTCAGGACATTAGCGTGGCGGTTGTGGGGTTGCAGTCCGTCGGCGAGGTGGAGGTTGCGGCGCAGGCGGGGAACAGTTATGCGGGGTTGACCCGTGAAGAACAAGAGCGCTTTGATGTCTCGTTGGGGGATTACTGTCGGGACTGTGAATGCTGCCCCTCTTGCCCTGAAGGCGTGGATATAGCTGCGACGTTGCGGTTCAAGGCTTTCTTTGAGGTTTACGGTTTGGAGAATTGGGCGCGAAAACTCTACAGCGGACTTCAAATCAAAGCTGACAAGTGTACGCGGTGTGGCGAATGCACAGGCAAATGCCCCTATAACCTGCAAATCATCGAAGAGCTGCAGCGAGCCCATCAACAGCTAAAGCCGTAAGCGTTTTTGCGACAAAAGTTAAATCTTCAAGAGGTTAACAGGAATCTATGAATCTGCAAGCCCAAATGGGCTTTTAGGTGCATCCACGATGATAAAATGGTCTTTGACTGCTAAAGCGTTGATTCTAATCATGATTTGCTGCTTTTTTACGTACGCGTTGTATTGGGCGGCAAAGACCATCCCGTGGATGATAGATATCACTTTGCATCCAGAGAGTTTCTACCCTGCCGCTGGGCTTCAACAAGTCAACTCGTATAGTTTAGCGGTGTCCTACGTGATGGAGTACGCAGGGTTTTTTGGTTTGCTGATCCGCCTCGTCGCCGCAGCTTTTGCTGTTCTTGCATTTGCAGCCATCCAAAAAACAGGAAACCCGCTGATAGGACCCGCCAAAAACCGAATATCTAAAGCCTTGCTCTTAGAAGGCATATATTTCCTTTCATTCATACCCTCCATCTACTACTTAGCAGGTTTTTCTTCGCTGCCCATAACGTCTAGGCTTTGCTTAATTGGGACTTTGGGAGTGCAAATTGCATTGATTTCGCCTGTGCTCATCTTGCTTAGTCGAAGACTCAAAAAAACATCCAGCGCTGCCCCAGAAAACTCTGCGTCTCTTGTCAGATTAACGGTTTTAGCGTGCCTGTGCTACGTGGTTGCCATATGGTTCATGTACATATTCAAGTGGACAGAAATGGCAGCATTAGAAGGCGCAATCTGGCTCATTATCCCACCCAGACTTATAGCATTCTCCAACACCGCCATCACACTCACCCTCTCAGCAGCCTTCGCCGCTCTCGCAACAAAAACATACCTACACCACAAAACCCTCACCCCAAAAACCCTCAAACTCTGGGGGGCATCCGCTATACTACTAAGCCTACACACAATCATCTTCGTAATATTTTGCTTCAACGTCAACGCCGCCTACCTAGCAAGCTTTGGAGAACTCTGGCTAATTCCACTGTTGGGCGTTGGCGTCTACTTGCTGGCGAAAAATAGATAGGTTATTGTTTTTGTTTTTGGGCTGCGCGGGTTCTGCCGATTAGGATGTTGAGGGCTTTTTTGGGGTTGCGTAGGGCGCGTATGAGGCGGTCGCGGTTGAGTACGGGGTTTACCATCATGGCTTTGCCGCAGAGTTCTTGGAGTTCGGTTGCGGTGAATTGGGGGGTTTGGATAAGGGGTTGAGCTGAGGCTAAGGCTTCGTCGCTAAACTCCGCGCTCAGGTAGCCGCCTTCTTTTGCTTGCCTAAACAGTTCGGTGCCCACCAGAGGCGTGGCGTAGCTAAAGTAGAAGCGGTCAGCGCCCAGTTGCCGCAGTCGGTAAGCGTAGTCTATGGTAGCTTGAATGTCCTGCTTGGTTTCACCGATAAAACCGATAATAAAAAAGCAGCTAACTTTGATGCCAACCTTACGCGCCGCAACAACAGCTTGCTCGACCTTGCGCAGATCCTGATTCTTCTTAATAATCGTATCCACCACGCGCTGCACACCCGACTCAGGAGCAATGTAAATTCGCTGGCATCCTGACTTGCGCATCTTCCTAAGCAGTTCTTCATCCAAACGGTCAGCCCTCACACCATTAGGCGTAAACCACTCCAACTTCAAACCCCGCTCCACCATCAAATCACAAATCCGAACCATACGCTCCCTATCAAACGTCAAATTATCATCCTCAAAATCCACCTGCTCCACCCCATACTCGCGCACAAGTTGTTCAAGCTCATCAACAACGTTTTCAGGGCTGCGGGCACGCCATTTTCTACCCATGACAATGTGGTTGCTACAGAAGATACAGGTGTTGGGGCAGCCTCGGCTGGTTAGGATGCGGGCGCAGGGCTTGCGTAGTTCTCCGCGTATGGGAACCTCCTTGACCGCTGCAAAAAGCTCCTTCATAGGAAGCAGATGCCGCGCGGGGAAAGGCAACGAGTCAAGGTCTTCAATGACTGGGCGGGGCGGGTTTATGACGGGGTTGCCGTTTAGCAGAAAGCCCAAGCCTTTGACGTTTTGAAGCTGCACATCAGAAGCGCCCTTTTCAAGAACATCCGCAAGCTCCAAAACAGTGAGTTCGGGTTCGCCCATTACCACGTAGTCAATGTTTGGCTGCGCAAGGCTTTCTTGGGGTTTAGCCGAAGGATGCAACCCGATAAGCGCGGTTTTGATGCTAGGGTTGGTGGTTTTCACGGCTGTGGCGGTTTCGAAGGCGGTTTGCCACCATCCGCTAAAGGGAACCGAAATCACCACAAAGTCAGGCTTCCATTGCTGGATACGTTGGGCAATCTGCTCGTTAGACAGCCCTAAGCGGTATTTGACGCCGTCAATTTCCTGTAGATTTGCCCAGCCCTGCGTAGGACAATCCATGATGCTTACAGCGTAGCCTTTCTGTTCTAACACTGCGGCGACATACGCAATATCTAAAGGCTGAAAAGCAGCGGGTTTCCCCCAAAGCTTAGGCTGGATACGCGGCGGATTAATCAAACAAACACGCACGTTCAGGCACCTCCCACACCTACAGCGAAAAAGCCAAGGTTAACTTGAGGGTCAGAGGCGGCATCAAACATTACTGTTAGCATCTTAAGCCAACATGCCCAAGGCGCGATTAATAGATTGTGCAAATCCGCAGTTAGAATGGGAAAACAAAGAGCCTAACCAGAATTAGCACGGGCAAAAACATCAAAATGCACAGGACAATGGCGACGTCACGGATTTTTAGCGCCATCAAGATTTTGCTTGCATCCAGCGCCTCTTGTGGGTCGCCTAAGATGTATTTTCCAGGCTTTTCAAACTGCACATGTAATGCGCCTGCCATAGCTGCCATGGGCCATCCGTGGTTGCGGCTTTGGGTTTTTAGGTGGTCACGACGGGCGATACTCCAGGCGGTTTTGTAGTCGTAGCGAAGAACTGCGGCGGCGGCGATTATGAGGATGCCTGTTAGGCGTGAGGGGATGAAGTTTATGAGGTGGTCTAGGTTGGCGCTAAACCAACCGATGTTGAGGTTTTCTTTGTCTTTGAAACCTACCATGCCGTCTAGGGTGTTGACTACGCGAAATGCTATGGCTCCTGTAACGCCAAAGAGGGAGTAGAAGATGATGGGGGAGAGTTTGAAGTCTATGAGGTTTTCTGCCATGGATTCGATGACTGCCGAGCTGATTTGGGACCCGTTGAGGTTTGAGCTGTCGCGGCGTGAGAAGTGCGCGTATTTGCGGGCTTCGGCTAAGTCGTCGTTGGCTATGGCTTTGGCGGCAGCTTTCGCCCAGTCTGTTTCGAGCTTGATGCACACGGTGAACTTGACCAGCACAACGCCTATGATTGCGTATGCAGCTACGCCTAACCAGAAGTTGATGGTGCCAAAGAGGAGCCAGATTGCCCAGAGCCCCAAAAATGTAGGCAACGCAAACGTCAAAACCGCCGCTATGCCCAATACGATGCCGTGGAGTTTTTCTGTGTGTGGGTTGGGGTGTTTTAGGTGGCGTTTGAGCCATGCGATGTAGTTGCCCATCAGTACGGTGGGGTGTATTTTGTAGTAGGCGGCGTAGGGGCTGTTTGGGGAGGGGTCGCCTAGGGCGATGTCAAGCAAAATCCCAAGTACCAAAACCAGCAAACTAACAGAGACTAACTCAAAGAGGACGATACGTCACCAGCCAACCCAACACCAATGCACAACACTTCAAAAAAACCACATATATCAATTACGGAAAAACAAAAAAGAGGAAATACACACGGGACACCAAATAGGCAGTACAAAAGCATGTTTTGGACAATCATACTCCCAACGCATATAACATCAAAAGGTAACCAAACCATCAGCCATAATCTCAAATGTTGAACGAACAATTTACTTTTACAACCACGAATAACAAAACAATAAATTTATATATAAGACATAAATAGAGACCCCTTTTATTCACAAACTTAATAAAACTTAAATACAAGATTCCCCCACACATACAAAGGGGAATGGGGATAGTGTCAGAAGAGTTAGAAACCCTTAAAAAAATTGAATTTAAAATAAATGAGCTTCTAAAATGGACAAGGTTTGCAGGCATGCAACAACTCAAAAACATTTTAGCCCAAGAAATAGGAGACGATGAGGTGGCTGCTTGCGCATACGAGTTTTCTAACGGCACCAGAGGAACTAGGGAAGTTGCAAAACTCGCAGGCATAAGAAGCCATAACACAGTCGCGTTATATTGGCGAAAATGGAGTAAGATGGGTATTGTAGAACCATCGACCGCATATCAGGGCAGATGTCAACGGATTTGTTCTTTGGAGGAAGTGGGCCTTTCAGTACCTAAATTACCACAACCACCTAACAGCAAACACCAAGCACAATCTGAGGCAGAAAACAATGAGTGAAACCGACAAAATCCTAAACGATATTAGAACATATTTGCGCATTACCGCCGCTATCGCATCACGAACCATCGCCAAAAGTACAGTAGATACCCTTGAGAAAGCACAAGTTTACGAGAGACTTAATGAGGATAAGTCCCAACAAAAAATTCAAGAAGAAACAGGAGTCCCTCAAAAAACCATTAGCAATTGGGTAACCAAATTTATTGAAGCTGGACTTGTTGACCATAAGAACAAAGCGCTTTTCACTCTCCGAGAACTAGGCATCAACATTTGTGAACTTACTTCAAGAGAAAAGAAAAAAGAAAATACAAAGAGAAAAAGCCTCAGTGAAGATGAACAGCGAGTAACGGAAACAAGCCAAGGAGAAACTGTTCGGGAGACAAAGCAATGAGTACTTCTGACCAAATCTTGAAAGAAATTTCAGACAAGATTGATAAACTACTTAGGCTTCAAGCAATAGAAATTGTTAGGGAAATCCCCGAAGAGAAAGGGAAAATAGAATTATTAGATTCGCTTGGATTCAGACCAGTAGATATCGCCAAGTTCCTAAACAAAACACCCGAAAACATCTATGTCGTCCTTAGCACTATTAGAAAGAAAAAGTCTGTGAATAACTTAAAATTAACAAAAAAAACAACTGGTGAAGAGACTATCTTAGTCCCAGAGAACCAAAACAAAAAGGGAGGAATGAAATGACCTTAACAAATCAGGACAACTTAGTGCTCAATGAGTTGAGAAAGATTTCAAAAATTCTGTTACTATCAAATTCTGCACAAATTGACAATGAACTAGAAAAGGTTGCAGACAATGAGGCTCGTAAAAAAATGTGGGTTTTAATTGATGGAAAACGCATGCCGAAGGATTTTGCAACAGAGGTTGGAGTGAGCTTGATGACTGTATCCCGTTTCCTTGACAGCGCATCAGCCGCAGACTTAGTCGCTTACACCCCCAAAAAACCACCTGTAAAAACATTAGATTATGTCCCTCCATCCTGGTTGAATCTAGTTTTTGCTGAAACTAAAGAAGAACCACAGGAACAAAGCAAAACATCCCCAAATAGTACAAAGCAGGAAAAACAAGAGGAACATAAATTGTCGGATTTTAGTGGTGAAGGAGCTAAACAATAATGACTACCAACGAATCGGAACAAACTAAAATACTGCGTGAAATTCTGAAATGGTTAAAATTCGCAGGGATAAAGGAAGCTAAAGCCATTCTCTTATCGAGTTTAGATACTGAAGCTAAAAAGCTTGCTTATCATTTAAGCGATGGTACACGTGGAACTGTGGAAATCGCAAAAATCGTCAACATTGGAAGCACGAGAACAATATTTGATATATGGCAGGTTTGGTTAAAACAAGGATTAGGGGAAAGTATTCCAGTAAAAGGGGGGTCCAGATTTAAGCGGTCTTTTGATTTAGAAGAGGTTGGTATTGCTATTCCACAGTACACAATTAAACAAGAAGAAAAGACAGCAAGTCAAAAATGAGGAAAAGGTAAAAAGAAATGCCTGATAAATCAGAAAAAGAACTACTAAGCGATATTCTAAGGGTTCTTCAGGAACAGAACTCATTGTTTCTTCTCGCAAATCAAGAAAACCTTTCAAAGATAAAGAGAGGATTGCTCAAGGAGGGAACGATTAAACGTCAAATCTACGACTTATGTGATGGCACAAAAACTACGCAAGACTTAACACAAATACTTAAGAAAACACCTGAGTATGTAGGCTCATATATTAGCATCCTTCGACGCGAAGGATTAATTAGAACAGCCGAAAAGGATGGTAAACAAGTTCACGAGCAAATATTTTAAGGTGATGTAAATGCCAGAAACAGTAGATACCGCAAGAGAAATTATAAACATTAAGCGAGACATCAGAGAAATCAAACAAGCACAAGAAGTTAGCGTGCATTTCAACCGAGAAAAATACATGAAACTAGTTGAGAAGGCTCTTGCAGGTAACCATACAAGGATAAGCGTTTTTCTTGAGATTGACGGAATAAAAAGCCGTAAAGAAATTCAAGAAAAAGTTGGTGGAAAGCAACCAACTATATGGCGTGCTTTTGACCATTTAGAAAAAAATGGGTTGATATACCCATTAGAAGAAACCAAAGGTGGCAGTCCGGTCTACGCGAAGCACCAATGGGTCAAAACATTAAGAATAGATGAGTCTGTTAGAGAGCAATTTCTGGCATCACAAAAAAACGAGGTCTCTGAAAATTAATCCCAGCCTAGAAATAGCGATAACCAATAGAGTGCTTAATCCAGTTCTATTAAGAGGGTGGAAAGACTAC
This sequence comes from Candidatus Bathyarchaeota archaeon, assembly GCA_026014465.1. Taxonomy (NCBI): domain Archaea; kingdom Thermoproteati; phylum Candidatus Bathyarchaeota; species Candidatus Bathyarchaeota archaeon. Next base: position 1,137 of record JAOZID010000004.1, on the reverse strand, counting down.
GATAGATTTAGCTCTAAGCTAACACACCATGTCATCAAAAATGCGCCGCATTCGAAAGAAGAACTCACAAAGATCATAAAGGCGTTTGAAAGCCCCTTTTTCTATTTAAATAATATTGACGTTAACCGTTTCATAAAAGTAATTCCGCTCGAAGAGATACTTGACCTATTATTAGATTACCGAGAAGTCGAACCATTAACCTTCTCGGACATATTTCCAGAGACGTTATCAGTATCAGTTGTTGAAGGAAAAAAATCAACTGCTAATCTAACGGATTTACCTGAAGATAAGATACAAGAAACGCTGGTCGATTCATTAAGAGAAAAAAACGCAACAAATTGCAGGGGAAGAGCAAAAGACACGTCACTTGAAGTTGCAGATTTGGAACATTTTTCAGTTAAGGTTAATGATGAAGCAACAACTTTTTCATGTGTCGTAAAGGGCTTCAAGAGTATAAGCAGAAAGACGGTTACTTGGGAAAAAATTGCGCACCAGATAACTAAAGCATATAGAACACGACCAGACCACATCTTAGTTGTATTAGCAAAAAACCCAGCAGATTCCGTAATTTCTGAACTCATACAATATGGGAGTTCAATAAACAACCCAAATCTAGCGGTTTTATGTGACCCGTTAGAGCTTTCAAGGTTTTTAAAAGCCAGAGCCGTAATTCCATGATTTTTGTTACAAAGGAGTATAATTTCTAGAGAAACGTTAAGATACGGAAAAAACAAAACCACCAAACAGACCCCAACCAATTAGCAGCCTATTAGCATCCAAATATCAATTCTATGCAGAAACCATAGGGGGAGGGGGTCTACTAAAACAGGTGAAAACATCAAAAGCAAAGAAAGAAGCAGCAATCTCGTTAATGCCGCCACGCATAGGCCAACTTTTGAGACACAACGTTGTAAGTTCATCAAATATCGCTCAGATATACCAGAGGACCCGACATCTCGGGCGGTTGGAAACCGCAGGCTGAGCTAGTCGCCCGAAGGCTTCTAGCTTACACCCCAGTCCCATTAAACCCATCTTCTATGGGTGCCCTCGTCCAGTGAAACTGGAATGGTTGCCTCTTTTCAGGAGAGGCTTCGAGCTTAGATGCTTTCAGCTCTTATCCTCAGCGGCGTGGCTGCC